>JBBIPX010000025.1:0-24804 GCA_037442625.1 Desulfobacteraceae bacterium
TACCGGATACGGGCGCTGTAAAAAGGCTGCAAGAACATCCGGTCCGGACCCTTAGCGGGCGATGGCGGCCGCGATTTCATCGGCGATGCGCCGGGCGGCCATCACGGGATCTTTCGCATTGCGGATCGGTCTTCCGATAACGATAAAATCAGAGCCGCCGGCTATCGCCTGCGCCGGTGTGGTGATGCGAACCTGGTCATCCGCGGATATCCCGTCCCAGAGGGGGCGAATGCCCGGTGTCACGGCGATGAACGCCTTTCCAAGCCGCTGTTTCACGGCGGATACCTCATGTCCGGAGCAGATAATCCCCGCGCATCCCGCATCCCGCGCCATTTCCGCCCGTTTCATGACAAGAGCGGCCGGATTTTCTTCATATTCCCGGCAAAACCCGGCAGACGCGATGTCCTGTCCGGAGACGCTCGTCAGGACAGTAACGCCCAGCACCCCGACCCTTCCGTTCCCGCCCGCCACCGCCGCCTTCAGCATGGCCGGATTCTCTCCGCAGTGAACCGTTGCAAATGCGGCTCCCAATCCGGCGACCCCGGCCATGGCCCGCGAAACCGTCGCCGGGATATCGTGGAATTTTAAATCCAGAAAAACGCCGGCCGTGCCGGAATCTATAATCCAGCGAACCAATTCCGGTCCGGAACGGACAAAAAGCTCAAGCCCCACCTTGAACATGCCGACATGATTGGAAAGAAGCCGGACGAAACCTTTGGCGGCATCGACGGACGGTACATCGAGCGGGAAAATGATGTAATCTTTGGCTGTTTTCATATGGCCTTTGCTGCGCATATCCAGTTTTAAGGGGCGGCTTATTTTAATGCATTGATCACACGAAAAGCCCCCCCGGACTTAACACTGATAATGCGATTCAATCCAGTCCAGATACGCGCCGGTTTTGATCCGCTCAACCCATTCCCGGTGATCCAGATACCAGCGGATGGTTTTCCGGATGCCGGTTTCAAAGGACTCTTCCGGCAGCCACCCCAGTTCTTTTTCAATTTTACCGCAGTCGATGGCATAGCGCAGGTCATGGCCTGGCCTGTCCTTGACAAAGGTGATCAGGCCCCTCCTGGAACCGTCTGCCGCCGGCGCCATTTCATCCAGGATATCGCAGATCATCTCCACCACGGAAAGATTGGTCATTTCGCAGCGTCCGCCCACATTGTAGGTATTACCGCGCATGCCTTTCTGCATGATGTGCCAGACAGCCCGGCAGTGATCCCTGACATAGAGCCAGTCCCGGACGTTTCGGCCGTCGCCATAAACAGGCAGGGGTTTATCTTCCAGAGCGTTTAAAATCATCAGGGGAATCAGCTTTTCCGGAAAATGGTAGGGACCGTAGTTGTTGGAGCAGTTGGAAAGGGTTACCGGCAGGCCGTAGGTGCGGCTGTAAGCCATGACCAGGTGATCCGCGGCCGCTTTTGAAGCCGAGTAGGGACTGCTGGGATCGTAGGCCGTGGCTTCCGTGAAACAGCCGTCACTTCCAAGGGAACCATAGACTTCATCTGTGCTGACATGGTGAAACAGCGCCATGCGGTGCATGTGCCGCCTGGCCAGCTCCAGAAGATTGAACGTCCCGTTGATATTGGTTTTGATAAAGGCGTCGGGCTCGACGATGGATCGGTCGACATGCGATTCGGCGGCAAAATGGCAGACAGCATCGATTTGAAAGGTGTCGAACACATCCGACATTGCCGCCCGGTCGCAGATATCCGCCTTGACAAAGGCGTAGCGGTCTTTAAATGTCGCGTCGATGCCGGCAAGATTTTCCGGGTTTCCGGCATAGGTCAGGCGGTCCACGTTGATCACCCGGCCGCTGAAACCGGATTCAGAAAGCAGGTAGCGGATGAAATTGGACCCGATAAAACCGCACCCGCCGGTTACCAGCAAGTTTTTCATGATCCCCCCATTTTCCGGGATTGCCTGATAAATGGATATGTTGTGTCAAATCCGTGAATAAATCTATTGAACCCATCGGCTTTAAGATGATATGTTACTAGTTTGGAAAACAAAAGTCCATAAATAAAGGGCAAGACCGTTTCATGAAACTCTCTGAATCGCAACAGATGCTGCTTCGCAGACTTCCGGGCATTGACAGCATCCTGGAGCTTGCAAAAACCGATGTGTTTTTCAAGGATATTCCCGTATCCGTGGTGACCCGATCCGCCCGTCAGGTGATCGAATCGCTGCGCGCGGCAATTCTCGAAAACGGTTCCGATACGGTTGAGCAGGATATTTCCGAAACATCCGTCATTGAAAGCATCCGAAAATCAGCCGCCGGTGCCATGTCCTTGAACCTTTTCAGAACCATCAATGCAACGGGCGTTGTGGTGCACACCAACCTGGGCAGGTCCCTGCTGGCGGATGCGGCCATCGCCAATCTTCAGGCCATCGCCGGAAGGTATTCGAATCTGGAATTTGATATCGGCACGGGAAAGCGCGGATCCCGCTACCGGGCCGTTGAAGATGTTCTTTGCGAGATCACGGGCGCGGATGCGGCCATGGTGGTCAACAACAATGCCGCCGCGGTGCTGCTGTGCCTGGATACCCTGGCCAAGGGAAAGGAAGTGGTGGTTTCCAGGGGGGAACTGGTTGAAATCGGCGGCGCGTTCCGGATTCCGGATGTGATGACCCGAAGCGGCGCCATCCTGAAGGAGATCGGGACAACCAACCGCACCCATTTGAAAGATTACGCCCGGGCCATCGGGGAATCCACGGGACTGCTGCTGAAGGTGCACACCAGCAATTTCCGGGTGACGGGCTTTACCGCTTCGGTGCCGCTTGAAACGCTGGTATCTCTTGGCAGATCCAGCGGGATTTCGGTGATGGAAGATCTGGGAAGCGGTACCCTGGTGGATTTTTCACGATACGGTATGCAAAAAGAGCCAACGGTTCAGGAATCGGTTGCATCCGGTGCGGATGTGATTACTTTTAGCGGAGACAAGCTTCTTGGCGGCCCCCAGGCAGGGATCATTCTGGGAAAAGCGGCCATCTTGGATGCCGTCAAGCAAAATCCCCTGACCCGGGCGCTTCGCATCGACAAGCTGACGCTTGCGGCCCTGGAAAGCACGCTTCGCCTGTACCGGGACCCGGAAAAAGCCATAAATGCCATTCCCACCCTGCGCATGCTGACCCTGCCGATGCCGGAGATCCGGCGCCGGGCGGACAGGTTGTGTGCGATGCTGGCAGATATCGGGGATGCGCGGTTGAACGTGACGCAGCATGCCGCATCTTCAAGGGCGGGCGGCGGTTCGCTTCCCCTTCTGGACATCCCGACGGTTTGTGTGGGAATGCAGGCGACCGGTATTTCGGCACATGCCGTGGAGTTGTTTATGCGCCATCATGCGCCACCGATCATCGGCAGGATTGAAGCCGATGTTTTTCTGATGGATGTTCGAACCCTTCAGGACGACGAACTGCAGTGGATTCAAACGGCTGTTTCGGCGCTTTTAAAAAGGACAGCAGAACTGTCATGAAGACAATGGCCTTGAAAAAAACCGGCGCGGATTCGAGGGTTTCTACCGGCGCATCACAGATGTTCCTGTTTTCAAAATCCCTGCCATCCTCCGGAAAAGGCTTGGAGACAGCGCATCCCCCGGATGCGTTCGCTCCGGCAATTTCCGGGGATATCCAGGAAGGTTTTGCACAGGCTTTTCCCGGCATTTTGTCGGGGCAGGCTTTTGTGGATGAGGCCCTGCGGCGGATGGGAGGGGCGGAGTTCAGCGCCCTGATGATTCGTCCGGACTTGCGCGTCGGTTCGGGACAGGGTCTTGCAGTTGATCCGTTTTTATTGAATGCCGGATTTATCCTGGAGCAGTTGACCCGGTCCCTTCATGCCATGTGGGGGCTGATTCATTCCGACACCCTCGGGTGCATGATCCCGCAAGCCGATCCGGCCCTCTGCCGGAATCTCGGGGCGGATATCCAGACGCAACTGGCGGCATTTCAAAAAGAAACCGTTTCCATCGGGATAGCGGTTTTTCCCCTTGCCGGTTTCAGCAAAAACGATGCGCTGGTGAACGCCTGGAAGGCATTGGCCCATGCCGCCGTGGTCGGACCCGGGAGCGTGGTTGTCCTGGATGCGGTCAGCCTGAATATCAGCGGAGACCACCGCTATCAGTCCGGCAATGTTTTGGGGGCTGCCGAAGAGTATCGCAGTGCGCTGCAACTGGATCCTTCCAATGTCAATGTCCACAACAGCCTTGGCGTCTGCTACGGTATGACGGAGATGTACGATGCGGCAGAAGCCGAATTTGAAGCCGCCCTGGAGTTAAAGCCGGATGAAGTCATGGCCATGTTCAATCTGGGGGTGATCTGCCTGTTGACCGGCCGGAAAGAAACGGCCATGGATTTTTTCATGAAGGCAGCGGCCATTGATGACGGGATTTTCGAGCTGGCCCTTTTGACCGGCAAGCTTCATCTGGATGCCGGCAATCCGGAAAAAGCCAGATCGTTTCTGGAAAAGGCGCTGGACTGCCGGCCCAAATCCGGAACCGCGCTGCGAACCCTGGGGGCATGCTATGCGTCGCTGAACCTTCCGCGGGAAGCGGTTGCGGTTTATTCCCGTGCGGTCAAGAACAATCCCGGGGATGCGGAGTCCTTTTCCCAGTTGGGGCAGCTTTATGACACCATTGGTGAAAACCCGGAGATTGCGCGCCTGTTCTGCCGGCAGAGCGTGGCGATTGCTCCGGAGAATGAGCTTTACCTGGAAAGGCTGAATCGGTTGTTGCAGAAATCAGCCGGTGACGGCGGTAACCGATGATGAAGTTGATGGCAGAGGATGAATTGCTGCCTCTTTGAAATGATACAGACGAGGAGTTTATTTATATGCCGATATACGAGTATTGTTGTCAGGAATGCAAAAAAGATTTTGAATATCTCGTGATTCAAAACCAGGAGCCCGAGGCGTGCCCGGCGTGCAGGAGCCAGAAGGTAAGCCGGGTCCTGTCCGCCTGCGGATTTGTCTGCAAGGGCGGCGGCGGGGAAACGGTCAGTTCCTCTGCCGGGTCTTCCTGCGGCGGGTGCAGCGCATCTTCCTGCGCCGGGTGCGGCCACTGATGAAAACCCGTTTTCGCATCGGAACCCGCGGCAGCAAACTGGCCCTCTGGCAGGCAAACTGGGTCGGGAAGGCCATTGAAACGCAGCACGCACATCTGTCCGTTGAAATCCGGATTATCAAAACCCGGGGGGATAAAATTCTGGACGTGCCTCTGGCCAAAATCGGCGGAAAGGGGTTGTTCGTCAAAGAAATCGAGGAGGCGCTTCTGGATGGCGGCATTGATATCGCCGTTCACAGCATGAAGGATATGCCGGGGGACATGCCCGCCGGACTTTGTATCGGTGCGGTTCCGGAGCGGGAAAATCCTTTCGATGCCTTGATCTCGGGTCGGGGACAATGTCTCAAGGACCTTCAGTCCGGCGCCCGGATCGGCACCGGCAGCCTTCGCCGGTCCGCCCAGCTCCTTCATGTGCGGCCGGATCTGAAAATCATTCCGCTGCGCGGGAACCTGGACACCCGCTTGAAAAAACTGGATACCCGCGACCTGGATGCCGTCATCCTGGCTGCGGCGGGGATCCGGCGGCTCGGCCTTGAAGAGAGAATCACCGAGTATCTGGAAGAAGACCTGCTGCTGCCTGCGGCCGGGCAGGGTGCCCTGTGCATCGAGATTCGATGCGGTGATGCGGCCTCGGCTGCGGCTGTCGCCGGACTGGATCATTTCTCGACCCGACGGGTGGTTCAGGGTGAGCGGGCGTTTTTGAACCGGCTTCAGGGCGGATGCCAGGTTCCGATTGCCGCTCACGGCAAAATTGATGGAAACATCCTTTCCCTGCGCGGGCTTGTGGCATCACTGGACGGCAGGACCATCCTCCGTGATTCGCTTTCCGGCCCCGAAGCCCATTCCGAATCCATGGGGATTCAGCTTGCCGAACGACTGCTGTTAAAGGGTGCGGACCGGCTGCTGGAAGCGCTCCTGCCAGCCGTGTAACCGCCATGCTTTCCCGGTCCAACATAAGAAAAAGAGAACATTCATGAATCAATCCAGCGGCAAAGTGTATCTGATCGGCGCCGGTCCCGGTGATCCGGGCCTGATCACCGTCAAGGGCTTAAATTGCATCCGGAACGCGGATGTGGTGGTGTATGATTATCTGGCGGCCCCTTCGCTGCTGGCGGAAGCATCATTGCATGCGGAAATCATTTATGTGGGTAAAAAAGGCGGGGATCACACCCTTTCCCAGGACAAGATCAATCTGCTGATTGCTGAAAAAGCCAAGGAAGGCAAAACAGTTGCGCGGCTGAAAGGCGGCGATCCCTTTATTTTCGGCAGGGGAGGGGAGGAGGCAGAGGTTCTGGTCCGCGAGGGAATCGCCTTTGAGATCGTTCCCGGGGTCACCTCCGCCATTGCCGCTCCCGCCTATGCCGGCATTCCATTGACCCACCGGGAATTTACCTCCACCCTGGCCCTTGTGACCGGCCATGAGGATCCGGATAAAAACGCATCCAGCATCAACTGGGCATCCCTGGCCACAGGGGCGGGGACCCTGGTGTTTCTGATGGGTGTTAAAAACCTTCCCCGGATTGTTCACCAGCTTGTGCTTCACGGCAAGTCCCCCGAGACGCCGGTGGCACTGGTGCAGTGGGGGACGACCACCCGGCAGCGCACGGTCGCCGGAACCCTGGAAACCATCGTTGCGCGCGTCACAGCCGCCAAATTGTCATCTCCTGCCATCATCGTGGTCGGAGAAGTGGTGACGTTGCGGGACAATCTCAACTGGTTCGAAACCCGGCCCCTGTTCGGGAAAACCGCTATCGTGACCCGTGCCAGGGAACAGGCCGGCGATCTGGTGAAATCCCTGACCGATCTGGGGGCCGACTGCCTGGAACTGCCCACCATTCTGGTCGGGCCCCCGGAGAGCTGGTCCGCGCTGGATGCGGCGCTGGATGCTCTCTCAACATATGATTGGGTGGTGTTTACCAGTGTGAACGGGGTCAAATATTTCTTTGAAAGGCTTTTTGGCAGAGGGCTTGATGTGCGCGCCCTGGGCCATATCCGGACGGCGGCCATCGGTCCGGTTACCGCCCGGCACCTGCTGCGATTCGGCCTGAACAGCGATATCATTCCGGAAAGCTACCGTGCGGAATCCGTCGTGGATGCATTCAAGGCAGAATCCGTAAAAGGCAAGAAAATCCTGCTGCCCCGTGCCCAAGAGGCCAGGCAGGTGCTGCCGGCGGAGCTTTCGAAAATGGGGGCTGTCGTGGATGAGGTGACGGTTTACCGCACCCGCCAGGACGGCCGCGGCGATGTCCTGGTCCAGCTTCTGGAAGATCGCAAAGTGGATCTGGTGACATTTACCAGTTCATCCACGGTAAGCAATTTCATGGCCCTGCTGCCGACGGGCAGGGCAGGGGAACTGCTGAAGGGCGTCACCCTTGCCAGCATCGGACCGGTCACGACGGCCACGGCCGCAGGGCTCGGGCTTGAAATCCATGTTACGGCCCGAACCTATACCATTCCCGGACTGTGCGCGGCAATCCTTGAATTCTACGGCAGTCCGGCATGAAACTGACAGACGCCCATAACCGCAGATTGAATTACCTTCGCATTTCCATTACGGATCGCTGCAATCTCAGATGTCAGTACTGTTCCCCCCGCAATCCGATTCCCTGGCTGTCACACGAGGATATTTTAAGCTACGAGGAAATTCTGCGCTTGGTCGAAATTGGCGCGAAACTCGGCATCAGCAAGGTCCGGATTACCGGCGGAGAACCGCTGGTTCGAAAAGGGGCCTGTGAATTTTTCAGCGCGCTCCGGCAGGTTGATGGAATCAGCGATGTTTCTCTGACCACTAACGGCGTGCTCCTCATAGACCATCTGGATGCCCTGATTGCCGCGGGACTGCAGCGGATCAACATCAGCCTGGATACCCTGAATCCGGAGAAGTTCAGGAAAATAACCGGCGTGGATGCATTCGAGAAGGTCTGGGAAGGAATACAAAAAGCATATCGGGCCGGAGTCTCACCCATCAAAATCAACACCGTGGCGCTTCGGCACTTAAATGCGGATGAGCTGGAGGACATTGCCCGGCTTTCCCTGACCTACCCGTTTCATTTCCGCTTTATCGAATACATGCCCATCGGAATGTGTGAACAGTCAGCGGCAGACAGCCTTTATACGCCGGAAATCAAGCAGAAACTCACGGACCGGATCGGTGAATTGATTCCGGTGGAACACCGGCGCTGCGACGGGCCGGCGGACCGTTTCCGGTTTGCGGGCGCACCCGGCGAGGTCGGATTCATCAGCGCCATGAGCCATCATTTCTGCAGCACCTGCAACCGGCTCCGGCTGACGGCCAGCGGCCAGTTGCGCTCCTGCCTTCTGTCGGATCACCAGGAAGACCTCAAAACCCCCTTGCGCAGCGGGGCGTCGGACGCGGTATTGTCGGCTGTTTTTTTAAAAGCCGCCAGCATGAAAGGCGGTCAGCACGGGTTGAGCGCCGAGGCGGGGAAACGGGTTTCCGGCCAGATGTCGTCCATCGGCGGATAGCGCATCCAATATCCCGGAAGAAACCCCGGGCATCTCCCGTTATGCAAGCGGCGGAACCCTCTCCGGATTGCTGCCATTATCCGGAAGGTTTTCTATTTGCGGGATGGCACCACCCGTATTGTCATCGATTGCAGGAACGGCTTTTTCGCCGCCGCCCTGGAGGTATTTCAGCTTTTCAATTTCCATGTTTATCTGCATGGCCTTTAGTTTCAACCGGTATTGCAGATAAAACCAGAAGATGACGACCAGAAATAACAGCACACAGACCATAACCGGAATCCACCAGAATCTGGTCAGCCAGTCGCCGGCGGCATCTCCGGCATGTCTGAAGACTTCGGGCATATACCAAAAGGCAAAAACCGCCCCGATCAAAATCAGCATGAACCCCGATATGTTGATCTTGTTCAGAGTGGTCAAGCCTTTGACCCATTTTTTTTCACCCTCATCGCTTTCCCTTTCCCCCAGTTCCGCCACCTGGCAATACGCCTTGGCGACCAGTACGATCAAAAAAGCCAGCGTTACGGGCGCGCCGATGGAAAGCAGAATCCAGCCTTTCCAGGGAAAGGCGCGGCGCACGATTTCGTTGGTGATGAGCATATAAGCCTTCTGATTGGAGGCATGCAGGTTGACCGCCAGTTTTTCATTTTCCTTCAGTTTCTCGGGATGGTCGATGTAACCCCTTGCCATTTCATCAGATATGGGGATTTCCGTCCGGCTCTGCGTGTCCTGCTGATAGAAAAAGGTACAGACGGCGATGAGCAGCTCCAGAAGGCATACGCCGATGGTGATCAGCTTGAGGATTTCTTTTCGGTCGTGTTGTTTGCTGTATTCCATCGTGACTCAGATAACGGCTTTCGGCTTTTCGGGATTCAGGCCTTCAGTTCGATGCACGGGAAAATAAGAAGGGATCGGCACTGAGAGCAAGTGAAATGCATTTCAAATCAAACAAAAAATAAAACCACGCCTGAAATCCTCTTGCATATGGAGGAAACAGGCATGGCTTGGATGGTCGGCGAAGCGACAAGCGCTAAATCAGGCGGCTTTCTCGATTCTGACAGCGCAGACCTTGAATTCGGGAATCTTTGAGACCGGATCCAGGGCGCCGTTCGTCAGCAGATTGACCGCGGATTCATAAAAATGGAAAGGCATGAAAACAACGCCCCGGTCGGTCATTTCGGAGACAGCCGTCTTGACTTTCAGCCGGCCGCGCCGTGAAATGATATGGACGAAGCTGCCGTCCGCAATATTCAATACCTTGGCGTCTTCCGCGTTGATCTCAGCCAGCGGCTCCGGGTAGAGGCGGTTCAAGGCGCTTCCCTTGCGGGTCATGGTGCCGGTGTGGTAATGCTGATGTACGCGGCCGGTCGTCAGCAGTGTCGGATATTCCGCATCCGACAATTCCGCGGGCGCACGGTATTCAATGGCGAAAAACGTGCCTTTTCCCTTGGTGAATGCCTTGGTGTGAAGAACGGGTGTGCCCGGATGGTCCGGAGTCGGACACGGCCAGACCAGGCCTGTTTTTTCGATCCGGCTGTAAGTAATCCCGCCGTAGCTGGGCGTCAATCTGTTGATCTCCGCCATAACGGCCTCGGCATCCGCATAATTCATAGGATATCCCATTTTTCCGGAAATGGCGGCGATGATGCGGGAGTCGTCCCGGGCGTCTCCGGGGGGATCCAGAGCCTTTCGTACCCGCAGCACCTTGCGCTCGGTGTTGGTGAAAGTGCCCTCTTTTTCGGCAAAACAGGTGCTCGGCAGGACGACATCGGCCAGCTTTGCGGTTTCCGTTAAGAAAATATCCTGAACAACCATAAAATCCAGAGCGGCAAGGCATTTTTGAACATGATGCCCGTCGGCGTCGCTGAGAACCGGATTTTCGCCCATGATGTACAGGGCTTTCAACGATTTTCCGGCAGCCGGTATCATTTCCGTAACGGTCAAGCCCACTTTCTGCGAAAGATGATTGGCATTCCAGGCCTTGGAGAATTTATCATATGCCCCGATATCCACAACCGGCTGGTATCCGGTATAGACATTGGGCAGGCCCCCCATGTCGCAGGCGCCCTGGACATTGTTCTGGCCGCGCAGCGGATTGACGCCGCCGCCGTCCACCCCCACATACCCGCAGAGCATGGAGAGCGCTCCCAGGGATTTGACATTGTCCGTTCCGCTCGTATGCTGGGTGATACCCATGGCATAGAGAATCGATCCCGGGCCTTCGGTTGCAAACAGGCGGGCCGTTGCAATGATGTCCTTGGCCGGTACTCCGGTGATGCCGGAGACGTACTCGGGGGTGTACTTGGCAACGCAGGCCTTCAGATCCTCAAAGCCGGTGGTGCGTGCGTCGATATAGGACTTGGCCAGGAGGTTTTCCTGGATGATGACATGCATCAGGCCGTTGATCAGGGCCACATCCGTGCCGAGTTTGTGGCGCAGCCACAAATGGGAGATGCCCGCCAGTTTTATTTTTCGCGGATCCACGACGATCAGTTTGGCGCCGCGCTTCTGGACTGCCTCATAAATGTAATTGGCGATAATGGGGTGATTGGATGTGGTGTTGGTGCCGATGAGCAGAATAACTCCGGATTTTATGACATCCTGCATCGGATTTGTCATGGCTCCGCTTCCGAACGTGGCGGCAAGACCTGCCACCGTGGAGGAATGTCAGAGGCGGGCGCAGTGATCCACATTGTTGGTGCCGATCACCGCGCGCATGAATTTTTGAAACAGGTAATTGTCTTCGTTGGTGCACCTGGCCGAACACAGCCCCCCCACGGCATCCGGGCCGTTTTCATTTTTGATCTTGGCGAATTTATCCGCTACAAGGCTCAGGGCTTCATCCCAGGAAGCTTCCTCGAATTTCCCGGCTTTCTTGATCAGCGGTTTTGTGAGGCGCTGGTCGCTTGCGATAAACTCATAACCAAATCGGCCCTTTACGCAGAGGCTGCCCTGGTTGACGCCGGGATCGTCCCGGCCGGTGATGCTCACCACCTTGTTGTTCAGGACATTCAGGTTGATCTGGCAGCCGCAGCCGCAATAGGAGCAGGTGGTGGGTACTTTAGTGACCAGAAACGACCTTCCCTTGACCGGGCTGATATTTTCCGTGAGGGCGCCGGTCGGGCAGACCTGCAGGCATTCGCCGCAGGACACGCAGGTTTCCGTATTGACGGCAAGCTCGCGAAAGCCTTCGGAGCTGGTCTGCATTTCAAGGGCGCCGATGCCTTTAATTTCCTTGCAGGCCGTGACGCACCGCAGGCAGGAGATGCAGCGCTTCGGCCAGTATTTGATCAAAGAGGTTGCATAGACTAGATTGTTGGACTGGCTGGGCGCCCGGTTTTCCACATTCTTGATGCCGTATTCAAACACCAGGTCCTGAAGGGTGCACTCGCCGGATTTGTCGCAGACCGGACAATCCAGGGGGTGGTGAATCAGAAGCGATCTGAGTGCATCCTGGCGAAGGTGGTGGAGCCGGTCCGAATGGGTGGTGACCGACATGCCGTCTGCCGCAGGCGTTGAGCAGGCGGGTACGGGATCGGCGCTGCCGCCAACTTCAACGATGCAGAGCCCGCAGGATCCGATGGGATTCATTCTCTTATGATAACACATCGTCGGAATCTGGATTCCGGAGCTCTTTGCCGCCTGAAGGATCGTTGCATCCTTCGGGGCGACAACTTCCTGGCCGTTGATCGTAAACTGGACCGTACTCATATCTGATATGCTTTCTTGCTGTTATGCCGTTATTGCAGTGCCAGCAGGGACTGTCTGGCAATGTTGATATAGTCCGAGGGAAACATGCCCATGCGCAGAATCCCGAATGCGGATATCAGGATCGCGATAATGCAGGCAGGCGAGAATATCATCGCCGGAACGGAATTTTTCATGCCGGAGGATGGCGCCTCTTTCATGTACATGACGACCGTAATCCGCAGGTAGTAATAAACCGATACCACGCTGTTGATGACCCCGATAATGGCAAGGGCCAGATACCCTTGCTTGATTGCAGCGGAAAAGATATAAAATTTTCCCATAAAACCGGCTGTCGGGGGAATCCCGGCAAGGGAAAAGAGAAACAGACTCATGGCGATCGCAGCCACCGGATGGCTGTACCCCAGACCGGTATAATCCGCGACATTGACTTTCTCTTCGCCTTTTCCGGCAAGTACCGTAATGACGGCAAAAGCGCCGATATTCATGAGGGTATAAGCCAGCATGTAGTAGAATATGCTGCTGATGCCGAGTTCGCCCGCGGACAGAAAGGCCACAAGGACGTAGCCGGCATGTGCGATACTGGAATAGGCCAGCATGCGCTTGATATTGTCCTGCACCAGTGCGATGACATTCCCGACGGTCATGGTCAGAGCGGCCATGATCCAAATCAAGGCCACCCATTCACTGTGAAGGGCGGGTAGGGCGTCCACAAAAATCCGGACAAATGCGGCAAATCCCGCGGCCTTGGGGCCTGCGGACATGAAGGCGGTAATCGGCGAAGGGGCGCCCTGATATACGTCCGGGGCCCACATATGAAAGGGAACCGCGGCGATCTTGAATCCGAATCCGATGACAAGAAGCGCCATTCCCAGGACGGGCATCGGACTTTGCAGGCTGGTTTTGGCCAGATATTGTGAAATGCCGCTCAGGCTTGTCGTTCCGGTGGCGCCGTACAAAAGGGCCATGCCGTAAAGCAGAAAACCGGTGGAAAACGCGCCCAGCAGAAAATATTTGAGAGCCGCCTCATTTGAGATCATGCGGGTCCGGGTATATCCGGCCAGTGCGTACAGGGAAATGGACATCAGCTCGATTCCGAGAAACAGGGTCATCAGCTCCGTTCCGCTGGCCATGATCATCATGCCGAGGGTTGCAAACAGGATCAGCGCAAAATATTCCCCCTTGGGGATTCCTTCGGCCTCGACATACCGAATCGAGATAAGAATGGTAAGACCCGTACCCAGAAGAAAAATCAGTTTGAACAACCGGCAGTAATTGTCCACCGCCCACATTCCGTTGAAGGCATATTCAACCGATTTGTAACTGAAAGGGGAGGGGCGAAAGCAGACGACGGCAATGGCGGATGCAATACCGATCAGGCTGATATAACCGAAATATTTTTTACCATGGGCACTGGCAAAAGACTGTAGCAGCAAGACAAATAAAGCAAAAAAAGCGATAATGATTTCCGGGTACAAGGCACTCAGATTAATTGTAGGCATCATGGGTTCCATAATTCATCGTCTTTTTGTTCGCGGCCGGACAGCACCTTTTATCGTGCATGATTCGGGCTCAACGCAGCGATCTTCTGCCCGTCGGCCGGCACTGTTTTTTGGGCATTCTGGACAGATACTTTTTGCAGCAGATGGTCGACGGATGTCGTCATTTTATCAAGAAACGGCTTGGGATACAATCCGATCCAGAAAATAAAAAGCATGATGGGAAGGATGTAGGCCAGTTCCCGCCGGTTCAGGTCTTTCAGGGTTTTGTTTTCTTCTTTGGTGATTTCGCCGTACATCACCCGCTTGTACATCCACAGCAGATAGACCGCTCCAAAGACAAGGCCCAGCATGGCAAAGGCGGCAAATCCGATGTTGGACTTGAAAGCGCCGATCAGGATCAGCAGCTCTCCGATAAATCCGTTTGTTCCGGGAACCCCCATCGAGGAGAAGGCCACCAGCAAAAAAATCGTGGCGAATACGGGCATGACTTTCATGATGCCGCCGTAATCGGCGATCAGCCGGGTATGGCGGCGCTCATACAGCATGCCGACAATCAAAAAGAGGGCGCCTGTGCTGAGTCCGTGATTGATCATCTGGATGATGCTGCCCTTGACCCCTTCCATGTTCAAGGCGAACATTCCGAGCATGCAATAGCCGAGATGGCTCACGCTGGAATAGGCGACCAGTTTTTTGATGTCGTCCTGGGCAATGGAGACCAGCGCCCCGTAAACAATACCGATGACGGCAAGCGTCATGACGATGGGAATGAAACTTGTGGTCGCCTGCGGAAAAATCGGGAGGCTGAACCGCAGAAATCCGTAGGTTCCCATCTTCAGCAGGACGCCGGCCAGAATCACGCTGCCCGCGGTCGGAGCCTCGACATGGGCATCCGGCAACCATGTGTGAAAGGGGAACATGGGCACTTTGATGGCAAAAGCCAGAAAAAATGCCAGAAAAAGCCAGAACTGGGCATTTGCCGGGATCTGAAGGGCATGGTAGGTCAGGATATTGAACGTGTATACACCGGTTTGGCTGTAGTTGTAGAAATAGAGGTAAAGAATCGCGATCAGCATCAGAACGCTGCCGCTCATGGTATATATGAAGAATTTTACGGCAGCGTAAATCCTGCGGCCCCCTCCCCAGATGCCGATGATAAAATACATCGGGATCAGCATCACTTCCCAGAACACGTAGAAAAGAAAAAAATCAAGGGCGCAGAACACGCCCAGCATTCCGACTTCCAGAAACAGCAGGGATATCATGTACCCCTTGACCTGTTTGGTGACCGCCGTCCATGTGGAGAGAATCGCCAGGGCGGACAGAAATGTGGTCAGCAGCACCAGAAGCAGGCTGATGCCGTCGATCCCCAGGTGGTAGCTGATGCCGAATTCCTTTACCCAGGGAATGTATTCCACGAACTGCATGTTCCAGGTATTGGAATCAAAGTGAAAATACAGGGGAATGGAAAAAACAAAGGAGACCACCGCCGTCAGAAAGGCCACCCAACGGATTAAATCATGGTGATCATCGTTCAAAAAACAGATAAACAAGATCCCCACCAGCGGAAAGAAGGTGATGAAGGATAAAATGGGAAAGTGCAGGGCATTTATCATAGTCGAGATCTTATCAAGTGAATAAAAAATAAGTAAGGATAACGACGCTTCCCAAAAGCATCGTAAACGCATAATTTCTCACCAAGCCGCTGCCGGAAACCCGAATGGTCTGAGCAAGGTTCATGAAAAAATTAGCGACACCATTAACGCATCCATCTATGAGATGGACATCAAATATTCTTGCCAGAAAACCCGAAAAGAACAGGGTGAATCTCGTAAACCAGGTATCGTAAATATTGCTCAGATAATTTTCGTAAATTGCAATGGGTTTATTGACAAGCCACATGAAAACACGGCTGCCTTTCCGGTACACCCAGTCCGTGTCGGCGCTGATGGTGGGCTCCGGATCCAGTTTTTTAAGCAGCATGAAAAAGCCAAGTCCTGTAAACATCAGGATCCCCAGAGCGCTGGTCACATGATCGCCGGTATAGGGGTCGAAATGGACCGGAAAGGGCAGGAGCCGATAGAGAGCTCCGGGCAGCACACCGATGCCGATGCACATGAAAGCCGCCATTCCCATGGCGATCAGCATGTTTGCGGGCGGTTCCTTTGTCCGGATACCGGAGTCCTTGGCGAAAAACATGTAATAGGGCAATTTAAGACCGGTGTGCAGAAACGTACCGGCCGATGCCATGGTCAGCAGCAGTGCGACTGCCGGCCGGTGATCGTGCGCGGCGCCGGAAACCACCATGGACTTTGTGACGAACCCGCTGAACAAGGGAAAGGCCGAAATGGCAAATCCGCCGATCATGTAAAGCACCAGGGTGATCGGCATGGTTTTGTAAAGGCCGCCAAGTTCTGTCAGTTTGCGTTTTCCGGTCATTTCGATGACCGCGCCCGCACCCATGAAAAGCAGGCCCTTATAAAGAATATGCGCAAAGGCATGGGAAACGGAGCCGTTCAGGGACATCTCCGTTCCGATCCCGACGCCTGCCACCATGTACCCGACCTGGCTGATGATATGATATGCCAGAAGCCTGCGGCAGTCATTTTCAAGCACCGCGTAGACAACTCCGTAAAGGGCCATGGTGGTGCCCATATAGACCAGAAGTTCGGTTCCCGGAAAAATCCTTACCAGTACGTAGACCGCGGTCTTGGTGGTAAAAGCGGACATGAAGACGGAGCCTGTCACCGTACCTTCCGGATAAGCATCCGTCAGCCATGCATGGAGCGGCGGCACGGCGGCGTTGACGATAACGCCGACCAGTATGAGATAAAAGGCCAGACTGCCGTCTTGGGCAAGCGGACCCACGGCAAGGGATTTGGTGGCGATATAGTGGAGAATAATGCCGCCCAGCAGACAGACGCCTCCGAAAATATGAACCAGGATATACCGGTATCCGGCTTCGATGGCTTTTTGTTCGCGCTTTGCAAAGACAAGATAAGCCGAAGCAAACGCCATCAGTTCCCAGAAAATGAACAGGGTCAGATAATCACCGGCAAATGTCACCCCGAGCGATCCGCCGATATAAAGGAAAGCGGCCATATGCTGACCGGAGTCTTTGACATGCAAGGCATAGACGATGCCGATAAAAGACATGATGGTGAATACCCAGGCAAAAACGGTGCTGAGCTTGTCGACCGCACCAAAGACCAGTGGGGTGCCGGCAACGCTGCAGGTCCAGTGGGTGCCCGGGGACATGAATGCAACCGCCATCACCGCCAGGGCGGGAATCATCATCAAATAGATCTGCTGCAGTCTGCCCCGCAAAAACGGGATTAATACCGCCCCGAAAATAAAAAATATTGACGGATGAAACCAATCAATCGTCATAATAATCCTCACGCTTCATGATGCCGCCCTGATGACCAATGAATTTAGAGACAAGAATGATGATCACGCAGGAAACAAACCCGTAAAAAGCCCCCCAGCCGGGTATTTTATCCCAGATATATTCGGCATGTTCCCGGTGGACAAAAAAATCCGATGCAAAAACAACGACGAGCGAAAGACACCCAAGTTTATTTCTCGTTCCGGCAAATTCCGGATTTCCGAAAAAATCCACGATCCATTTGATCATCGGATGACCTCCTGGGCAAGCGTTAAAAAGTAAACCGGAAATATTCCGATGATCAGTGAAATAATGGCTGTCAGAACAAGCGGTATGACCACCATGGGGTTTTCCTTGAAATCTTCATGGTGATCTCCGTGATGATCGGGCAATGAAAGAGAGGCGACAGCCGCTTCTTTTTGAAAAAAAGCCTTATAGGTGATCGGCAGAAAATAAGCCGCATTCAAAACCGTGCTTGCCAGAAGGACCATCAGAAGCGGGATTTGGCTGGCTTCAATCGATCCGATGGCCAGGTACCATTTGGTGACGAAACCGGCGGCCGGAGGCACCCCGATCATACTGAGGGAGGCGATAAAAAACGCGGTCATGGTCCAGGGCATTTTTCTGCCGATATCCGTCAATTGGCTGATTTCAGTCTTGTGCGCCGCTGTATACAGGGAGCCGGCGCAAAAAAAGAGCGTGATCTTGGAAAAGGCATGGTTGGCAATATGGACAATACCGCCGGCCATGCCGGCCGGCGTCAGGAGCAGCGCCCCCAACAGGACATAGGAGAGCTGGCTGATGGTGGAATACGCTAGCCGGGCTTTGAGATTGTCTTTTGACAGGGCGATGACGGAACCCATGATGATGGTAAATGAAACGATATAGGCTGCTGTGATGCCCAGATGAAGCCGGGTCATCATGTCAACGCCGTAGATATGAAAGATCACCCTTAAAATGGAGAAGACGCCGACCTTGACAACGGCGACCGCATGCAGCAGGGCACTGACCGGCGTGGGCGCGACCATGGCCGACGGCAGCCAGTTGTGAACCGGCATGACGGCGGCTTTGGCAAAACCGAACAAAAAGAGGAAAAATGCGACAAAAAGAAGGGGCGTTCCCTGAAGGTGCTGCAAAAGCCCATGACTCTGGAAATCGGTGGTTCCGGCAACCATATAAATGATGATGATACCGGACAGCAGCAAGGTCTTGGAGAGGCTGAGCAGGTATAGAAAATACTTCTTGGCCCCTTCCTGGGCCTCGGGTGTTTCTTTGTGTCCGACCAGAGGGACGGTAGCAAGACTCAGGATTTCATAAAATACGAAAAGCGTGATCAGATTGGCCGAGAAAGCCACACCGATGGCTGCGGACAGGCTGATTGCAAAGCAGGTGAAAAAACGCGTTTGCGAATGCTCTTTTCCGGACCGCATGTACCCGATTGAGTAAAACGTTGTCACGATCCAGAGAAAGGAGGAAACGGTGGCGAATAACAACCCGAGGGCGTCGACCCGGAACTTGATGTCGATTCCTTCATAAAAGCTGATCAGCGTGTATTCGATGGTATGGCCGGAGAAAATCAAGGGCGCCATGGAAATGACGATGGAAAATTTGATGACTCCGGCCAGTATCGACCAGAATTCCCGCAGATTCGGGCGGTTTTCCCCGGTAAGTAAAATCAGGGGTACGGCAAGTAGAGATGTCAGCACCGCAAGCAATGGTTTTATGGATAGAATCGTCTGCACGTTTTCATCAACCTTTACTTAAATTAATATCATCCACATAAATGGTCGCTTTATTTCTGAAAAGCGAGATGATAATGGCAAGTCCCACCGCCGCTTCCGCAGCGGCAACGGTCATGATCATGAACACGAACACATGGCCGCTCATGTCGTTCAAAAACTTGGAAAATGCAATGAATGTCAGATTGACGGCGTTCAGCATCAGTTCGATGCACATGTAAATGATCAAAACGTTCCGGCGGGTAAATACGCCGACGGCGCCAATTGAAAAGAGTATGGCCGCCAGTATCAGGTATGCGTTCAATGAAACCATAGATCACCATCGACAATCCGGAATGAAGGGCAATTACTCCGGATCATCAACCCTCCTTTTGGCTAGGATAACAGCGCCGACAATGGCTGCAAGCAACAAGAACGAAGCGATTTCAAAAGGCAGCAGAAAATCGGTGAAAAGAAGCTTCCCCACGGCCTTTGTGGTTCCGAATGGATAGGCGCTCTGGCCGATTTTGACCAGGGATGGGGCTATCACCGTCAGTCTTGCAATGGCAATAAAAAGGGTGCCGACGATTGCGATGCTGCCGAACTGGATGATGACTTTCCTGCGGGCCGTCTCTCCTTCCTTTTCGTGAATGTTCAGGAGCAAAATTACAAAAAGGAACAAGACCATGATGGCTCCGGCATAGACGATGATCTGAAGGGCTGCGATCAGGTGCGCATCCAGCAGGACGTATATTCCGGCAAGGAAGAACATAGTCATGATGAGGTTCATGGCCGCTGTAACGGGCCTGATGTTGGTGACCATCAACGTTGCGGAAAGAACCGCGCCCAAAGCGAATATATAGAACATCAATAATTGCATCTGGCGTAAATTCCTCTGATATAATCAATACGATCCCGGACGCTTTCTTCAGGCCGCAGCAGCTTCTCTTTTGAAAAGATCAGGTTGTTTCTGTTCCGTCTGGCAAGCCCCTCGTATTCGGCGCTCATGACAATGGCCTCCTTGGGGCAGACTTCCTCGCAGTAGCCGCAGAAAACGCATCGGGACATATCCAGCGTGTAACTGGCCGGGAACCTGTCCCCGTTCTCCCTTTCTTCGGCAACGATCGCTATGGCGGATGCCGGGCAGATTTTTTCGCAGAGCCCGCAGGCAACGCATCTTTCCGTTCCGTTCTCCCGCATGACCAGAACCGGCCTGCCGCGGTAGGCAATGGGAAGCTCCAGTTTCTCTTCCGGATAGTAGACCGTCATGATTTTTCTTTTTTTACCCTTGGGCGGCAGGACAAATCCGATCAAATTGGTAAAAAAATGCATGGATGTGATGTGCAATCCCCGGATGATCTCAAAAATATAGAGCCTTTCCCACAAGGTCAGCTCTATATTTTTCCGAACCCTTTTGGGCTTCAATTTCTCGAAGGGAACACCCATCGGGGGATAATTGTGTCGTGTTGTAGGATCTGCCATTTTATTTAACCAAAAGCACCAGTCCGGTTATGAATATGTTGATGAGGGCGATCGGAAGAAACATTTTCCAGCCGAGCCGCATGACCTGATCGTAACGAAAGCGGGGAAGGGTCCAGCGAATCGTCATTTGAAGCCAGATAAAAAAGAGCACCTTTGCAAAGAATGTGGCAATGTTCACCAGGATGGCCAGAATATTCGCGCCATCGGGACCGGCAAAACCGAAGAAATCCACAAGCATCCGGTCGCTGACGAAAGGCAGGTGCCAAGCGCCGAAAAACAGGGTGGTGATCAGGCCGGCGATGGTTACGATTTCAAGAAATTCCCCCATCCAGAACATGACGAATTTCATGCCGCTGTATTCGGTAAAATACCCTGCCACAAGTTCCGATTCCGCTTCGGCCACGTCAAAAGGGGCTCTCTTGTTTTCAGCGATGGCGCAGGTAAAAAAGAGGATAAAACCGACAGGCTGAAGGAAAATGCCCCAATGGAAAAAATTGACCTGCATGGCCCCGATTTCGCTGAGTCTGAGGGTGCCGTACACCATGATCACGCCGATGATGTTCAGCCCCATGACGACTTCATAGGAGAGCATCTGGGCCGATGCGCGGAGTCCGCCGAGAAAAGACCAGTTGTTGTTGGACGCCCATCCGCCGAGCACCGCGCCGAAAGAGGCCAGGGAGGCAAACGCGAATATGAAGAGAATCCCCACATCCAGATCGGCGATAATCAGATTGACATGGTGGCCGAAGAGCACATACTGCCCGCCGAAAGGAATCACGGCAAAGGCGATGATCGCCGGCGTCAGGCTGATAAAGGGCGCAAGGGTGTGAAAGAGCCGGTCCGCGCCTTCGGGAACGAAATCCTCCTTGGTCAGCACCTTGATGGCATCCGCAATGGGATGAAAAAGACCGATCAGGGTGAATCCGAATACGTCCGCCCGGTTCGCCCCGACCCTGTCTTGCATCAGCGCGCTTTGCTTTCTTTCCACCCATCCGAGAATGGGCGAAAAAAAACCGATGTTGACGCTGAATATGAACAAAATTTTGACAACAGATTCAATGAGGTCCGCAACCATGGCTATCTATCGCATTCTCCGCCGATCATGTTAATCATGTCAAAAGTAGGAACGATGTCCGCAATGAACCCGCCCTTAACCATCTTCGGCATGGCGGCGGTCAGCGGAAAGCAGGGCGGTCTGACCCGGCACTTATAGGGTTTGCCGCTTCCGTCGCTCACCAGATAGAACCCGAGCTCGCCGTTGGCCCCCTCGACAGCCGAATAAACTTCTCCGGCGGGCGGCTTGATGCCTTCCGTGACGGTCTTGAAGTGGAATATCAAGGACTCGATTCGATTGCTGATGTCTTCCTTGGATTGCCATCTGTATTCCGGCATGTCGACATTGATGGGTCCGGACGGCAATTTATCCAGTGCCTGTTCCACAATCCGCATGCTTTGATTGATTTCCTCCATCCTTACCGCATATCGGTCAAAATTGTCCCCCTTTTCGCCGACGGGAACTTCAAAATCCATTTGATCGTATACCAGATAGGGATGAAATTTGCGGACATCATAGGGAATGCCGCATGCCCGCAGGCAGGGGCCGGTAAAGCCCCAGGCGATTGCATCTTTTGGGGGCATGATGCCCACATTTCTGACCCGGTCGATGAAAATCCTGTTTTTGGTCAGCAGATGATCCACATCGGCCCACAGCTCGCGGCATCTTTTAAACACATCCCGGGTCTTGGCCTTGAACCCGTCCGGCAGGTCGTTCTTAAGACCGCCGATCCGGACATAATTGGCGGTTACCCTGGCCCCGCACAGCATCTCGATGAGATCCCAAACAAGTTCACGGGCTTCAACAAAATAAAGAAAAGCCGTAAACGCCCCCAGTTCCAGCCCGCTGGCCGCAATGTTCGTATAATGATCCGATATGCGCGCCAGTTCGCTTGCGATGACCCGGATATACTGGCACCGCTGCGGCGTCTCGATGCCGATCAGTTTCTCCACGGCCAGGGCGTAACCCACATTGTTGATCAGGGGAGAGACATAGTTGAGACGGTCTGTATAGGGCATGACCTGTTCCCAGGTTCCGTTTTCGCACATCTTTTCAAAACCCCGGTGAAGGTAACCGATGTCCACTTTCATGTCGATGATGGTTTCCCCCTCAAGGGTCAGCAGAAATTTTACCGTCCCATGGGTCACCGGATGCGACGGCCCCATGTTGATTACCATGTATTCGCTATGCAGATCTTTTGCTGTATCAGACATAAGTTAGGCAGTAACCATTTTGAGATTAACAGGTAGGCCCGATCTGGGGCTGTCGCTTCTTTATCGGATAATCTTTTCGCAAGGGGTGTCCTTGAAAGTCCTCGTAGAGCAGTATTCTTCTGAGTTCCGGATGCCCGTTGAAAACGATTCCGTACATATCGTAAGCTTCCCTTTCAAACCAGTCGGCGCTGGCCCAAAGGGAAACAATGGAATCCACGCTGCACTCCGATTCGGAAACCCGGGTCTTGATTCGGAACCGCCGGTTGAACGGCAGGGAATAAAGATGGTAGACGACCTCGAAACGGGGCTCCCTGCCAAGGTAGTCCACTGCGGTCAAGTCCATCATGAAATTGTACTGAAGCTCCTTGTCGTCTCTTAAAAACTTGCAGATTTGAAGGAGATCTTCCTTTTTGACGACAGCCGTATCGTCACCGCGATAAGCATGCGTTTCTGTGACCGATTCCGGAAACCGCGCATTCAATTTATTGATTGTTGTATTGGCATCCATAAAGCTATTATCAAAATCCCGATGTATTTAATCTTCAATGTTGCTGACAGGCGATGCGCCTCTTGGGAAATCCGCCCATTTGCCTTCCATGACCTTTTGCTGCAGCCGGATCAGTCCGTCAATTACCATCTCCGGCCGCGGCGGACATCCGGGAACGTAAACATCCACGGGGATCAGGGTGTCGATCCCCTGAACCGTCGCGTAATTGTCGTAAAAACCGCCCGAAACCGCGCACACCCCGAATGCAAACACCCATTTGGGTTCCGCCATCTGATTATAGACCTTAACCAGTATGGGGGCCTGCTTGTGACTGATGGTTCCCACCACCATCAGCAGGTCCGCCTGTCTGGGGGAAAACCGCGGAAGGGCTGCCCCGAATCTGTCCAGGTCGTATTTCGGGCCGGCAACCGACATGAACTCCATGCCGCAGCAGGCCGTAACGAACGGATACTGAAAAAAGGAATATTTTCTCCCCCAGTTGTTGATGGCTTCCAGTTTCGTCAGGATGACGCTGCCGCCCAGCAGGTGTGTTTCATCTCCGGAATCGGTCGGGACGACAGCGTGGGAGGGTCCTTTTTTCCGATTCAACATGTCCATTATTCCCATTCCAGTGCCCCTCTCTTCCAGACATATATCAGGCCGATCGCCAGGATGGCCAGAAAAGTCATCATCTCAACGAATCCGAACATGCCCAGTTCCTTGAAAAGCACGGCCCATGGGTATAAAAAAACCGCTTCAATATCAAAGAGGACAAAAAAAAGCGCGATCAGATAAAATTTTACGGAGAACCGCAGTTTCGGCGATACGATGGGGCTTTCGCCGCATTCAAAGGGCTCCATCTTGTCCGCGAATTTCTTTTTGGGTCCGATGAGCGTGGTTGCGACAATCATCCCGACGGATGTTGCGGCAGCCAATAAGATCATGATCAGTACCGGGACGTATTCGTTCATGGGTTTAATCTGCTTCTATCATTGAGTGACTGTTAACGGATCGCGTGAACGCTTGGCATGGGTGTATCATTAAAGTGAGATACCCCTATAACAAAAAATATGGGTTGTCAAATTATTTGGTGGATTATTTTTATTTTGCGTTCGCGTTTATCGCACAGCCGGATGCCACGCGGTTTTCTTTCCATAGAATGGGTTGCAGGATTTCGTTGATCGTTGTGATCTTATTGAAAATACATATTATAATTATGTGTTATCAAGACCCTGATTCTCGAAATATTGGTGATTGACAGGATTGCACCAAGCTGATAAGAGACTTTCTTCGATATGCCAGGTATGGCATATCGATACGGATGATCCGCAGAATGATTCAAGGAGAAAAAGCAAACCATGGATATGATTCGACTGACAATTGACGACCGGGAGGTAACCACTTCCAAGGGCCTGACAATTCTGGATGCGGCAAAAAATGCCGGCATTGCAATTCCGACCCTTTGCTATCATGAAAGGTTGAATCCAATCGGATCCTGCCGCATGTGCGTTGTGGAAGTGGACGGTCAATCCGAACCCGTAACCGCCTGTACCACGCCGGTTGAGGACGGCATGCGGGTTGCTACCCAATCACATCTGCTTTTTCGGCTCCGACAGGAGGCATTGAAGCTGATTCTGGCCAACCACCCGCTCGATTGTCCGGTGTGCGACAAAGCCGGCGCCTGCATGCTTCAGGACCTTACTTTCGA
>JBBIPX010000025.1:24904-33668 GCA_037442625.1 Desulfobacteraceae bacterium
GCATGGGAAACGACAAAGATCCGCACCACCTGCCCCTATTGCGGTGTGGGATGCCAGCAACTGCTGCATGTAAAAAACGGCAAAATCGTCCAGGTGACCGGCGTTGAGGATGCCGAGCCCAATAAAGGCCGGCTCTGCGTCAAGGGAAGATACGGGTTTGATTTCATCTATTCCGAAGACCGCCTGAAAACACCGCTGATCAAGGAAAACGGTCAGTTCCGGGAAGCATCCTGGGATGAAGCCCTGGATCTGGTGACCCGAAAATTTACGGATATCATCGCCAAACACGGCCCGGACGCCCTTGCCGGCGTCAGTTGCGCCCGCAGCATCAACGAAGATTCGTATCAGATGCAAAAACTCTTTCGCGCGGTGATCGGTACCAACAACATCGATCACTGCGCACGTACCTGACACGCGCCCACTGTCGCCGGACTGGCGACATCATTTGGATCAGGCGCAATGACCAACTCCTTTAATGAATTCGGAAGAGCCAAAATGTTTATGGTGATCGGCTCCAACATGACCGAAGCTCACCCGGTCGCATCCACATTTCTGAAGAATGCGGTGCGAAATGGCGCACAGCTCATTCTGGTGGATCCCCGGAAACAGAAACTTGCGGATTTCGCCCATGTTCATGCACAGATCAAGGTGGGAAGCGATATTGCATTTTTAAACAGTCTCATGTATGTGCTGATTGCGGAAGACTTGTATGACCGAAAATTTGTGGACTCCTGCACCATGGGCTTTAAGGAGATGAAAGAAAAAGCCTTGGCCTATCCGCCCGAGATGGCTTCAAAAATCTGCGGCGTCAGCCCGGACATGATCCGGGACATCGCCCGAAGGATGGCTGCAACCCGGCCCAGCATGCTCTGCTACACCCTGGGGATCACCGAGCACACCTGCGGTAGAAACAATGTGGTGTCAACGGCTAATCTGCAGATGCTGCTGGGGAACATGGGGGTAGAATGCGGCGGCGTGAATCCGCTCCGGGGTCAGAACAATGTTCAGGGCGCCTGCGACATGGGGGCGCTACCCAACGTGTTTCCCGGATACCAGAAAGTGGGCGATATGGATGCGCGGGCCAAATTTGAAAAAGCCTGGCATGTCGATCAATTGCCCGGAAAAATCGGCCTCATGATTCCCCAGATGATGGATGGCCTGGTCACCGGCGCCGTGAAAGGGTTTTATATTTTTGGTGAAAACCTGGCCAACACCGAGCCCGATATCCGAAAAGTCGAGCACGAGCTGGCCAGTGCGGAATTTATCGTATGCCAGGATATTTTCCAGACAGAGACCACCCGCTTTGCGCATGTGATTTTGCCCGCCGCCGCCTGGAGCGAGACCGACGGCACGTTTTCAAGCAGCGAGCGCCGGGTCAGCCGGGTCAGGGCCGCAAGCCCCCCGCCGGGAGAAGCCAAACCCAACTGGTGGATATTCAAACAGATCGCCAAGCGCATGGGACAAGACTGGCAATCCGACAGCGCCCGCGATATCTGGGACAACGAGGTATCCCGGCTCGCACCGTCGCTTGCAGGCATCAAATATGCGCGGCTTGAAGGCGATGGCCTCCAGTGGCCCTGTACCCATGACCAGCATTCCGGGACCTGTTTTCTGCACAAGGACGGGGAGTTCAGTTGCGGCCTGGGCCAGTTCGTTCCCGTGGACTGGACCCCGCCCGCGGAAGTTGCGGATGAAAGCTACCCGTTTGTGCTTTCAACGGGCAGAAGGCTCTATCATTATCATACCCGGACGCAGACTGGCCGCTGCAGGGGCCTGAACGATATTTTGGGCGAAGAGACTGCCGACATTTCCCAAGAGGATGCCAGCGCGCTCGACATCGCGCAGGGTGAAAAAATCAGGGTGAAGTCCCGCCGCGGTGAAGTGGCGGTCAAAGCCAGAATCACACCGGAAGTGCCAAAAGGCATGGTCTGGATGGCGTTTCATTTCCGGGAGACCTGCGCCAACTGGCTGACCAATCCGGCCTTTGATCCGATCACAATGACCGCGGAATACAAGGCCTGCGCGGTAACCATCGAAAAGATCGCAAATTAGGGCGGCCCGCAAAAAAAAATCAAGAAATGAAAACCATGCTGGAAATACCGGAGATTGTCCACAGGCAGCGATTGTTCTTCAATTCGTCTGTCACCCATGCCTATGACTTCAGGGCGGGCGAACTGCATAAACTTAAAGCAGGGATTCAAAAATTTGAGGGCCGGTTCAGATCAGCCCTTAAACTGGATTTGGGCAAGTCCGAATTCGAATCCTATGCCACTGAAGTCGGGTTTGTCCTGTATGATCTGACCCGCACGTTAAGGCAGTTGAAAAAATGGATGAAACCCGCAAGAATCAGCACGCCGCTGCTGTGTCAACCGGCATCAAGCCGGATATATTTTACGCCCCTGGGTGTAAATCTTATTATTTCACCGTTCAATTACCCGATAGGCTTAACCTTTGCCCCGCTTGCGGCAGCCATTGCCGCCGGAAACACCGCCGTTATCAAAACATCCGAATTGACCCCAACCTGCAGCATGGAGATCCAGAACCTGATCGGGGAAATATTCGATCCGGCGTATGTCGCCTATATCCCCGGCGAAGTTCCGGAGACCACGCTCTTGTTGAAGCAAAAATTCGATCATATTTTCTTTACGGGCAGTCCGAAAGTCGGCGCAATCGTCATGGAGGCCGCAGCCAAACATTTAACGCCCGTCACCTTGGAATTGGGCGGCAAGAGCCCCTGTATCGTCCATTCCGACGCTGATATGAAAATTGCCGTCAACCGCATCGTTTTCGGGAAATTCATGAATGCGGGTCAAACGTGTATCGCCCCTGACTACGTCTTGGTTCACCATGGCATCAGTGAGGAATTTCTTGACAGGATAAGGCGGCGCATCATCCATGTTTACGGCGAGGATGCGTCTTTGTCTCCCGATTTTGGACGGATCGTGAGCGAACACCATTACAACAGAATCGTCGGCCTTATCGATCAGAACAAAGTGATTGTGGGCGGCCGGTTCAACAAGGCAGACAGATATATTGCGCCGACAGTCATGAAAAATGTGACATCGCGGGACAGGATCATGTCCGAAGAAATATTCGGACCTGTGCTGCCGGTGCTGGAATATAAGAATTTAGATGAAATACTGGATACGATAGCCAGACTTCCCCGGCATCCCCTTGCCTGCTACATTTTTAGTCAAAGCAAAGCGGTGCAGCAGGAACTGATTTCAAAAATTCAGTTCGGGGGCGGGTGCGTGAATCACTGCATTCAGCATATTGTAAATCCCGACCTGCCCTTTGGCGGCGTGGGGGAAAGCGGGATGGGAAGTTATCACGGATTCAGCGGATTTGAGCGTTTTTCACATAAAAAAAGCATGCTGAAGGCGGCTTCCTGGTTTGACCTGCCCTTGCTCTACCCGCCATACAAAGGCAAACTTGCTGCTATCCGCCGCATTTTGAAATGACTTCGGCTATCGGATCGTAATGTGTTCCGGAGTCTGGGTCACTTCTCCGATGATCGCGGCCTGAAAAACGCCGCCATCCTTCAGACTGAAAAGAAGCGCATCGGCTTTATCGCCGGGAAGGCTGATCAAGAGCCCGCCTGAGGTCTGGGGATCAAAACAGATATCCTGAAGGACCCGGTCCACTTTCGGACCGAAAGTCACCATGTTTTCCCGGAATTCCCGGTTTTTGTAGGCTCCAGCCGGCACAAGGCCCATTGCCGCATATTCCCTTGCTTCCGGGATGACGGGAAGCAGGGTGGCATGTATCGTCATGCCGAACCCTGATCCTGCCATCATTTCGGCCAGATGTCCCAGAAGGCCGAAACCGGTGATGTCTGTGCAGGCGCTGACCGGATAATCGCCCATGATCTCGGCGGCCCGGCGGTTCAGGGTCGCCATCAAGCGGATCGTGCTGTCAATGACGGCTGAAGACGCAAGTCCGCCTTTGATCGCGGTATTGACGATGCCGGTTCCCAGGGGTTTGGTCAGAATCAGCCGGTCTCCCGGCTGGATCGATTTTTTGGTCAGAACCCTGTCGGGATGAATGAATCCGGTAACCGACAGCCCGTATTTCAACTCACTGTCTTCAATGCTGTGCCCGCCGATCAGTACCACTCCCACCTCGGTCATTTTGTCCAGACCGCCCTGAATGACCTGCCGGAGTATGGAAATATCCATTGTTTTTAGAGGGAATGCCACCAGGTTCATGGCGGTTTTGGGAACGCCGCCCATGGCGTAGATGTCGCTAAGGGCGTTGGCCGCGGCAATCTGTCCGAAAGCATAGGGATCGTCCACAATCGGGGTGAAAAAATCGACGGTTTGAATCAGGGCCAGGTCATCGGATACGCGGTAGACCCCGGCGTCATCCGCCCGGTCCAGCCCGACCAGCACATTGGCATTGGTGGGAAACACCATGTCGCACAGCGCCTTCTCCAGGTCCCCCGGAGGCAGTTTGGACGCTCAGCCGGCGCCTTTTACCGTTTCGGTCAGCCGGAGAGAATTCGGGTTGTGCGTGATTTTCATAAGTTCTGATTTCTGCATGTTATCGTGTTACCGTTATTGAGCGGACAATGCATGAGCGGACAATGCATATGATATGTCAATATGGTTTGTCAATTCATTTAAGGAAAAATCAAGAGATGACATCTTATTGGGAACATGTATGACATTCGGCTGGATATAATGACAACCTATTACATTTATGAATTTGATTTATTCTTAACTGTAAATTATGTCAATGTTATTTTGATTATACGCATGGATAGCTTCCGTGCTGTTTTGTCCCAGTAATTAATTGACAAAACAACCGGATGTCATTGCCCCGAAGGGTCTGGTAAGCCTGTGGTGTCCGAAATGCGACTCACTCCAACGAGCAGTTTCAGCTTGTTTTACCCGAAGATTTCAAAACACTGAGCCGGATTTCGGCGGTTCCGGGTTCTGAATTCAGATTTCCGGGTACTGAAGACGTGCAACCCGCATCCCGAAACTCGTGGACGCTCTTCTCACAGGTGGTAGTGCCGATGGATTCGTTCAAGCCTCTTGACAAGCCCCGGCGAACACAGCTTGCCCCGGTCTCCTGGGGAGAGTGTCACCGCAATCAGCAAGTCCTCTATGAGGCGGTCACCGAATACGTCCGCGAGGGTTACAAACCAGGCCATGCGCGAGAAACGCAGCAAAATCGGTTTTCTGATGATCCTGATGCAGCGGCTGGTAGTCTCCAGCACAAAGCGCCATCCGCACCATGCTTGAAAGGCGGCTAGGCACTTGCAGCACCCCAGGAGCAACTGACACTGTTTCCGATCGTCTCCGATGAGGAATGGGAAGACCTGGATGGCCGGGAGCAGATCGAATTGCTGCTTTGCACCCGTCGCGCTCAGGAACGAGCGCGCCGAGGTCAAGCTGATTTTGGAAGCTGCGGCCCGATGCGAGCAGATCGGACCGGATGCCAAGGCAGAGGCGCTGCTCGACTGGCTTTACCGCCTCCAGCCCGAAGAGGGAGACCCGGAGCTCAAGGCACTGGTGTTTACCGAGTTTGTGCCCATCCAGGAGATGCTGCGAAGATTCCGGACTGAGCGCGGATTCTCGGTCGCCTGCCTGAACGGCTCCATGGACATGGCAGAGCGAAAGCGGGTTCAGCAGGCATTCGCCGGGGATGCCCGCATCCTTATCTCCACAGAGGCCGGCGGCGAGGGCTTGAACCTCCAGTTCTGCCATGTGGTGATCAACTACGACATCCCCTGAAATCCGATGCGTCTCGAACAGCGGATCGGTCGGGTGGACCGTATCGGTTAGACCCATGCGGTTCGCGCGGTTAATTTCGTCTTCGAGAGCTCGGTCGAGCACCGGGTCGGCTTTTGAGTCTTCAGGATTCTGCTGCTGCGGCCCATGTCCAGCGGCGGGTCCGAGAACAATACGGTGAGCGGGAGACTGTTTCCCGAGCAGCCCGCATGCTGCTTCACGTAAGGGGGGCGGATTAGTCGCCACCCTAAGGGACTAAATCAGGGAAATAACATGGATGATATTCTTGATGATCAGCATATCCAGGCCGGTATTTCGAAGCTCTTGAGCCAGGTAGCCAAACAACTTGCACTTTTCCTTGAGAAGGAACTGCCGTCTCTTTTCGAGGACTGATGGAAACAGGCTGTCTTGAACAACCTTTCGTTCCAGCAACGACATGATGAAACCATCAGGCGACAGGCCGCCAGTAACCTCTTTGGCCTAGCGACTTTCCTCGAGGACATTCTCAATCGCCATCTGGATGATTTGGCTTGTGGGAGGAAGCCGACGACACGGGGCTACCGGATGATGAGTCCATCAGCCCCATTCAAACGCAAATTCAGGCTCTGCTTGAGGCGGCACGCTCCCTTGAAACAAATGACCCCAAGCTGGAGGCCCTGCGGAATATCATTCGCGACAAGCAAAACCTCACATATCTATATCTGTACCGGATTTTCATTACTTGATATGGACGCACCGAATCCCATCCGGGCGCCAAGCCGGCGAAATCACGTGAGTGCCCTTTTCCGCGGTATCCATAAGGCTGGCAAAGGTCACGGTATCGTCTCCATAACGGTTATTGACGGCATCCATGGCCCGTACCATGAGCGCCTTTCTGCGTTCCTGCGGAAACAAGGGAAGCTGGGCGACTTTATACTGCAAATTGGTCAGCCGAACCCCCAGAAGCCGCACCGGCTGCTGTAGCTCAACCGTATCCAGGATATCGACCGCGGCCTTGTAAATATCATCGCTCTGGTTGATGGGACTTGCCAGGGTCTGCTGTTTGCCAAAGCTTGAATAGAAGTCGGCATACCGGACATAGAGATTTATCGTCTTGCCGGAAACGCCATATCGCCTGGCACGCCTGCCGACCATTTCAGACAACTGGAGCAGGTATTTGAGAATATCCTGGCGCCGGGAAACATCCCGCCTCAGCGTCATGGAGTGCCCGACGGATTTGACCCTTTCCTGATCACTTGCCGGAACCACGGGGCTGTGGTCGATACCCAGGCCCATATCGTGCAGATGCTGTCCGGTGACGCCGAATTTTCTTTTCAGAATGTCAACCGGAAACCGTCCCAGATCCCCGATTGTCTTAATCCCCAGAAGATTCAAATGACGATTCATGCGGGAGCCGACGCCGCAAAGATCCTTGACGGGCAGGAAATCAATAACCTGAGAAACTTCATCCGGTCGGATGATCGTCAGTCCATCCGGCTTTTTCATATCGCTGGCAAGCTTGGCAAGAAGCTTGTTTGGAGCGACGCCGACTGAGCAGGTCAGGCCAAAACTCTGCTTGATCCGGGCCTTCAGCAGGTACACAATGCGCTCCGGAGAGCCGAATATTTTCAGGGAATGGGTGACATCCAGAAAGGCTTCATCAATGCTGAACACTTCCACAAGCGGCGTGTAATCCAGCATCATGTGGAAAATCCGGGTTGAGGTGTAGGTGTATTTGCGGTTGTCGCCGACGACAAGAATGATCCGGGGGCACTGGCGTTTGGCTTCCCAGATGGCCATGCCCGTCTTGACGCCGAATTTTCTGGCCTCGTAGGAGGCGGTCGTAATCACCGTTCTGCCGTTGGAACCAATGACCGCAATCGGTTTTCCCCGCAGCGCCGGATTTGCCTGCTGCTCGACACTGGCAAAAAAGGCATTCATATCAAGATGAAGAATGATCCGGTCCTTCATGATAGTACTCCGTTCAGTCATGGCTCCGTATGGTTTTCAGGAGTTTTCCGACAATGACGGTTTCCGCATCGTTTTCATGAATCAGAATGGGCTGCATCTGCCTGTTTTCAGGCTGAAGGCGGATATGATCGCCTTCATGGTAAAAGCGTTTCAAGGTCGCGGCGCCGCCGATCAGCGCAACGACGATTTCACCGTTTTCAGCGGTCGGCTGCGGCCGGATAAGCGCAAGATCGCCGTCCAGGATGTGCGCCTCGATCATACTGTCTCCCTTGACCTTCAGAAAGAAACAGCCGTCACCTTTCACCCATTCGGCAGAGACCTCGCAGTAGCCTTCAATGCTTTCGACAGCCGGCTGGGGTAGTCCTGCATGGACCGTTCCGACGATGGGAAGAGAAACCGGGGCTTCCGCTCTGCCGGCTTTTTGGGTCAGGACAATGCCCCGGGAACTGCCTTCCTTTCGGCGCAGATAGCCTTTTTTCTCGATGGCTTGTAAATGGTGAAGCGTCGTCACGGTGCCGCGGGTACCGATATGGGCGGAAATTTCCCGAAGGGTCGGCGGCGCCCCGAACGTGTCAATGCACCGGGTAACAAAGTCCAGAACCTGCTGCTGGCGCTGGGTAAGATTTTCCATGTTCCTCCCGATCTTATATCGTTAGCTATCTGTATCAGATGATATAATGTCGGAATCGCGCTGTCAAGAAGGGGATTGTTGATGCAGCAATTCTAATTATGGCATTTTGTCGGCGTAAAATCCCCACTGAACAATCAATAGATGGGATAAAAGCAAGCAGTATGGGTTTTCAAACTGAAAATATACTGTATTAATCTGTACAATATCCACTCGCCAGTTCATAATTAGAATTGCTGTTGTTGATGGAAATTCAGCCTTAAGGCAGGCGGGGCGGAGCTAAGGCGCCATCAGGAAGGAATGGGCCAGATACAGGCGGGGATGTCGTTTCAACGGCGATTGACCAGGGCCGAAACCGGATAAAGGGTCATTACGCTGGATAACGCCGCATCCGGACTTTTTACCGTGAAAATAGTCTCAAGTAATGGCACAAAGATAACCCTTGCGC
>JBBIPX010000026.1:0-28012 GCA_037442625.1 Desulfobacteraceae bacterium
TCAAGGACTGATATTTTCATAAAAGGATTGCGTTCATGGTTTTGCTGGAAACCCGTCAGTTGATGAAGCACTTCGGCGGTATCATGGCTGTCAACGAGATCAGCCTGAGTATCGACAAGGGGGAGATTTTGGGCATGATCGGCCCGAACGGTTCGGGAAAATCCACCTTCGTCAACCTTCTGACCGGCATATACGCACCGGACAAAGGCCGGACCCTGTTCAAGGACCGGGATATCACGGCGCTTCCGGTTCATAAGATCACCGAAATCGGAATTGCCAGGACATTTCAGAATCTTCGGATATTTCAGAATATTTCCGTGATGACCAATATCCTTATCGGCCGGCACTCGCAGATAAAAAATTCTCTCTGGGATGTGTATCTGCGGCCCCTGTCCGCCTGGAAACGGGAGCGGGCCGCGCGCGAAAAAGCCATGGAATATCTGGAACTGGCGCATCTGGCGGATCGCGGAAATGAGCTGGCCAAAAATCTGCCCTACGGCGAGCAGCGTCTTCTTGAGATTTGCCGGGCACTGGCTTCCGAACCGGAACTGCTGCTGCTGGATGAGCCCTGCGCCGGCATGAATCCGGTTGAAATGGACACGCTGGCTGAGTTCATTCAAAGGATCAAGGCCGCAGGAACAACGGTTTTTATCATCGAGCACAACATGCGGTTCATCATGTCGGTTGCCGAACGGATCGTGGTGTTGAATATGGGCAAAAAATTCAAGGAGGGAAGCCCCCTGGAAATTCAATCGGACAGCGGTGTTCAGAGCATCTATCTGGGTGAAGAGGAAGACATCTGATGCTTAAAGTGGAAGGCATTCATACCCGGTACGGCAAGATCAAGGTGCTGAAGGACGTCTCCTTTGAAATCAGCCCCGGCGAAATCGTGGCCCTGATCGGGACCAACGGGGCCGGCAAAAGCACATTCCTGAAAACCATTTCCGGCCTGGTTCGCCCCACACAGGGGCGCATCACCTTTATGAATCAGGACGTTCAGGGGATTGCGCCGGAGAAAATCGTTCATGCCGGCATCGCCCATGTGCCCGAGGGCCGCCATGTTTTTGCCCGGCAGACGGTTATGACCAATCTGCAGATCGGTGCGTTCATCCGCAAGGATGCTGACGAAATCAATAAGGATATCGAGCGGTATTTTAAAATCTTTCCGATCCTGGGGGAGCGCCGCAATCAGCCGGCCGGCACCCTGTCCGGCGGAGAACAGCAGATGCTGGCCATTGCCAGGGGGCTGATGGCCAGGCCCAAGCTGCTCCTTCTGGATGAACCCTCCATGGGTCTGGCGCCTTTTCTGGTCAATGAAATTTTCAGGATCATCGGCCGGCTTCACGAGCAGGGGATCGCCATCGTGCTGGTGGAGCAAAATGTAAAAAAAGCCCTTAAAATCACCCGCAGGGCCTATGTCATGGAGCTGGGTAAAATCCTTTATCACGGCGATTCAAAGGACCTCATGGCCGATGACAGGGTTCGGAAGTGCTACCTGGGAGAAGCTTAAGGGGAACCGGCGGAAAGTACAGTTTATTGAAAGGGGGACAGCGGCTTTGCAGAACGGAAGCGTTCCCTCGAAATGTAAAACAGGCAACCATTTATCACATCGAAAGGAGAAGTATCATGTTCAGAAAAAGCGCCACCATTATTTTAGCACTGTTGTTGATCGGGACCGCCGGATGGGCAAAGGACGGGGTTGATGCAAAAAAGAAAATCATCAACATTGCCGGCTACGATGCCTGCACCGGCAAGTACGGCGACTATGGCAGCGGCGACAAACGCGGGCAGGAACTGGCCGTTGCGGAGGTCAACGAAATGGGCGGCATTCAAGGCGGCCCGTTGAAAGGCTATAAACTGAAGCTTACTTTTTTCGACGACCGCGGAGATCCCAAGGAGTCCGCCAATGTGGCAAAGAATGTCTCTTCCAGCGATTTTCTGGTTGCGCTCGGGCCCACCATGAGCTCCTGTGCGCTGGCGGCCACCCCTGTTTACAACCGAAACGGCGTTCCCAACATCATCACCTATGCCAACGCCAACACTCTCACCGAACAGGGTTTTGACAACGTTGCCCGCTTGACCTACACCACCCGGAGCATTGCGCACGAAATGGCGGAAACCGTCAAGAACCGATTCAAACAGGACAGTGTCGCCATCATCAGCGAAAATCAGGATTATGGCCAGCAGCTTCTCAAGGGCTTCAAGGAAAAAGCCGCCGAGATCGGCATTAAAGTCGTGAATGAAAGCGTGATTACTCCCGGACAGGACATTGATTTCAAATCCGTTCTGATGAAGGCCAAATCCGAAAATCCCGGCATGCTGCTGATTTTCGTCACCTACAATGAAGGCGGACTCCTGGTGAAACAGGTGCGTCAGATGGGATGGGACATCCCCATCTACGGTCCGGACGGGCTGATTGAACCCAAGTTCTTTGAACTGGCCGGTGATGTGAAGGACGTGTACATCCTGTTGTCGCCGACAGTGGATGTGAAACGGCCGGCTGCAAAAGTTCTGGTGGATCGCTGGACCCCGAAATACGGCGGATTTCCCCCCCTGGCAGCCATCTATGGGTATGATGCGGTCAAGGTCGCTGCAAAAGTCATCGAGATCGGCGGTGTGGACCGCAAATCATTTATCCAGAACCTGAAGAAGGTCAAGGTGGAAGGCGTTGGAAACCCCATGTACGAGTTTGACGCCACCGGCGAGGGCAAGCGCCCGGTTTTTGTGACATCGCCTGCCGGCGAGGTCAAGCAGGATAAATAAAAAGCGTCTTTGATTTGAACCCGATTTAATTCAGAGATGAAATATAGCCCCAACCCGTCAAAAAATGCGCTGGTTGGGGCTTGCGTTATTAAGAAACCCAGTCCGGATGATATGAACAGGTCGAATTCAGACCCGCCGCATCCGTGACTGCCAAATGTTCAGATGGAGAATATATGAATTGCAAAACCTATGACATCGTCATTGTCGGCGGCGGCATTATGGGAAGCGCCACGGCCTATTACCTGATGAAAACAGCGCCGGGTCTTCGAGCGGTCGTGATTGAAATGGATCCAACCTACACGCATGCTTCCACAACCCTGTCCATGGCCAACGCCCGAATCCAGTTCAGCTTCCGGTCCAATGTGCAGATATCCCAATATGCATTTGAGGTGCTGGAAAATTTCGAACAGGAAATGGCGATTGACGGCAACTGCCCTTCGATTGCTTACCGCCGGGAGGGCAACCTTTTTCTGGTGAATGAAGACGGCCGGGTTTCAGCCGAAAATGCTTTAAAAATGCAGCAGGACCTGGGCTGCGATGTCGAATGGTGGACCCCGAAACGGATACGCGAGCGGTTTCCGCTGTATAATCCCGAAGGATATGTGGGCGCCACCTTCGGCCCCAAAGACGGTCACTTCGATGCCTACGGGGTGCTGATGGCGTACCGGGCCAAAGCCGTTTCCCTGGGGGCGGAATTTCTCCATGCCGAGGTGTCTGAAATCACGAAAACCGGCAAGCGGATTACGGGCGTTCGCCTGAAGACCGGAGAAAATATCATAGCCGGGGCCGTCGTGAATTGCGCCGGCGCCTGGTGTTCCGAGATCGCCCGGACAGTCGGCGTCCATCTGCCGGTTCAGCCGGTCAAGCGCCAGATATTTGCGCTGGACACGAAGGTCAAGCCGGATGGGCCCCTGCCGCTGACATATCTGCCATCCGGCATGTATTTCAGAACAGAGACCGGCGGTCTGATACTATTGGGGAAATCCATGCCCGAGGATCCGGTGGGGTTCTCATTTTCATGGGAGGATAAACGGTTTTATGATATATTGTGGCCGGATCTGGCCGAATTCGTGCCGGAATTTGAATCTTTGAAGCTGGTCCGGGGATGGGCCGGCCTCTATGCAATGAACACCCTGGATGAAAATGCCATTCTCGGCGAATGGCCGGAACTTGAAGGGCTGTTTCTGGCCAACGGCTTTTCCGGACACGGACTTCAGCAGGCTCCGGCTGTGGGGCGTTATATCGCCGAACTACTTACCCGGCAGCCCCACGCCATGGATCTGTCGGTATTCAGCCCCGTACGGATACTGGAAAACCGGCCATTGAACGAAAGCGGGATTTACTAGCCGCTCTCGCTTTGCTGTCCATCACAAATCGTTTTGGCCAGAGGTTCAGTTCTGATATCTGGTGATCGCAAATTCAAGGAGTATTTATGTTTGACGGAAAGATTTTAGAAGATTTGGGAATCAAAGAAAAGAATTACGGCATGTCCACCGGATTGGAATGGAGCAAAACCATGGATCAAGGCGAGCTGATGATTTGTTCGCCGACGGATGGCCGGCGGATCGCCTCCGTTTATCAGGCATCGGAAGCTGATTTTGATTTGATGGTGAAAAAGGCGCAGGAAGCGTTTCAATACTGGCGCAAAATACCTGCGCCCGGGCGGGGTGAGATTGTGCGGCAGATCGGCAACAAACTGCGCAAATTCAAGAAACCGCTGGGCAGCCTGGTCTCTTACGAGATGGGCAAGTCGCTTCAGGAAGGCTGGGGCGAAGTACAGGAAATGATCGATATCTGTGATTTCGCCGTGGGCCAGTCGCGGCAGCTTTACGGGTTTACCATGCATTCCGAACGCCCCTCGCACCGCATCTACGATCAGTATCATCCGCTCGGGATCGTCGTCACCATTTCCGCATTTAATTTCCCGGTGGCGGTCTGGTCGTGGAATGCCATGATCGCGGCCATTTGCGGCGACGTGAATATCTGGAAGCCGGCCTCGAAAACGCCGCTGACGGCAATCGCAACGCAGAACATTCTGAGCAGTGTTCTGAAAGAAAATCAAGTGCCCGAAGGCGTGTTCAATCTGATCGTCGGCCGCGGCAAAACGATCGGCGAGCAGATCCTCAAAGACAGGCGCATCCCGCTGGTTTCGCTGACGGGTTCAACCCGGGTCGGCAAACATGCCGCCGGTGTCATTGCCGGACGCCTGGGCAGGTACATCATGGAACTGGGGGGAAATAACGCCATCATCATCACGCCCAGCACCAATCTGAAGATGGCGATTCCATCTGTCGTTTTTGGTGCGGTCGGCACAGCCGGGCAGCGCTGCACGACGACCCGGCGCCTGATCATTCATGAATCGATCTATGATAAAGTCAAAGAATCCCTGCTGAAAGCATACGCCAGCCTGCGCATCGGCGATCCGCTGGATGAAAAAAACCACATCGGCCCGCTGATCGATAAGAATACGGTGATTTCTTTCCTGGATGCCCTGGAAAAGGTTCAGAAAGAAGGCGGGAAATTGATTTTCGGGGGGGAAGTGCTGAAAGGAGACGGCTTTGAATCGGGTTGCTACGTGCGGCCGGCCATTGTTGAAGCCGAAAATCATTACCATATCGTACAGGAGGAAACCTTTGCCCCGATACTCTATCTGATCCGGTACAAGGGGGACGTGCAGGATGCCATCGCCCTGCAAAACAGTGTTCAGCAAGGGCTATCATCCGCTATTTTCACGGACAACCTGAAAGAGTCGGAAGCCTTCCTGTCGCACTGGGGATCGGATTGCGGAATCGCCAATGTCAACATCGGCACTTCGGGGGCCGAGATCGGCGGGGCATTCGGCGGGGAAAAAGACACGGGCGGCGGCCGGGAGTCGGGTTCGGACGCCTGGAAAACCTATATGCGGCGTCAAACCAATACCATCAACTTCGGCGACACGCTGCCTCTGGCCCAGGGCATTAAATTCGACATTGAGTAAGGTAAATCATAATCAATAGCCTGCCCTGATTTGTTTGAATATTGAACATGGATATACAGGATGAACGGGGTAATTAAAAAGCGGAATTGAAAGCTTTGGTATGAATCCTGTCCATCCATGTGGATTATAATTTCAGAAAAAGGAAAAACATGGGACTGACGTTAATGGAAGGCAACGAAGCCATCGGCTGGGGTGCGATGGCCGCCGGGTGCAATTTTTTTGCCGGTTATCCGATTACTCCGGCCACGACAATTTATAATACCATGCTAAAGCTCCTGCCGCCCAAAGGCGGCGTTTGCCTTCAGGGAGAAGATGAAATTGCTTCCATCGGATTCTGTTTGGGGGCTGCGATGTCCGGCATGAAGGCAATGACGGCCACATCAGGACCGGGGATCAGTCTTTACAGCGAGCAGATCTCATTTGCCATCGGCAGCGAGATCCCCATCGTCATCGTGGATGTTCAGCGACTGGGGCCCTCCACCGGGTCCGCCACCAAAGGCGCCGACGGGGACGTTCAATTCCTGCGGTGGGGCAACAGCGGCGGTCTGCCCGTGATCGTACTGGCGCCGGTGGATGTGAAGGACTGCTATGTCCTCACCATGCAGGCATTCAACCTGGCCGAGCGATACCGATGCCCGGTATTTATTGCCGCCAACAAGGAAGTCTCCATGACCCGTGAGACGATCGATCTGGATGGGCTGGACCTGCCGCAGGTGGTTGCACGCAGTACGGCGGATGCGGATCAGCCTTTTGTGCCGTTTGGCGTAAAGGACGGCCAACGGGTGCCGGATTTTCTTCCCATCGGCGGAAAACGTCTGGTCCGGCAAACTTCCTCGACCCATGGCACAGACGGCTACATTACGGCCGATCCGGGCCAGATCGCGAACATGCAGGATCGACTGGATAACAAACTGAAAAAATCCGTATCCGCTTATACTTACTACGATGAATACGCTGTTCCCGGCGCCGATACGCTGGTAATCGCTTACGGGGTGACCGCCCGCGCGGCCGTGGCAGCCGTGAAAAAAATTCAGCAAAGCAAAGAGAAGGCATCGCTGCTGGTCCTGAAAACCCTGTGGCCCGTTCCCGAGCAGCTTATTCGGGAAAAGGCCGCGCCCTACAAGCGGGTGGTCATGCCGGAGATGAATCTTGGGCAATACGTCCGGGAGATCCAGCGGCTGCTGCCCGGTAAAAAAATCGTTTTTCTGGGGCAGATGAATGGCGAGCTGATCAAGCCCGGGCAGATTCAGGAGGTGATTCAAAATGGATAGTCTATTAAACAGCAGTCGCCCCTCCGTGTTTTGCCCCGGATGCTCCCATGATCAGGTGCTTCATGCGCTGGACCAGGCCTTGACGGGTATGGGGATTTCCGGAGAAAATGTTGTGATTGTCACCGACATCGGCTGTTCCGGCCTGTTCGACACTTTTTTTAATACCCACGCGTTTCATGGGCTTCATGGCCGGGCGCTCACGTATGCCACAGGGATCAAGATGGCCAGGCCGGACCTGAAGGTGATCGTTACCATGGGCGACGGCGGTCTCGGGATCGGCGGGGCCCATGTACTCAGCACCTGCCGCAGAAACATCGATCTGACGCTTCTGGTCCTCAATAACTTCAACTACGGCATGACGGGGGGGCAGTGCTCTGCGACCACCCCCCAAAATGCCCAGGTCGGGTCCGGTTTTTTAAACAAGCTGGAAAAACCCCTGGATATCTGCCAGGTTGCGGCGGCGGCCGGAGCGGGCTATGTATCCCGCGCATCCACATACGATAAGGCTCTGGTGGAAGGCCTCAAGGATGCCGTTTTATTTGATGGTTTTTCATTGGTCGATATCTGGGGGATCTGCCCCGGCCGTTACACCCGCCGCAACAAACTGACGCCCAAGAGCATCGAAGCCGATATGGCGATACTTCCGGGACTGGGTGATTACAGCGCCCGCAACAAAAGAAAGGAATACGGCGCGGCATACCGGCAGGAGGCGGCAAAGCTTCAACCCGCGGCTGATCCGGTTCGTATCGAAGCCGCATGCAAGTCCCCGCAGGCGGGCCGCAGGGAAGTGGTTGTACTGGGAAGCGCCGGCCAGCGCATTATTACCGCAGGTGAACTGCTGTGTCTGGCGGGGGCTTCTGCGGGATGTCATGCGGCCCAGAAAAGCGATTACCCCATTACCGTCATGCGGGGGCACTCGGTCAGCGATGTCATTCTTTCCGATACCGAAATTGAATACACGGGAATTATGAACCCTTCGGTTGTCATAGCACTGGCCCCGGAAGGGGTGAATCGCCGGAAGAAAATGCTGGCCGAACTTTCACCGGAAGCCTTGGTCATCAAAGCCTCCGGCATGGAACTGCCGTCATCTCCGGCAACCGTCATCGAGGTTGACTTCAAGGCCGAGAAAATCAAGCCCCAGGACTGGGCGCTGGTCTCGCTGGCCGTTCTGGCAAAGCGGAATCATGTGTTGACCCCGGAGATGTTGAAGGCCGCCCTGAAGCTGCGTTTTCGGAAAGCGGAGTATGAGACGGCGATCGCCATGATTGAAAAGGCAGTTGCTTCCCTTTGAATCAAGTGATATTTTCATATCCGGGTCGGCCAGAAAGCTATCGACATGGCCGTTTACAAAGCCATTAGACTTGATATAAAAGTGAGAGGACTTAACGCGTGGACATTATCGTATTGCTGAAACAGGTGCCGTCAACCGAATCCATCATTCAGATCGCTGAGGACGGCCGCTCTGTTAAAACCGGGGATGTAAACTGGGTGATCAATCCCTATGATGAGTTTGCCGTCGAGGAAGCGCTTCGCATCCGCGAAAAACAGGGCGGAACGGTGACCCTGGTTTCCGTTGGAACCGCCAAAGCCGTGGAGGCGATCCGCACGGCGCTGGCGATGGGTGCGGACAAGGCAGTTCTTGTAAATGATCCGGCAACCGCAGCCTGTGACGGGCTGGGCATTGCCCGGATTCTTTCAACCGTGATTCAGACGCTTCCATTCGATCTGATCATCGCCGGCCAGCGGGCTGTCGATGACGAGAACTTTCTGGTCGGTGCGGCAGTCGCCGAATTTCTAAATATTCCCTTTATGTCTCTGGTGATCAAGCAGGAAATTTCTGAAGGGAAAATTCAATGCCACCGGACCATCGAAGGGGGAACAGCTCTTGTCGAATCCCCGCTGCCCGCGCTTTTTACGACCCAGCGCGGACTGAACGAGCCCCGCTATGCATCGCTCCCCGGTGTGATGAAAGCCAAGAAGAAGCCTCTGGAAACCAGAACCCTGGCGGATCTGGGGCTGGAAGCGCCGGCGTCCCGGGTCCGGGTGGTGGCGATGAAACTGCCGGAAAAACGAAAAGCCGCAAAAATCATCGATGCGGCCACCCCCCGGGCAAAAGCCGCGGAGCTGGTCAGAATCCTGCATGAAGAAGCCAAGGCGATCTAATAAACCACATGCCGTAACAGCGATGGCAGGGGGCATTGCCGCCTGCCTTATTTTAAGGAGATAATCATGTCGCAAGATATACTTGCCGTTGCGGAGTATGCTGACGGCGTTTTCCGGAAAGTGTCTTTTGAGGTCCTGAGCCAGGGCAGAAGAATGGCCGATACCCTGGGGGGAAAACTGGTCGCCGTGGTATTGGGCGAAGGCGTTCAGGATGCGGCCAACCAACTGGCGGCTTATGGCGCAGACAATATCCTGGTTGCCGAGCATGCCGAACTGAAAAATTATCTGACGGAAAACCATACCCGGGTCGTTGCGGAAATCATACGAAAAGCATCGCCCGCCTTTGTTCTAATGGGTGCAACCACTCAGGGCAAGGATCTGGGCGCCGCGCTTTCGGCCAGACTCGACGCGCCGCTGGCCACAGATTGCATATCCCTACGGTTTGACAATAAGAGCCTGACAATTACCCGGCCCATGTATGGCGGCAAGGTTCTGGCGGATGTCGTGATGGAAAGCAGCCCCGGTATCATCACCCTTCGGCCCAATGCGTTTGCTGTTGCAGCCGCCTCCGGCGCGGGCCGGATCGAGTCCTGGCCGGTTGCGCTGGATACCCCCCGGACGTTCTGCCTGGGAAGGCAGATGGAGGCTGCCGGCAGGATTGAATTGACCGAGGCCGACGTTGTGGTCTCAGGCGGCAGGGGCATGGGCGGAAATGATTTTTCGGTTCTGGAAACACTGGCTTCTGAAATGGGGGGCGCTGTCGGCGCATCGCGGTCCGCGGTGGATGAAGGATGGCGGCCCGTGTCGGATCAGGTCGGCCAGACCGGAAAAGTCGTCTCTCCCAATGTTTATATCGCCTGCGGCATTTCCGGCGCCATTCAGCACTTTGCCGGCATGCAGACCTCAAAGGTCATCGTGGCCATCAACAAGGACCCGGAAGCCCCGATCTTTTCCAAGGCCGATTTCGGCATTGTCGGTAATCTCTTTGAAATCGTCCCGATGATCACCGAAGAAATCAAAAAACTGAAAGGCAACTGATCCGGCGGACCGGCCAAAGGCATTTGGCGGCGGGATTCACGAAAGAGAATCGCGAATGAATACCGAACATGAATCGATGGAAGTGGATGTTCTTTTTGTCGGCGCGGGGCCTGCCTGCCTTGCCGGGGCCATTCGGCTGATGCAGTCGGCAGCGGAAAAAGGGTTGAGCCTTGAGGTCGCGGTAATAGAAAAAGGCGCGGAGGTCGGCGCCCACAGCCTGAGCGGCGCCATATTGAACCCGGTTGCCCTTAAAGAACTCATCCCGGATTATCCGGCGCAAGGCTGCCCCGTTGAAGCAACCGTCAGGGACGATGAAATCTACTTTCTGACGGCAGACAAGGCCTATCGCATTCCGTTTGTCCCGAGCTATCTGGAAAACCAGGGATACTGCATCATCAGTCTTTCCCGGTACTGCCGGTGGCTTGCGGAGATCGCGGAAGGTCTCGGGGTCAATATCCTGCCGGGATTCGCCGGAAAAGAAGTGCTGTATGGTGCCGGCAAACCATCCGTTATCGGCGTCCGCACGGGGGATAAGGGAATCGGCAAGGACGGCAACCCCAAAGGCAATTATGAGCCCGGGGTGGATATTCTGGCCAAGGTTACGGTATTTGGAGAAGGGGCGCGCGGCAGCCTGATGAAAGAGATGACCGGCAAACTGGGAATTTCAGGAGCCATGCCGGATGTGTTTGAAACCGGCATCCGGGAAATCATCGAGCTGCCGGAAAAGAATTATTTGACATCGAGCTTCGGCAATGATCTGCATTTTCTGGGCTATCCCCTGGGGATGAACACACCGGGGGGGGGATTTATCTATGAAATGAAGGACAATCACGTTGCCGTCGGCTATCTCACCGCCCTGTCCTATGCGGATCCGTTTCTGGATCCCTATGATGCATTCATCCGGTTCAAGCTGCATCCGTTTGTATCCGGCATTATCGCGGGCGGAAAAGTCATTGAACAGGGTGCGCGCACCGTGTCGGTCGGCGGCTACCACACCATGCCCAAACTTTGCGTCGATGGCGGCCTTTTTGTCGGAGCAGCGGCCGCCATGCACAATGCGCCGGCCCTGAAGGGTATCCATACCGCCATGAAATCCGGAATGCTGGCGGCTGAAGCCATTTCGCATGCTGTTGAAAAAGGGGATTATTCGGCCGCTGCATTGAGCCGTTATCCAGAGCTTTTTGAAAAAAGCTGGCTGCGGGAAGAGCTCTTCGAGGGCAGGAATTTTTCCGCCGCCCTGAGCAAAAAAGCGCCGGTCAAATTTTTTCATCTGGCCGCGCAATATCTAACTGACGGTCTGGGATTCCGGGACAGGCTCCCGCTTGCGGAAGACTGCAAGACATTGAAACCGGCAAGGACAGGGGCGGCGACATTTTCGATCGATGCGAAATGTTTTGACGGGGTTCTTATCGTGGACAAGCTGACCGGTGTCTATCTGTCCAAAACCCTGCACCGGGAGGATCAGCCCTCCCATCTTGTAGTTCATGATACGCATCTTTGCGTGACGCAGTGTTATGAAACGTATCAAAGTCCCTGCACCCGGTTCTGTCCCGGGAATGTTTATGAAATCCGGGTGGATGAAAAAACAGGGCAACGGGAGTTGAAGCTGAACCCCTCCAACTGCCTTCACTGCAAGACCTGTGATGTCAAGGACCCGTTCCGGAACATTACCTGGACATGCCCCGAGGGCGGAGACGGGCCTGGATACCGGCGGGGATGAAATGATACAAGATCCCATTTCACTGGCTTTTTCCGCGCCGTTCGCGATGGATCTGACCCGGATCCGATTTGACGACATGGTGTCTTTTACCGTGGGCGTTCTGATCGCAGTAACGGTCCATGCAGAGGCCCAGGCTTTTGCAGCCACTTTTCTGGGCGATGCCCAGACGGACAATCCAGGGCGGTTTCATTTCAATCCGCTGCTGCACCTGGATATTCCGGGAACCATCTGTTTCCTGGCGGCCGGGTTTGGCTGGCCCAAAGCAATCCCGATGCGGACCGAGCGGTTTTCAAAGCCCCGCCTGTATACGCTGCTGGCATGCCTTGCAGGCCCGCTTGCCAATTTCCTTATGGCCAGCATCGCCGGAAGCGTTGTCTGGCTGTTTAAACATTACGGTGTGGAAGACAGGGTATTCGGCATGGTCGCGTCCGTGAATCTGACCATGGCGGTCTATCATCTTCTGCCGGTGCCGCCGCTGGCGGGCGCTGCCATACTGCCCGCCCTGTTTCCGGAAATGCTGAAGGAATGGCCTTCCCGCATCGGTTCGCGGATCGGATCCGTGGGTCTGATTCTGTATTTCGGGTTTGAACGGCTCACCGGCCGCCATTATTTCGGCGACATGCTGTCGCAGCTTGCCGGCAAGCTTTTCCGGATATTCATATCCTGACAGGCTTACAGCATCTTGTCTTTGATCAATAGGGTCGCCGGATCCAGGTAAAGATTCGACTGTCCGGCAGCCGGATTGCCGCCTTTGAGCGCTTTTACCAGAACTTCCTTGCCCTCCGGCTGAAGCTGTATGGCCACATTAAAAAGTTCGGAGATGCTGTCGATCTGGACGGGCAAGCCGTCCGATCCATATTCCTCGTGGTGGTGGGTCCGGACCGCCAGCCACACCGGAAGGCGATAATCGGTTGCCAGCATTTTCAGGTCCGTCAGGATCCGGGTTACGGGTTTATCGAACGGCAGGCCATCCAGTATGATCATCTGGGGGAAAAAAATGCCCTGAGCCGTTAAATCGGTCAGCCGCTCCTTGAGTTTGGGAACACTGAATCCCTCAACCTGAAACGTCATGATGAACCGGTGCACCAGGATGGTTTCCCAGAGTTCGTTCATCTCGTGCATTTCATAGGATCGGGTGATGTTTCGGAACACTTCTTCATACCACAGGGATACTTTGTGCACCGGCTCGTTCAGGCTGATGTGCAGGACGTTTTTGTCTCTGAGCAGGGCGTTCAGGGCGATCTGCACCATCAGAGCGGTTTTACCGACGCCGGCGCAGGCCAGTACGGCGCCGAAACCGCCGGCAGGCAGGATGTCATCGCTTTCATGACCCAGAAGCCTCAGGGGATTTCTCAGAATAAGATCCTTTCTCAGCATGGCAACATTCCTTTCTTTAAGATAGATGACTTTGGCGGAACGGGGGTTGAAGACCGTACGCCGCCGGGGGCCTGAAGCTCCCATCCGGTTATGCGACATGTTTTTTGGTTTCGGATGCCTTTTTGATCAGCTCTTCGGAAACAGACTGAGGGACCTGCTTGTAGGTTGAAAACTCCATGGTAAACTGGGCCTTGCCCTGGGTGGAGGACCTTAACACCGTTGAAAACCCGAACATTTCCGCAAGCGGCACCTGTGCTTCGATCGAACACATCACGCCTTCATCCTGAGCCCCGACGATCATCCCCCGGCGCTGGTTCAGCAGCCCCATGGCCGAGCCCTGAAATTCGGTCGGCGTTTCGACAACCACTTTCATGATCGGCTCGTGAATCACGGCCTTGGCCTTGGCGTAGCCTTCCAGAAATGCGCCTCTGGCAGCAGCTTGAAACGCCATGTCGGAGGAATCCACGGCATGGGATGCGCCGTCGTTGATAACCACTTTAACGCCGGTAACCGGGTAGCCCAGTTTGGGGCCCTTGGGGAGGCAGAGTCGGAATCCTTTTTCGCAGGCCGAAATGAATTGCGTGGGAATGGCGCCGCCGGTCACATCATTTTGAAACGCGAACGGCTCATCGACAGGCTCCATGTACCCCGCCACCCGTCCATATTGTCCGGAGCCGCCGGTCTGCTTTTTGTGCGTGTAGTTGAACTCCGCCCTGCGGGTAATGGTTTCCCGATACGCCACCTGCGGCATGCCGGTGCTGACTTCAGCCTGATATTCCCGCTTCATGCGCTCCACGTAGACTTCCAGGTGAAGCTCTCCCATGCCTTCGATGACCGTTTCATTGGTTTCATCGTTGTAGTGGGATTTGAAAGTGGGGTCTTCCTTGGTAAAGCGGTTCAGGGCCTTGGACATGTTGATCTGGGATTTGTTGTCCTTGGGCACGATGGCAAGCGAGATGACCGGAGCGGGCACGAACATGGAGGTCAGGGTCAGGCTGAGGCCGGGAGCGACGAACGTGTCGCCGGAAGCGCAGTCGATGCCGAACAATGCGCCGATGTGGCCGGCCGGGATGGCTTCAATATCCTCCATCTGATCCGCATGCATGCGGGCGACCCGGCCGACTTTCACTTTGCGGCCATTTCTGACATTGACGATGGTGGCGCCTTTGGAAATCACTCCCTGATACACCCGGATATAGGTAAGCTGCCCGTACTGCCCGTCTTCCAGTTTGAAGGCAAAGGCGACGACCGGCTTTTCCGGATCTGTTGTCAGGGGGACAACGGCCTCGTTGTTGTCCATGTCGAGGGCGTCGTTTTCAACATCCGACGGGCAGGGAAGCAGTTGCGTCACCCCGTCCAGCAGGGGCTGGATCCCTTTGTTCCGATAGGCCGACCCCATGAAGACAGGGGTTACCTTGCGCTCCAAAGTGGCTTGCCGGAGAGCGTTCAGAATAAGATCCGAAGGGATTTCCCGCTCTTCCAGAATGGCTTCCGTCAGTTCATCGGAAACCACGGAGACTGCATCCAGCATCTGCTCGCGGTAAGTTTTGGCCTCATTCACCAAATGGGCGGGAATTTCCTCGCTCCGGATGATCTCCCCGTTATCCCCGTCGAAATAAAGGGCTTTCATGGCAATCAGATCCACCAGTCCCTTCAGGTCGGCTTCAAGTCCGATGGGAATCTGAACCGCAACCGGATTGTGCCCCAGCTTCTCACGCAGTTGCTGAATCACCCGTGCGGGGTTTGCGCCGCTGCGGTCGCATTTGTTGATGAAGGCGGCGCAGGGAACCTTGTAGCGCTTCATCTGCTGGTCCACCGTAATGGACTGGGACTGAACCCCGCCGACCGCGCACAGCACCAGAATGGCGCCGTCCAGAACGCGCAGGGACCTTTCCACCTCGATGGTGAAGTCCACATGCCCCGGCGTGTCGATGATGTTGATCTGGTGGTTCTGCCACTCGCAGAAGGTCGCGGCGGATGCGATGGTGATGCCGCGTTCTCTTTCCAGTTCCATTGAATCCATGGTTGCGCCTACCCCGTCTTTCCCCTTGACGTCATGGATGGTGTGGATTCTTTTGGTGTAATAAAGGATTCTTTCGGTCAGGGTGGTTTTCCCGGAATCAATATGAGCGCTGATGCCGATGTTTCTGACTTTTTGGATGTTTTTTTCCATGGACTTATTCCTTAATAAAAAAGACATGGGGGTATGAAAAAAAAACCCTCATTTGGAAAAGGCATCCAGATGGGGGTTTGAATACTTTTTATATCGAATCTGATTAAAATAAACTATTAAATATCAAATGTCAATAAAAATTTGACGATGACAAGGTTTGGAAAGGTTGAATCTACGGCGGCTTTCTCCTCGAAAACAGCAGCCGGGAAATTTTTCAGGGTTGTCATTTCAATGGGAATCATCTATCTTTCATCATCTTAAGAAGTTCATGAAGTCCATTTCGGATTATCAAACAACTCTCGTGGTTAACGGAAAACATACGATCATGACCCATCTTTGTGTTCAAGACATCTTGCCGCTGGTTGAAATGCCGAGCCAGTATATCGGTTCGGAAGTCAATGCCGTCAAAAAAGATCCCGAAACAGTTGAACTTTTTATCGCCCTGGCGTTTCCGGATTTATATGCCATCGGAACTTCCCATTTCGGGCTTCAAATCCTCTATCAATTGCTGAACCGGGAGAAAACCATTGCAGCGGAAAGGGTGTATGCGCCGGATACGGACATGGAGCTCCGTCTTCGAAGCGCAGGGCTGCCCCTGGCTTCCCTTGAATCCGCAAAGCCGCTGGCGCAGTTTGACATCCTCGGGTTCAGCCTGCTCTACGAGCTGGATTACACCAATATTCTGACCATCCTGGATCTGGCCGGCATTCCGTTTTTTGCCAGGGACAGGGACCTGTCATTTCCGCTGGTTATCGCCGGGGGGCCGTGCACCTGCAATCCGGAGCCCGTGGCGGATTTTTTTGACGCCATGGTCATCGGCGACGGTGAAGCCGTCATCCTTGAAATGGCAGATTGCTGGAAAGCGTGGAAGCAGGGCGGCGGAAACGATAAAACCCTGCTGTTGAAATCCTGGCAGGATATCGAAGGGGTGTATGTACCGTCTTTTTTTGAGCCGACTTGCACGGATGAAGGGTTTCAGGTGCTCATTCCCCGGTATCCGGATCATTCGCGGGTGCTGCGGGCGATCATCCCCAGCCTGAACGATGCGCCGTTTCCGGAAAATCCGGTAGTGCCCTATGGTCGTCCGGTCCACGACCGCCTGAGGCTTGAGGTATCCAGAGGATGCACGCGGGGTTGCCGGTTCTGTCAGGCCGGCATGATCTACCGTCCGGTCCGGGAGCGGTCTGTCCACACCCTGATGCAGCAGGCGGAAAAAGCCCTTGCCTCAACCGGTTATGACGAACTCTCACTACTTTCTCTCAGCACCGGCGATTATGGATGCATGCCGGAGCTGATGGCCAGGCTGATTGCCAGGTGCGCGCCGGAACACATTGCCGTATCGCTGCCATCCTTTCGCGCCGGAACCCTGACGCCCGAGCTCATGACACAGATCGGACGGATCCGGAAAACCGGCTTTACCATCGCACCCGAGGCCGGAAGCCAGCGGCTGCGGAACGTGATCAATAAAAACATCACCAGGCAGCAAATCGTTTCAACGGTTCGCGATGCCTTTTCCCTGGGATGGCAGGTCATCAAACTGTATTTCATGATCGGGCTGCCCACGGAAACCGATGAAGACTTAAGCGCTCTGGTGGATCTGGTGCTTGAACTCCGAAAGCTGAAACTTCAGAAAACCAGGGGCATGAAAGGCCATAAGAACCAAATCAATGTCAGCGTGAACACCTTTATCCCAAAGCCCCACACCCCGTTTCAGTGGGCGCCGCAACTCACGGTTGACGAATCCCGGAGAAAGATAAACTGGCTGAAAGAAAAGCTGAACTATCCGGATGTCCAGTTTAAATGGCAACACCCGCAAGTCGGCCTCCTGGAGGGACTGTGGGCAAAAGGAGACCGCAGGCTCTCCAGGCTTCTGGTTGCCGCCTGGCAAAACGGATGCCGACTGGACGGGTGGAGCGATCATTTCAACGCTTTAAAATGGGAAAAATCGCTTGAAGAAACGGGCATTGATATTGCTTTTTATACAACCCGCGCCCGGGATCTTTCAGAGCCCCTTCCCTGGGATCATGTCCATGCGCGGGTAACAAAGCCTTTTTTGATTTCCGAGTTGGAAAAGGCCCTGAAGCAGGAATCCACCCCGGATTGCCGTTCAGGGGATTGCCAGTCCTGCGGAGTCTGCGATTTTCAGACCCTTGAACCCGGGGTCTTTGCGCCGTCCGAATGCCGGGGTTCGGAAACAGGCATGGAACCGGCCGTTCCAGTGCGCACGGATGCGGTCCGCTTCCGTATTTCATATGCGAAAACCGGGTCTGCGCGGGTCTTCGGGCATCTGGAACTGGCAAATATAATGTTTCGCGCCTTCCGCAGGGCGAAAATTCCAGTGGATTTTTCCTCAGGATTCCATCCAAAACCCAAAATATCCTTTGACGATCCCCTTCCGGTCGGCATGGAAAGCCTTCATGAAACCTGTGTTGTGTCTGCAAGCCCTGTATTTTCAGCACGGGAGATGATGGAAAGGCTTAATCAGGCACTTCCCGAAGGCCTGGTCGTTACCCGATGGGAACTGGCCCCTTCAAAAAAGGAGTCAGCCGCCTGCGGGGGTATCCGTTATCAGATTCAATTAAAAACAGGGGCCTTTGATAAAAACCGGATTGAAACGTTTCAGGCAAGAGAAACGTTTGTGATAAACCGTGTCAACAGGAAAGGGATTGCATCCCTGGTGGATTATAAGGAGCTTGTCGAAGATCTGGCGATCGATGCGGACAATCGCCTGATGCTTTCGATCCGTTCCGGGCAGCACCCGACCTTGCGGCCGTCGGAACTTCTGGTTTCTGTTTTTGATCTTCCGGATGAAGCGGTTAAAACAGCACGAATCGTCAAGCTGGCGCCGGCCATATCAGACCATCAATGCCGTTCGAATTGACAGATAGGATTTATCGGGAAATCGGCCGTTAGATGCGGCTGTTTTAGTCGTTTCACCATAGATGGATCAGTTCTGCGCGAAGCTCCGCGCCCGTGATATAAAGCTTCATGATTGAAGGCCGGGTGTTGCGCCGGGGTTGGGTAGCGCTGCCGGGGTTCAGAAACCTGACCCCGTTTTGAATTTCATCGGAAGGCATGTGAGTATGGCCGTGAACAACCGCATGTATTCCCGCCGCCGTTGGATCCAGATCAAGCCTGCTGACATCGTGCAGTATATAAATACAATACTGACCGATTTCTACGGCTTCGGTTTCATAAAGATGTTCCGCCCAGTCGCCCCTGTCCATGTTCCCCTGGACCGCAACAACAGGCGCGATACGGTTCAATTCATTCAAAACCGCGGGTGTGTCAATGTCGCCGGCATGAATGATCAGATCTGCGCCCGATAAAATCTTTAATGCCTCCGGGGCCAGTACCCCGTGCGTATCTGAAATCAAAGCCGCCGACAGGCGGTCCGTATTAATATTGCTGCCTTTGATCCGAATCCGTTTCATCGGTTCAGCCATATAGTCACCATGGGTTAACGTTTCAATTCGCAAGAGCAGAGTCTCCGACTCAGCGCTAAATGCCTGTATCATGGATGGTGCGTAATTTACAAAGAAAAGTCGACGTAGCAACGGCTTCTTGTCAAAAAAAGTTTCAATTATCGCAATTTTTGAACCATGACAATTTCCTGTGTCTGTCGGAATAAATAAATGGATCGGGCTGACTTTATAAATAATATCATGATATCAAGTGATTTCCTACCGTTTGCTTTCTGCGTTTTGCTGAATTTGGGCGCAATTCTCATAATCCACCGGTTGATGACAGGTGCCGCTCCCTGGAATGTTTTTCGATTGCACGATAATTGCATAAATTTTGAAATCGTTATGGCATCCGGAACACGATTGCTATCGGATTCATTTTCTTATTGATTATCTCTATGGCGCACAACATTAAAAAAACATTGCAGCGATGCCGGCCGATTGTTACCCGTTTTGGCCGAAAGATTCTGCTGGCGGTCATTTCCATTTTTCTCGTGAATTTTTTTTCAAAGGATGCCTTGTCGCTAATGGACTCCATCATAACTCCCTGCAAATCAGGATCTTACATTACCATCGATTCCCTTTACGCCTACTGCGGGCTTCCGGGCGTCTGTGGAAAAAAACTTGATGGTGAGGGCCAGACAGCCTTGATCCAAGGATATATCGATTACAATAATGTTTTTGATAATACGGCCTACCCCATGCTGCCATATCAGAAATTTCTGATTGCCAATGCGACGCACGGCAAAACATTGGAGATCTGGGTGGCTTCAGTAGGCAGTGATGCGGTATTCAAAAAAATCGCCGAAAACAAAGTCCGCAATCCGGACGCTCCCGTATACGTTAAAGGGGTTCTTGCCGGATTCGACATGCCCGTCATGGGGGCATGCCACAGAGGTCTGAAACTGAATCTGACCGCGGCCGATTCCCTGTCATATGATGTCGATGGCCCGTCCCAGACAAAACCGTAGGGCATTATTTGTGTTGCCCTTGAAATGAAACGGCGTGGTGAATAAATAAATGATTTCGATTTTCCATTTCAAGGTATCGGGATAGCGAAAGGAATATCCAATAAAGGATCGTCATGCCCTATAAAAAGCTAACAATGGCACGAAAAATTTTAATGCTGTTTTTGATGCTGATGCTGCTATTTGCCGACATTGCATCGGCTGGAAACGTCAGTTCGGACCAGGCCCGCAACGCCGCCAAAAACTGGTTGACTTGGGTGGTTCATGCTTACGGGTCCTGGGGGGGGGACAAGTCGCCCGACATTTCAGATGAAGAACCTTTTGTTTCCAATGGCATGATTGTGGGCTACAATTTTACAGTCAGCCCCAAAGGGCATATACTGGTATCTGCTCGCGACGATATCCCGGCGGTCAAGCTTTATTCGGAAAACGCAACGCTCAGTCTGCGAAATCAAGACTTGCAGGAGCAGATCGATTGGATTTCGAAGGAGATCTTTGATGTGGGAGAGGCGATCGACACGCACAGCGTGGATATGGCCGCGGCCGTTCCTTCGCGAAACCCTGACCGGAAGGTTTGGGCAATGCTGGATAAGGGCCTTCAGGAGTTTGCGGCGACCGCCGGAGAGGCTGCCACTGCAACCGGCGAAGCTGCCGCCATATCCTATGGTCCGCTACTGACAACAACCTGGAATCAGCCAGATCCGTACAACCAGCAGTGTCCGCTCTATAACGGAAGCCCGACCTTGGTGGGTTGCGTGGCAACGGCCGCGGCCCAGATCATGCGATACTGGAATTACCCCGCAGTCGGGCAGGGATCAACATCATATTCCTGGTGGAACGGCGCAAACAATGTGACGTTGATCCGGAATTTTTCCGGCAGTACCTATGACTGGGCCAACATGCCCGGTTCCGTATCCTCAGCCAGTACGACAACCCAGAAGAATGCCGTTTCCAAACTGTGCGCGGATGTCGGCATCGCGTTTCATATGATATATGGGACCAGCGGCTCTGGTGCATATACATCGGATTCGCCCGATGTATTGACAACCTATTTCAAATATCAGAATACGGCCCACTGGGTGAATCGGAGCAGCTATGTGAATGCCAGTGCCTGGATGCAGGTATTCAAGACGGAGGTTCAGGCCGGCCGGCCATCGCAGCTCAGTATCCGGGATCCCAATGCCGGCGGGCACTCGGTGGTGGTTGACGGGTACAGGGATACACCATCGGAAACGGTCCACATCAACATGGGCTGGAGCGGAAACTATGACGGCTGGTATACCCCGGATAGTTTTGTAACAGCTCCTTACAACTGGACCGACACCAGTTCTCAGGGAGCGGCAATCGGGATTCAGCCGCCTGCTATGGTGCGGGTTGATTTTAATGGTGACCGCAAGTCCGATCTTCTCTGGCGGAACACTTCGGACGGTCGGAACGTCGTCTGGTACATGAACGGAGCGGCAATGACCGGCTGGGACTATCTGCCGGCTGTAACGGATATGAGCTGGTCGATTGCGGGCGCCGGAGATTTCAATGGAGACGGCAAGTCCGACATTCTCTGGAGGAACGCTTCAGGGGGTCAGAACGCAGTCTGGTACATGAACGGAGCGACAATGACCGGTTGGGACTATTTACCGACCGTAGCTGACACGTCCTGGACAATCGTTGGAAAATGAACAATGACGGCACCGTAATAAGTCCGGATGCAGCGCGCCATGCCTGCGGCATTTTAACGACTTTGCCTGAATTTTGTTTTTTGCGATAGCAGGTTAAATTGATATTATTCATGATGCCTCTAAGGCAATGAAAAAAATTACATCATTTCGTTCATGAGCAGTTTCATATCCTCCCAGACTTCCCGCTTTTTATCGGGATTTCGCAGAAGATATGAAGGGTGGAATGTAGGCAAAAGCCGGATGCCGTTGAAGTCATGAAACCGGCCCCTCAGCTTGGATATCGGTTGCGCTGACTTCAGGAGGGTCTGGGCGGCAAAGGTGCCCAGCGCGCAGATGAAGTCCGGCTGGATCGCGGCGATCTGTCGGTTTAGAAACGGGGCGCAGGCGATGATTTCATCGGGTTCCGGGTTGCGGTTTTCCGGCGGCCGGCATTTGATGACATTGCAGATATAGACTTGGTCCCGGGTCAGGTTGATGGCCTCAATGATTCGCGTCAAAAGCTGTCCGGCTCTGCCCACAAAGGGAATTCCCTGCCGGTCTTCGTCAAACCCCGGCGCTTCTCCCACAAACATCAGGGATGCGGAAGGACTTCCCGTACCAAAAACAATGTGGGTCCGGGTTGCTGACAACTTGCAACGCCGGCAGTCACCCATATCCCTTACAATGGATTCAAGGAAGTCCCGGGGAATCGGCGTGGATGCGGGTTCGGACGAAATGATTTCAGCCGGTACAGGGGATTCAGATTTTTTTTCAGCCGCGTGTTGAAAGTTATCCGGTGGTTGATATCCGCCGACAGTCATCTGTCTTCCGGCATCTGTTGTCTGTCGTCTGTCGTCTGACATCCGTTTCCATGAGCTTAGCACCGACAGGCCGTGTGCCGTGCAGTCAAATCCGCGGCTTCCTTTTTCAGCCATAACCCGAAGTGTATGAAGGGTTTCATCAAGAACGGGTGTTAAAAAATGTTTCTGGGCCATGATTTTTTCCCGGCAATCGGACGGCTGCCTGAATGTTTTTGGATCAACACTTTTGATTCAGGCAATCGGCCACACGGTCCAGAATGATGCCGGCGACCGTCTCCTTGGGCATCAGTGCGAGGGATTCGCTGGCCCCGTTGCTGTAAAACAGAGTGACCTTATTGGTTTCCGAGCCAAACCCGGAGCCTTTTGCTCCAACAATGTTTCCGACGACGATATCCAAGCGTTTTTCCAGCAGTTTTTGCCTTGCATAGGCCGGCAGCATCTGTGTTTCTGCGGCAAAACCCACAAGGATCTGATCGTTTTTCCGTTTTCCCAACTCTTTTAAAATATCCTGGGTTTTTTCAAGCAGCAAATTAAGCGCGTCCGATCCTTTTTTGATTTTGTGATCCGACTGAATCTTGGGCCGGTAGTCGGATACAGCGGCGGTCTTGATGACGGCGTCTGCCTGATCAAAGTGTTCAAAGACCGCATCCGCCATTTCCTTCGCCGATACCACCCGGATGACGTGGACATGGCAAGGATCGGGAAGCACTGATGGACCTGAGACCAGGGTAACCGCCGCACCGCGCCGAGCGGCTGCCGTTGCAATGGCAAATCCCATTTTCCCGGATGACGGATTACTGATATATCGGACCGGATCAAGATGTTCCCGTGTCGGGCCGGCGGTGATCAGGATGTTTCTGCCGAACAGGTCTTTTTCAGTCAGTGCGGTGATCAGCGCATCGAGAATATCAACAGGTTCCGGAAGCCTTCCGGGGCCCGTGGTTCCACAGGCCATGAGGCCGGAACCGGGCTCGACAATCTGGTAACCTCTGCTTTTGAGCATGCCGAGATTGTGCTGGACGGCGTCATTTTGGTACATGTTGGAATTCATGGACGGGCAAAGAAGCCGGGGGGCCGTCACTGCCAGCATGAAAGTACTTAAAGCATCGTCTGCAATGCCGCAGGCCAGTTTGCCGATAATATTTGCGGTTGCGGGTGCGATAACGGCGGCATCGGCGGTTTGCGCCCATTCGATATGTTTGATGGACGTGTTTGCGTTTTTTTCAAACAGGCTCAGGCATACCGGTTGGCCGGACAGGGCTTCAAATGTCATGGGCCCGACAAAATGTCCGGCGTTTTCAGTCAGAATTACCCGGACCGAAGCCCCGCATTTGGTGATGAGCCTGAGCAGATCAACGCTTTTATAGGCGGCTATGCCGCCGCATACCCCCAGAACAACGGATTTATCCGTTAATGATGACAACATGGCAATTGCCCTTGTGCTATTTCAGCGCGCTCGAATCGGCATTCGCCAATGTGGGCGCAACCCATATTTCCGCATAGGAATAATAAGGCCCTTCGGTAATATTGATCACAGACCACCGGGTTTCCTTTCGAAATAGCATGAGGGTTTTTGGCGATTTAAAATAGCTGACCAGTTTCCAGTTGTCTTTCGCCATGTTGCCCTGGAAAAAGGAAATGAGCGAATCGGTTTCCACATGGCCCTTGAGTGACATGACCCCTACAGCCAGTCCGGATGTGACATAAATAAAAGAGGCGTCGGAAACGGATTCCATTTCCCCGGGAATCAGAATATCCCCGAATTCACGATATGCTGCGGCTGAACCCTGGTCTTTCTGAATCGCTGCCTGGGATGTTCCCCCTGTCGTAGAATTGGAATCGGTAGTGGCGCAACTCGTCGTAAAAAGTGCGAACGCGCCGAATGCGATATACGTCATGAATCGTTTTTTTGACATGTGCGAACAGCCTCCTCTGTGTGGCGATAAGGTTGAAGCAACAAAATGGGTCGAATGAACGCTGGTAAAAATCAAACCTTGCTTTCATTTACAATTGTATGGTTGTAAAAGTCAATTCCAATTCCCATTAAAATCGACGGCATTGTAAAAAGTCCGGATGCCGAGCTGCGCTGCGTCCTTTGTCATTGCGGCGTACGATAACTACGCCTCATGTCTCAGGAGTGTCGCCAAAAGCGCCGGAGCTACGCGCCTTGCCTGCGAACTTTTTTCGAATCCGTCCGAATTTCGGGTTTTTGCGGTTTGATCAAAATTGCTGCAATTTAAATCCGATACCGGCTCAATCCGGTATCATGAAAATATTTAAGACCATGGGAAAAATCTTTTGACATGATAAATGTTCTCGATTAAATACAAAATAATACCTGATAATCGTTTCATCCGTTAACTCCTGTGGGTAATGGTATCGACTCATGGTTAGAAAATTTCCCTTCCAAAAAATGTGAGGCAGAGGGATGACACCGGTTGTCCCCACTTATTCTGAATACCTTATTTTCCTGATAGGATCTATGTGTCGGGATATCGAATGACTTGATGTATACTTCAGCAAGTCATATAGCGTCATCAATGGCTGATTTTATTGCAGAGGGAGGTTGCATGGCGGACACAATCGCCTGGGACTGGGAGACCAGAGAAAAGCGCATTTCCGTGGGGGAATGGAACAGCCGGTTTGAGTGGGTCGAGGAGCCTTATGCCAGTCCCGACGGGGAGAAGGTTGCCGCGATTGTCAACTCAGCGGAAGGGGAATTCAACGTTTGTGTGAACGGCCAAACTTGGGAAAGCCCTTTTGAAAAAATCTGGCACCTGCGCTTTGCCGCCGATGGCAGGCTGACGGCCCTGGTGTCGGAGGCCGGAGAATGGACCGTTGCCGTGGACGGAACAGCCTGGGAGAACAGGTTTGCTTATGTGTGGAATCCTTTGTTCAGCAAGGACGGTGCCGGCATCGCGGTGTCGTTTCAGCAGGACCGGCAATATGGAATGGCCTTAAATGACATTGCCTGGGAAGAGACTTACGGGAACCTGACCGATTCCGTCCTGAGTCCGGATGGAAACCATACGGCAGCCTCCGTTCAGTTGATTTCAACAGGGGAGGTTGAAATCCATAAATTTCAGGAAGGAACCATTTCCGCGGCCATGGACGGTGTGTCCTGGGATCGTGCTTTCGTGAATGTCTGGAACAAGGCCATCGGCCCGGGCGGGGATTTGGCGGCTGAAGTGCGGCTGACCCTTTATGACTACACGATTGCCGTCAACGGCATTCCCTGGGAGAAAACCTTCGGCGGGGTCTGGGAGCCGGTGTTTCACCCGGTCGGCGGCAAGGTTGTGGCGCCGGTCCGGGTGAAGGGGAAATGGTTTCTGGCAGAAGACGGGCAGTTGATCTGGAACGCGCCGTTTGTTCAACTCTGGCATGTGCTGTTCAGTCCGGATGCAAAGCGCTTGGCAGCCATTGTCGCAACCGACTTCGGCAAATGGACCGTGGCCGTGGACGGCGTCGCCTGGAATCTTCTTTTCAGCGATTTTGTTACGGATCTGACATTCAGCCCGGACAGCCAGAGCATCGCCGCGGTGGTCAAGGACAACGACAGATGGGGGCTTGCGGTTCGGGGAGCGGCATGGCAGAACACATTCGACATGGTCTGGAAACCGGTTTTCAGCCCGGACGGGGTGCATGTGGCGGCAAAAGTTGAGCGCGGCGGCAAATATACGATTGCACTGAACGACCGGCTCTGGCGGCATGACTGCGATGCGGCCTGGAATCCTGTGTTCAGTCCGGATGGTACCCGGCTTCTTTTTAGAACCATTGAAGCGGGGGAGTACTGCCGACGGGTGATTCCCGTCAGTGAATTCGGGTGATAAAGGGAGAATCGACATGCAAGACCTCTATCCGTTTGTGAGCGGCCCACTGGCATGGCTGGCCTTTACGGTTTTTATCGCCGGCAGCCTGTACCGTGTGCTTGACCTGCTGCTGCTTGTTCATCGCAAGGAAAAATTCATATTTTCGGTCATGAGCTGGAAATACAGCCTGCGCTCCATTTTTCACTGGATCATTCCGTTTGCATCACTCAACATGCGAAAGCATCCGGTCTTGACACTGGTAACCTTTACGTTTCATATCTGCCTGCTGGCGGTGCCTGTTTTTCTCTTGTCCCATGCTGTGCTCTGGGATGAATCCTGGAATCTTCAGCTCTGGAGTCTGCCGGACCCGGTATCCGATGTCATGACGCTGGCGGTTATCGGCTGCTGTGTGTTTTTCGGGATTCGCAGGATCAAGGAGCCGGAAGTCCGGTATCTGAGCTTTGCCTCGGACTACGGGATTCTGGGGATGGTCGCGACGCCGTTTGTAACAGGGTTTATCGCCTATCACCAATGGATCGATTACCCGGTCTTCATGGTTCTTCATGTCCTTTCCGGCGAAATCCTGCTTGCGGCCATTCCCTTTACCCGGCTGAGCCACATGCTGTTTTCACCGTTTACCCGGGCCTATATGGGCTCGGAATTCGGAAACATAAGGCACGCCAGGGACTGGTAATGCGGGCGCGATTAAAGAATAAGGGAGGGATTTTCCGCTTATGAATGAACCGGCAAAGCAGGCGAATGAAATCATTGCCGATGAAGGCATTGATATCGGTCTGTCCAGGCTGACGGAGGACAGGATCGAAAAGACCATTTTGCGGGTGCTCAATGAAGAGTCCGGGGCCCGCCTCAAGGTTTATGTCGAGACCTGCATCCATTGCGGGTTGTGCTCTGAAGGATGCCATTATTACCTGTCCCATGACAAGGATCCGCGCTATTCGCCTGCCGGAAAAGTCAAACAGACCCTGTGGGAAATGATCCGCAAGAAAGGCAAGGTCAGCAAGGAAGTCCTCAGACAGGCGGCCGTGATTGCGGCCACCCAGTGCAATCTGTGCAAGCGATGCGCCATGTACTGTCCTTTTGGCATCGATGTGGCCTACATGATGAGCGTGGTCCGTCGCATCACGCATCTTCTGGGCCTGACGCCCCAGTATATTCAGGCTACGGCGCACAGTCATTCCGTCAGTATGAACCAGATGTGGGTCAAGGAAGATGAATGGCCGGACACGTTGCAATGGCAGGAGGAAGAGGCCAGAAGCGAGATTCCCGGACTGCGCATTCCCCTTGAAAAGGAAGGGGCCGACATCATGTATTCGGTGATCGGGCCCGAGCCCAAGTTTCAGGCCCAGCTCATTTATCAGATGGCCGTAATGATGAATGTCGCGGGTTTGAACTGGACCATGCCCGCCACCCCCGGCTGGGACAACAGCGACATGGCCATGTTCACCGGCGACAACGAGCTCATGGGACGGATCAAGCGGCTGCATTATGAAACCGCGGCGCGGCTGAAAGTGAAAAAAATCGTGATGGGTGAATGCGGCCATGCCTTCAGATCGGTTTATGACACGGGGAACCGCTGGCTGGGATGGAAGACCCCCCCCATTCCGATCATTCACGCCATCGAATTCTATTATGATCTGATCAAACAGGGCCGGATCCGGATTGCCCAAAAATATACCGAGCCAGTCACCCTGCACGATCCCTGCAATGTGGTGCGCGGCGGAGGGCTTCACGAAAAGGCCAGATATGTGGTGGGAGCGATTTGCGATACCCTGATTGAAATGCATCCGAACCG
>JBBIPX010000026.1:28022-31604 GCA_037442625.1 Desulfobacteraceae bacterium
CTGCTGCTGCGCCGGCGGCGGGGTCATCAACTGCGGGCCTCCGTACAAGATGGTACGGATGGATGGCAACCGAATCAAGGCCGAGCAGCTCTTTGCCGTAAAATCCAAGGGCGCCAAAACCCTGATCGCCCCCTGCCACAACTGCCACAGCGGCCTTGAGGATATCAATCACCATTTTGGTCTGGAAATGAACGTCAAATTCATCGGCGATATCCTGTATCAGGTCATGGAAAAGCCGTAAATAAGGAGAAATCAGGAGATGAAAATGCAAACCCGCTTTCTGCTTGTTTGCGTGCTGGCTTCCTTGTGCACGGTGGTTGTTGCCGGGGCTCAGGAAGATATGACGCATGTGGACAATGGCGTTTTTAAAAACCCTGAGCGGACCTGCGCCGTGTTCCGCCATGACTCACATAATGAAAAAGCCGCAATAGATGCCTGCAACCAATGCCATCATGTTTTCAAGGACGGGAAAAAACTGGCGGATGAATCTTCTGAGGACAGGCGCTGCTCGGACTGCCACGGTCTTGCAGCTTCCGGGAAAACGCCTTCGCTCAGAAAGGCGTTTCACCTGAACTGCCGGGGCTGCCATGAAAAATCCGGCAAGGGGCCGGTGATGTGCGGACAGTGTCATCTTAAAGACGACAAACGGGCTGGCGAAGCCGTCCCCTGAGACGCCCAACGATTGAGGAGGATGCCATATGGCGAAAAAAATAATGGTCATCGATGATGATCCCATCATCGTGAAATACCTGGTCACGTTGTTTTCGGACAATGGATATGAAACTTGCAGCGCATCAGACGGGGTCCAGGCACTGGAAACCGTTAAGACGGCATGCCCGGATTTGATCACCCTGGATCTGGAAATGCCCCAGGAATGGGGGCCGCGATTTTACCGGAAGCTTTCCAAGGATGAAAACCTGAAGAAAATACCCGTAATCGTGATCAGCGGTCTGGCTGGCCAGCATGCGGTGAAAGACGCCGTTGCATTCATCAAAAAGCCCTTTGACCCGGACAAAGTGCTGGGAATTGTGAAAAAAACGATTGGATGACGTGCTTCAGGGCTTTATCATGACTGCTTCCCAAAAGCCCACCAGATATATATTCCCAAAAAAGCCCAATATAGAAGACAGATGATATACGCCATCCAGTTAATGGGCTGTTTGGCCATGCCGGTTTTTTTGTCCAATGATCCGACTCTTTTGTTGCAGGAAAAACAATACCGCTCGTCATTAGCCAGATAACTTTCACAATACGGGCATTTTTTTGAAGTAAACAGGGGAACTTTGTCCTGTTGTGCCGGCATCCGATTTTATCCTTTACCGAAAAAGTCAGATTCATGAAAGAACAGCGGGTGAAAAACGCTTTCCCCTGTTGTTTTCCGCCCGCTGTAACGAATTACAGATACCCGTTTTCAATGACGATCTTGCCGTTGTTTCGAAGCGATGTCAACAGGTCTTCGAAGACCCGGCGCTGTTTCTGGCTGGTCAGCGTTTCGAGGATCTGCGCTTTTTCACCCGTTAATCCGGCAGGGTCGGCAGCCTTTCCTTCCTTGAACGCAATGGCGTAATATCCTTTCTGGCCTTTGATCGGTTCATCGGCGTATTTCTTATCATATGAAAGCCCAAAGGCGGCGGATGAAATTTCCCGCTCATAGCCGATATCCGGAATGCGCTCCCCGCGTTTGAAGAAGTCCGTGGTGCCGGTTTTAACACCTTTTTTCCCTTGGAACGCCTTCGGTAATTTGCCGCTTTTCATTTCAGAAAGGCATTGTCCGGCATCCTTCAATGCCTGCTCGTCCTGTTTTTCCTTTGTCAAATCCGCGCGAACCCTGTCGGCAACCCGGGCGAATTCGGGGATGCTTTCAGGAATGTCTTCTACAACCTGAAGGATGTAGTAAGCATCTCCGGAATCAACGATGTCGCTGATGGCATTCGGCGCCAGTTTAAATGCAGCGGCCGCGAACTGGGCCGGATTCTTGACCCCGGCCGGGCCGCTTCGACCGAAAGGCTCCGTCGTGATCAGCGGCTGCTTCATTTCCGAGGCAACCTTTGACAGCGCATCCACATTCAGGGAATCATTATAGGCAGTGTTTGCCGCTTCATTGGCGATGCTTTTGGCTTTTTCATCGGTCAACTTTTTTATGATTTTGGGCCGGGCCTGTTCAAACGTAAGGGTGGCGGCAGGGTTGACCTTCTCAACCTTGATGATGTGAAAACCGAACTGAGTCCTTACCGGATCACTGATTTCTCCGGGACTCATGGAAAAGGCTTTTTCAGAGAAAGGCTCCACCATGGCATCCCGCTGAAAAGCACCCAGGTGCCCTCCGTTTTTGCCGCCGGGATCATCAGAATACTGTTTGGCAAGTTCCGAGAAATCCTTTCCTTCCTTTGCCTTCTTCATTACCAAAAGCGCTTTTTCCTTCGCTTTTTCAACGGCATCCGGTTTGGCATCCGGGGGGATCTGAATCAGAATATGGCTGGCTTCAACGGTTTTCGGCGTATTAAATTCACCGGCGCTGGTATCGAAATAATCTTTTAATTCCGATTCGGTCAGGGTAACCTTGGATTGATACATTTCAGGTGTAAACTGCAGAAAAACCGCTTTACGTTTGGGTTCGGTCTTATAAGTATCCTTGTGGGCATTGAAATAGGCTTTGACCTCATCATCGGAAAGCCGAATGTCGCCGATCAGGGATGGATCAAACAGGACATAGTCAATCTTGATCTGTGAATTTTTCCATTGATACATGTCTTCAATCTCGGCATCGGATATCTTGACGCTGTCTGAAACCAAGGATCTGACTTTATCCATCAAGATAAAATCGCGTTGTTTGGCTTCAAAGGATTCCGGTGTAAGATGATTTTGAGCTAAAACCGCCCGGTATCTTCGGTTATCGAAACTGCCGTTATCCTGAAAAGCTGCAATGGTTTTTATGTTGGAAGACAACTCTTCATCGCTGACTGTAAAATTCAACCGTTTTGCCTCGGTTAAAAGAAGCCTTTTTTCAATAAGTTGATCCAATGCCTGTTTTTTAACCTGAAGCATCTTCAGCATTTCATCATTCAGGCGATTCCCGTAACGCTGCTTGATCTGTTCAACAAGATGGTTATATGCTTCGTTGTATTCTTCGGCCATGATCGGATCTCCATTGACCGAAGCGACACGCCCGGCTCCCCTGTCGCGAAAACTGCCGACCCCCCAGAAGACAAAAACCAGAACGATGGCACCCAATAGAATTTTGATTAACCAGGTACCTGCATTTTTACGCATTAAATTGAGCATTACGTTTCCTCACTCGAACTTGTTGATATTCGGCAGCGTTCCACTCAGCCGTGGCCGATCTCGAATCTAACATAAATAATTCGGCACTGTCAGAATTGAAGCTGATGGCCTGACCATAACGATGATCACTGTCACTTTCTAATATTCATGGCAGGTTTTGATCCGTTCAAAATCGTAAATTATGATTCTATTTTTCGTGGTCGTATTTGTCAATAAATTCCAATCTAAACTTCCAAGGGCGGCATTATGTGAAAAGCATTGGCAGGTGCGCGGGGCTTTTCCCGCTGTTCGGGGCACTGT
>JBBIPX010000027.1:0-31487 GCA_037442625.1 Desulfobacteraceae bacterium
CTTTTGGAAAAAGAAATGATGCGGCTGGATCTGCCGCAATTTTCCGCCGGAGATACGGTAAAGGTTCATGTCAAAATCAAGGAAGGTGAAAAAGAACGCATTCAGGCCTTTGAAGGCGTGGTGATCAGCAGACGCAGAGGCACCACAAATGCGACCTTCATGGTCAGAAAAGTCTCCTACGGTATCGGGGTTGAGCGTATTTTCCCGCTCCATTCACCGATTATCGACCGGATCGAAGTGGTTTCAAAAGGCGCTGTCCGGCGGGCCAAAATATATTATATCCGCAAGCTAAAGGGCAAGGCCGCCAGAATTAAAGAAGATCGCTCCTGAAAAGGCCGCATGGCGACGGATCTGTGGAGATTCGAGAATCAGGCGCGCCGGAGCGGCTGGATGCGGATCGCGGGCGTCGATGAAGCCGGCCGGGGCCCCTTGGCCGGCCCGGTTGTATCGGCCGCTGTGATGCTCCCTTTTTCCTTTCCGGTTTCGGGGGTGGCGGATTCCAAAGTACTAACAGCCAAAAAACGACTGTCGCTTTATCATCGGATCTATGAACATGCCGATGCCATCGGCATCGGCATCGTGGATTCCGGTGAGATCGACAGAACGAATATTTTAAAGGCTTCCCTGCTGTCGATGGTCATTGCTGTCGAAAACCTTTCTCCGCTTCCGGAACATGTGTTGATCGACGGCATATTCGGCCTGCCGTTATCCCTGTCGCAGGAAGCCATCCCGAAAGGAGATGCCCTGAGCATTTCCATCGGGGCTGCCTCAATTGTTGCAAAAGTGACGCGGGACAGCCTGATGGAACGCTACCACGAAGACTATCCGGATTTTGGCTTCGCCGTTCACAAGGGATATCCGACCCTGTTTCACAAAGAAGCCATCCTTCGCTACGGCTGTACTCCCATTCACCGGAAAAGTTTTAAAGGTGTGAAGGAGCGGGCAAGTCATGGTCAATTGCTTTCAGGTATTCGGGAAAAACAATGAATCCCTGGCCGCGGTTTATTTGAAGCGGCAGGGATACCGCATTCTGGAGCAGAATTACCGCACCCGCATGGGGGAAATCGATATCATCGCCAGAGACAACGAAACAATCGCCTTTGTCGAAGTCAAGTCCAGATCCTCTGCGGCTTTCGGCAACCCCAAATATGCCGTCACCCTTCAAAAACAACGCAAAATAGCAAAAATAGCCCTTCAGTATCTCAAGTCCACCCGTCAGAGCCATGTCCGGGCCAGGTTTGATGTGGTGGCGATCATTTTAAATTCCGGACAGGACACCTCCATCGAGCTTATCAAAAATGCCTTTGAACTTAACTGCCGTTGATGCGTCACAGGATGTTGAAAAGGGAACGCTCTACGTGGTGGCAACTCCGATCGGCAATTTTGAGGATATCACCCTGAGGGCCATGCGTGTGCTTTCCGGCGTGGACTTGGTGGCAGCGGAGGATACCCGCAACACGGGCAGGATGCTGTCCAAATATCAGATCTCATCGCCGCTTATTTCCTGTCACGATCACAATGAAGCCGAACGGGCTCCCCGGTTTATTCAAAAACTTCAGGATGGTCTTTCCATTGCGCTGGTTTCCGATGCCGGCACCCCGTCGGTGTCGGACCCCGGATACCGGCTGATCTGCGCCGCAATTCAGGCAGGCATCAAGGTGATTCCCATCCCCGGCGTATCTGCGGCCATATCAGCGCTCAGTGTGTCCGGGCTGCCCACCGACGCCTTCGTGTTTTTAGGGTTCCCCCCCAAAAAACTGATCCGGCGGATGGCCATGCTAAAGGATATCGAAAACGAACCCAGAACCCTGATATTCTATGAATCGCCCAAGCGGGTGCGCTCTTTTTTGAATGATGCGCTGCTGGTGCTGGGGGATCGCTCCGGCGTCGTATGCCGGGAAATGACCAAACGGTATGAGGAATTTATCCGCGGTTCCATTTCAGAGATGCTGGCGGATCTGTCCGGCCGCAGGGAGATCAAGGGCGAATGCACCCTGGTGCTTTCCGGGAAACCCGGGGAAAATTCACTTTCCGCCGAATCGATGGAAGCCGGCGTTGCGGCATATCTCTTGGAAACTGCGGAAAGCCCGGGTGAGCTTGCCAGGAAAATTGCACTGGAATTCGGCATCTCCCGAAAGGACGCCTACCGGATGATTCTGTCTGAAAAAGCCAAAGAAAGGCATTAATCCGGTTTTCAAGTTTAACCGCAGCTCCCGCAGCATGTCCGCGTTTTTTGGCGGATACGCGGCATTTTCTTTCAATCCCAGTGAGAAGAGGACGCCGATGGATAAAAAAATACTTCTTCCGGTCGATGAGTCGATTCATTCCAGAAACGCCATTCATTATGCTGTAAGGATTTCTGCCGCTGTCAAAAAACTTTTATTTACCTTGTATCATGTGCAGCCGTCCATTTCGCAATTTTTGCTGGATGAAGCCAAAACCGATGGACTGAAGCAGTCGGTTCTGAAAAGGCTTTGCCGGCAACATGAACAAGCTTCCCTGACAATGCTGGAAAAATACAGGGAAAGCATGGTGACGCTCGGGGTTAATCCCTCTGATATTCAAGTGGTCACCCAGCTCCAAAAACTGGGAAGGGCCAAGGACATCATCGAATATGCCCAGCAAGGCAGCTATGACGCCATTGTCGTGGGCAGAAGGGGGATTTCCCGAATTCAGGAAACCTTTGCGGGCAGCATTACCGCAAACCTTCTGGAACACTCCCGGATCATTCCGGTATGGGTCATCGACGGCCAGGTCAGCTCAAACAAGATCATGATCGCCGTCGACGGATCCGAGACTTCCCTGAAGGCCGTTGACCACCTCGGTTTCATGGCTGCCGGCAATGCCGATATCGAGCTCACCCTATTTCATGTCGTACCCAGATTCAGCGATGTCTGTCCGGTCAAAATCGAGGCGCCGACGGATGCAATCGAGAAAATCCTCATTCAGGGGGACAAACGCTGCATTGATCATTTTTATGCGCATGCCATGAAGCGGTTCAGGGAGGCCGGCTTTCGGGACAGTCAGATTCATCTGAAAACGGCCGAATGCATGTATAATATCGGTAGCGCCATTATCGAGGAAGCCAGGGCGGGAGATTACGGCACCGTGGTGGTGGGAAGGCGCGGGGGCGGCAATGCCTTTTTTATGGGCAGCGTCTCTCGAAATGTGCTGGGAAAGTCCGCCAACTGCGCGCTTTGGGTGGTTTCCTGAATTGTGAACTTCCGGAAATATTCCCTTTTTCCATTCATGGATGCCCATAAGGCCCCTCGTCTAAGGATCGATGGCGGGATTTCCAGGCGTCCCGCAGGCTGACCGGCCGCTGGAATGTTTTCCGCTTTGACGCCTATCGCAAAGGGATGCGGGAGGATGCGGCAGTCAGCTTACTGGTCGCTCTCCCATCCCGGTGCATGCGCCGATTTCCACTTACGGGACGGGTTTCTCATCAAACTGCATGACGCGGCACGGCATGCTACAACGTTTCACCAGTCCGTGTCGAGACTGCAAGATAGCGAATGTCCGCCTGATTTTCAGTCGTGAGATCGGCAATATTCAGGCTCACCGACTGGAAATGAATGCCGGTTTCAGACTGAATTTGTTCCATGCGCTGAATGCGCCGCGCCAGTGTTTCGAAATGAGCGCCGGCTTCATCTTCCAATGAAAACAATCCTCCGGCGGCATGCCGCTCCATCATATCCAAAATCAGCGGGCCGTACTGCTGCTGTTCCAGATCACCCGACCAGGCATTGCTCTGAAACCACCGCAGACCGTAATTCTTCCAGGCGTAATCCATCACCTGGTCGTTCAGGGCAGGGTTGTTGTCATAGAGATGATTGATCATCAATACCATCGGTATTGAAGCCAGTTTCCTGGAAAATGCCGCGAAAACATCCACATGGGCCTTGTTGGCTGCCGTCAGCAGGTTGTAGAACGGGTCATAATCATCCTGAAATGCCGTTTGCCAGTCAAATCCCAGCACCGCCATCTCCCCGTAAACCCCTCCTGCGGATATCTGCATGGCCTGCGGCCGCCTGCGGCTGTCGACTGCCATCCAGGAGGCCAGCGCATCCATGAATGAGCTCATTTCAGCAAAATAGGTCTTGTCCCAGGGAAGCGGTTGAAGATAGTCACCTTCCCGGCAGCAGCCCGCGCCCTTTTCATCGAAAAGCCAGTCCGGGCTGGCCTGAACGTACTCGCCGCCATTGAAATAAATCCGCAAAATACATTGCAGGCCTTGGTCCTTGACGGCCTGAATGTAGCGTCCCAGCATATCAAAGGCGTAAACATGCTCCCGGGGCTCAAGGTCTTTCCAGTGAACAACCAGATTGACGAATTGAAGTCCCAGCATGGCCGCCTTCTCTACCTGAGGGGTAAACCAGTATTGAAGATTGTCCGCTGAAAGGGGGGTAATCGGAAAAAACAGGCCAACCCCGCCGGAAAAACCGGCCACCTGGGACGGCGCTGGGGGGGAAAGGGGTTTTTTCTTGCTGCGCGAAGACGCCTGGCCGACGCCGGCGCCGGCACCGAAGAGATACGCCAGACAGACGAGTAAGGGCAACACCCGGATGGCCGTGAAATAACGCCGTGAACGTGGACAGGATAGTGATTGATTCATCGGACGCCTCCTTTTTGCTTTTCCGCGCAGAAAGGCATCAAGAAAGCGCCATTTCCCGCCCGGCAACCCTGCTGCCGTGTTCCTTGAAGGAATTTAGGCCAGAAGTTTTGCGTCCCACCCTTTCGAATGGTTTGCCGTTATCAGACGATACGTTATATAATCAACTCAGGTCCCACACTAGAACAATTGAATGGATCTGTCAAGCAAAGTAATTGACCCCGCAGCGCATATCAATTGGGTGTATAATCAAAGTCGCAATCAATTTTGCATGCATCCCGCATCGCTTTGCACTCGCGATCAATGTGTGGATCGTATCCGCAAAATTCGCGCTTTTTTTCGCATTCTTGCAGGCATCTTCGATGGTGTTTCAGCGCCTCGTTTAGAACCATTGGCTGCCTCCTTTCAGACTTCAAGCCGTTCCAGCAATCTTGGTAACATTGTCTTCCTCTTCCTTCTCCGGGGCGACGGGCTGGAATTCGGCGTATTAAAGCCTCGCTGCCCGTAAAGCGGCAGCGGCTGCAATTAACATTATGAACATATGCGGGAAAGTCAAGTAAATGGCGTGACTTGAACGGGGGGTGTCATGGATTCCGGGGGCCGGACCCCGGGTTCAGCACGTGGGTGGCGCTGCCAAGGAATATTTCCGCCACCTCTCCTTCGGTTTCGGACAAGGTGGGATGGGGATGAATGCTTAATGCCAGGTCCTGAACCAGAGCGCCCATTTCAATGGCCAGAACGGCTTCTGTAATAAGGCCTTCGGTATACCTGCCGGCGATGCCAACGCCGAGAATTCGTTTGGTATCCGGGGCAATGATCATTTTGGTCAGGCCATCCTCAATGCCCATGGTTGACGCCCGTCCGGAAGCCTTCCAGGGAAAGCGCCGGATCTGCGCTGGAATGTTTTGCCGCAGGGTCTCAGTTTCGGTAAGTCCGCACCATGCAATCTGGGGATCGGTGTAAACAACGGCCGGGATGACCCTGGCATCGAACGCGGACGGCTTACCTGAAATGACTTCAGCGGCCACCTTGCCTTCTCGCATGGCCTTATGCGCCAGCATCATGCCGCCCGTGACATCCCCGACGGCAAAGATGCGGGGATTGCTGGTGCGCTGCTTTGCATCCACCGTAACAAAACCCTTGCCGTCCACGGCAACCCCGGCGGCTTCCAGTCCCATTGCCTGCGAATTGGGTTTTCTGCCGATGGCCACCAGCACGCGGTCAAACCGCTGGCTCTCGGGGTCGGCTTCGCCTTTGAATCGCACCGCCACCGCATCCGGATTTTCATTCAGTTCGAGCACCCGGGTGTTCAGGTAGATGGCGTGAAACAATTTCCGAAGGCGCCTTTCCAGCACCCTGATCAAGTCCGGGTCAACGCCCGGCAAAAGACTCTCCCCCAGTTCCGCAACCGTCACCCGGCTGCCCAGAGACGCATAAACACTGCCCAGTTCCAGTCCCACATAGCCCCCCCCGATGACAAGAATGCTTTCCGGGATATCGACTAGCTCCAGCGCTTGGGTTGAGGTCATGACCCGGCTGTTCTTTTGCCGGGCCGATCCCGGAAAGGGGATGGGATGGGAGCCGCTGGCCAGAATGGCATGTTTGAACGAAATATGGCTGACCTCGGATTCGTAAAGGCGGATCCTTGTGGCGCTTTCAAATTCGGCCCGCCCCTGGATCAACTGGATTCCCCTTTTGCCGGTCAGGGTCATCAGCCCTTCGGCGTGTTTGTCCACCACCTGATTCTTCCAGTTCCGCAGGGCATTCAGGTCGATTCGCGGCGGATCGAAAAAAACGCCCATGGATTCGGCCCGTCTTGCATCGTGAATCAACTCGGAGAGATACAGGTAGGTTTTGGATGGAATGCAGCCGCGGAACAGGCAAACACCTCCCGGGCGCTCGGACAAATCCACCATGGTAACATCCATGCCCAAATCCGCTGCGCGAAAAGCGGCGGCATAACCGCCCGGTCCCGCGCCGATTACAAGCAATTCCGTCTCCTGCGTCAGTTCTCCCATCACCATGGCGTAAGGTCCCCGTCTGAATAATTAAACCACTTGCGAATCAATTTTTCGTTCCGGCAGAAAATTCGGCTATACCATCGTCATCAAGAGCTCTTCCGGATCCTGCAGGGAATTGTTGATCATTTTCAGGAAACGGACGGCATCGGCGCCGTCCAGGACCCGGTGGTCAATGCAAAGCACAACCGGCATCATCAGCCTTGGCACGATTTCACGAAGACCGGTTTTGTTTTCAATGACAACGGGCTGCCAGGCGGCCTGACCCAGCCCCAGAATGGCGACCTCCGGATAATTGATAATCGGGGTAAAAAAACCGCCGCCCATGGCTCCGGCGTTGGTGATGGTAAATGTTCCGCCCCGGATGTCTTCGAGGTCGGTTTTGCGATCCCGTGTCCGCCGGACGGTTTCGTTCAGTTCGATAGCAAGATCCGTAAGGCTTTTTCGGTCAACGTCCCTGACGACCGGAACGATCAGGCCATCCTCGGTGTTCACGGCAACGCCGATATTGAAATAATCCTTGAGGACAATTTCACCGGCCGCCACATCCAGGCTGGCATTGAAATTGGGATGGGCTTTGAGCGCCGTGGCAGCCGCTTTCAAGGCAAAAACCGTCAAGGTCAGGCGGCCCCCCTTGCTTGCAATTTCCCCCTTGTGCTTACTTCGGAAAGCTTCCAGCAGGGTGATGTCGATCGCATTCTGGCTGCCGGCATGGGGGATCTGGGACCACGACAGGGCCATCTGTTTGGCCGTGGCCCTTCGAATGGAGCGAAGCGGGATGCGCCTTGTCGGACCGTATCTGCTGAAATCGGGCAGCGGCGGCGGAACCTGCACGGCAAGGGGGCGGCTCTGGCCGGTTTCAGGCTTCAGACTGTCGGGAGGGGAAGTCGGGGAAGGCGGGGATTCTTTTGCGGCATGGCCGCGCACATCTTCCGCGGTAACCAGACCGGCCGGCCCGCTGGGGGCGACGCTTCGAAGATCGACTCCCAGCTCCCGGGCTAGAAGGCGTGTGGCCGGGGAGGCCGGAACCGGTCCTGCGCCGGGCTTTACGGCCGATGCTTCGGAAGCTTCCGGGAGGCGTTCGGCAAAATCCGCGGGGGGGGGGGCGGCAAGGTTTGCGGGTTCGGCGGATATTACCTTGCCGCCGTCGAAATGGATCATGGCATCGCCGACCTTGACAAGATCGCCTGGCTTGACAAGAACCTGCACCACGGTTCCGGTATAGGGGGAAGGGATTTCAACGGTTGCTTTGTCAGTTTCCACTTCCAGGATGATGTCTCCTTCCTTGACGGCATCTCCTTTCTTGACGCGGACGGCAATGACTTCACCTTCATGGATTCCTTCACCCAGATCGGGCATCCGGAAAGATCTGGCCATGAATTCACCTCCCTGTGTTCTTTTGCGGTTAATTCAAGGACGTAGACAGTAATTCCCGCGCACCGCGGACGATCCGGGAGACGCTGGGAAGGTAGGCATTTTCACGGCTGAAATACGGAATGGGGATATCAAAGCCTGCCACCCTGGCAACAGGCGCTTCCAGGTAGAAAAACGCTTTTTCAACCAGGCGGGCCGACACTTCCGCTCCGGGGCCGAAACTCCGGGGCGCTTCGTGGATGATCATGGCATGCCCTGTTTTCTTTACAGACTGGACAAAAAGCGTGTCATCCAACGGGGAAATGGTCAGAATATCGATGAGTTCCGCCGAAATCCCGTGTTTTTCCATGAGTTCATCGGCGGCCGCAAGCGCCGGACGCATCATGGCGCCATAGGCGATCAGGGTCAGGTCCTTGCCTTCCCGGACCACCTGGGATCGGCCGATGGGCAGGGCTTCTTGCGCTTCGGGCACTTCTTCCCGAAAGGCCCGGTACAGGGCCTTGGGTTCATAGAAAATGACCGGATCGGGGTCCCGGATGGCGCTGACCAGAAGCGCGCGGGCATTGCGCGGACCCGAAGGGATCACCATCTTGATTCCCGGAATGTGAGCCCAGAATACTTCGCGGCTCTCGGAATGATGTTCAAGTGCCCGGACCCCGCCGCCATAGGGGGCCCTTAAAACCATGGGAACGCTGAAACGGCCCTGGGAGCGCCATCTGAGGCGGGCGGCGTGATTTTCGATCTGATGAAAATTGTGATAATCGAAACCGGAAAATTGAATTTCACATACGGGTCTGAGTCCGTAAACAGCCATGCCGATGGACATCCCGACGATACCGGATTCGGCAAGGGGCGTATCCACCACCCGCGTTTCCCCGAATTGCTGAAAAAGGCCTTCGGTAACCCGGAAGACCCCGCCGTCCAGTCCCACATCTTCTCCCAGAACGATTACCCGGTCGTCTTTTTCCATCTCCTGTTTCAGGGCCAGGTTGAGTGCCTGCACCATTGTCATTTTAGCCATGATTGTTGTCCTCCCCGGGCAGAGACAGTTCACGGACAAGGGCTTCTTTCTGGTCGGCAAGATGCGGCGGAAGCTCGGCGTAAACATGATCGAACATATCCAGCGGATAGCCCAATTGTTTCATTTGGGCTTCCGCGCCGTCCACGGCGGCCTGTATCTGAGAAAGCACGGCTTCCAGTGTGGATGCGACTTTCTCAGGATTCAGCAGCCCCTTTTCCGTGAGGTATTTCTCGAATCGCACCAGAGGGTCCCGGTGCGACCAGAGCGCCACTTCATCGTCGGTTCGGTAGCGTCTGGGATCATCGGCCGTGGTATGCATCAGCAGGCGGTAGGTGACGCATTCGATCAGGGTCGGCCCGCCGCCGGCCCGCGCCCGATTCACGGCTTCCTTGGCCGCCAGATAAACGGCCAGAATGTCGTTTCCGTCGACCTGAATCCCCGGCATGCCGTAAGCAAGCGCCTTTTGGGCCAGGGTTTTGGAGCGGGTCTGCCTTGAACGCGGCACGGAGATGGCCCACTGGTTGTTCTGGCAGACGAAAACGGACGGTGTCTGGTAAACGCCCGCGAAATTGAGCCCTTCGTGAAAATCCCCCTGGGATGTGGCGCCATCGCCGAAAAAAGCCATGACGACGTCGTCCTTATGGCGGTATTGAATGGCCCAGGCCAGGCCGACGGCATGCAGCACCTGGGAGCCGACAGGGATTGCGACCGGCAGATTGTTCAGATCCGCATCCACCCGGGTGCCTTCGTTAAAACCGTTGTCGGCAAGGATAATGCTTTCCAGTGAACGGCCCCGCCAGATTTCAGCGGCTGTTTCGCGGAAGGACGGCACCATCCAGTCCGAAGGACGCAGCACCGAAACCGCCCCCAATTGGGCGGCTTCCTGTCCGGTGATGGGCGGGAAGGTTCCGATGCGGCCCTGACGTTGAAGACTCAGCAGGCGCTGGTCAAATTGCCTTCCCAGCACCATGCCGCGATACAGCTTCAGCAGCAGGTCCGGCGGGATAACGGGATCAAGCGCCGGGTCAAGGCGGCCGTTCTCATCGAGTACGGAAAGATACTCCACCCTGTCCGGAATTTCGATCGGATTTCTCGGCATGATTTGCCAGCCTCCCATGTAAATTGCCCGATGGTGGTTTCTGAATCAAGGACAATATGCACGTTTTCGGTGATTTTGTAAATATTCATGAATCGATTTTAAATTAATGATTTACTTCGATGCAGTCAAGGCCGGCGGCTCTCCGGAAAAAAGCAGCGGCAGGGCGGGATTCTCATTTTGCGGCGAATTCCCCGACCACGGACTTGTATTTTTCATGGATCATTTTTCTGTCGAAATCCCAAAATTCGGCAAGCATCGCCTGGTCCTCTTCTTGCGTAAAATACGCCCGGGAAACCGGAAAGAAGGCGTCATCTTCCATCTTGATATGAGCCGGATAGAAATCCACGAGCGTCTTCAGGCAGTCGGTCACTTCACCCAGCGCCTCGCTGCCGCCGCTTCTGTAACGCAGGTTGGCATCCACAAGCAATTTGGTCGTGTTGCGGGAAAAAATGTGATCTTCAATCAGTTCATCCATTGTCTTTCGGTCTGCTTCGGACAGGTGTTTGGTCCGAAGAGCCCGGAACAGGATGTCTTCTTCCTTTCCGTGGTGGGTCCGATCGGCGTATACGCGAATAAAATCAACGGCCGTATCCACAAAATAAGGGTCGATTGATTTTGTCTGTTCAACACGGTACAGGGCGCGCCGAATCTCGCTAAGCATTTGTTCGATCAGACGGTGTTCCATCATGAGTGGTCCGCGTGCTTGCATCTGGTTGATCTCCTTTGCGCTATTTCAAACCTTCATTTCAGAGCCATGGCGATCGGTCAGGAGCGCATTCTTGTAACAGAAAACATTGGCTGCCGCGGGTCCCTTGGCACCCTGGACCACGTCGAATGTGACGCGATCCCCTATTGCAAGTGATTTGTATCCTGTCCCGTTAATGGCGGAATGATGCACAAACACTTCTTTTCCTTTTTCCTGCTCGATAAATCCGAAACCCTTTTTGTCGTTAAACCATTTTACAATGCCGTTTGCCATGCTGTTTTCCTCCTTTAATAATTAAAAGTTTGCCATGATATTTCAGGCCGTGCGCAACCGCACAACCATTTCCGGCCAGTGACTTTCGCAATAGTGTTTGCTGCAAACACTTTCCGGAAAAAATCCGCCGACCGGCGCTCCTTCATCCCCACGTGCAGGTGGAACACGGAACCATTATCGTCAGAGCGGCGGGATTCTGCTGTTCGTCCCGATGATCGCGGGGTCCGTAATCCACGCCGGAATTCCTGTTGCTGAATTCTCCGGCATGAGTAACGCTCTTCGATTCGTAATTTTCAATTTTGTCATAGCGCATCGCTTCCTCCTTAAATGCTTGCGGAATGATGCGTATCCAAATTCGCCGCCAGGACATCAGGGTATAAAACCCTTTGCCGATCGTGAATCGATCGTGTTTCCTATGGATAAAAGCGCTGCAATGTTTCTGAACAGTTGCTGCGGTTGTGCTGCGGTTCATGCGCTCATTCGAATCAATATCGATCATCGGCAATTACCTCCGCATGCCATCGGTATCATCAACCGGCGAGGCCATGCCATTTTGAACGACGGTCCGTCATGTCAATAAAACCGGGGAAAATCCTTGATTCCCAGCTTGTACCCCGTGGATGATTCAACCGGGAGCCTTTTGCACCATTTTACTTCTCCGATTCTGATGCTCGGCAATTGCTGAAAGTCACTGCCGCGGGAATCTTTCAATGTGCTATAAGCGATTCTGATTACAATCGCCGTTCCCGGAAGGAAAACGTCGCCGGATGTAAAACCGATGCCGTCCACGCAGTAATCCATCAACAATGCATCCATGGAATCCGTCGAATAAAGGCTGAAACGACAATTGGAATCGAACAGGAAATCCGGTTGTGATTTCTTCTCTCTTCGGATGAAATCATTGTGTCAAGCCTTTTCAAACATCGGGTCCAACCCGGTTTTGATCAAAAACTGTCCGGCGAAATTTCGGAGCGCTCCGGCGGCATGCCGACTGCGATCCGGTTTCGATAAATTGCAGTACGAAACAGTCCGAATCGTTCTGTAGCATGCACCGTGCCATTGGCAAGGATGCGTGCGGTTTATTTTAAATTATCGTAATATCATGCTGTTGATAAGAGAAGGGCGGCCGCCGGCATCAGCGCGGCGTGTTTGAAGAAAAACAGGGGCTGATTCAATTCGGCAGGATTAACATAATAAAAATCCAAGAATTTAACTTGTTAGAGCAGATTGTGCCATTTTGGCAAGGTCCATTTCGGATGTCCGGTATCCCGAATCGCCCGCAAGCAGTCGGTATTTTCGGATCGCTTTCGTGTATCTTGATTGATGAATCCGCAAAAAATCGCAAATCCCTTCATCCTGTCACGCCGGATTTCGCCACAATCAGGCACCATTCAAAGGCGGCGGCCTGTCCTTTGTCTTATTGACCGTTTGAAACGCTGTTTTTACAGCCCGTAAGACAGTTGTGGATGCTGTCCTGGAGTTCCTGAAGCTGAAACGGCTTTCCCAGAAAGGCGCTGGGGCGCTCCGGATGATCGCCCGCCATTACCTGAGCTTCGTCGTAGCCGCTGGACAGGATCACCGGAATATCCGGGGAGAGCTTTCTCAGCGCTGAAAGCGTTTCCCAGCCGTCCATGCGCGGCATCGTCAGATCGGTAAGAACGCAGTGGATTTCATCCCGATGCTCCCGGAACACCGCCACGGCCTCGACGCCGTCCGCAGCCTCAAGCACCCGGTAGCCCAGGTGCGTCAGCATGGATGCGGTCATTATTCGAACCATCTCCTCGTCTTCAACCAGCAGCAGGACTTTCCCGCGTCCTTCCATCCGCATCGGCCGGTCCGCCGTATCGGTTTTGCGGAGGACTTCTTCAGCCGATACCGGTAAAAAGACACGAAAAATACTGCCCCTGCCCGGCGCGCTCTCCACCGAGACAGCCCCGTGATGCGCCCTCACGATGCCGAGAACCACGGACAGTCCCAGCCCCCGGCCCGTGAACTTGGTGGAGTAAAACGGGTCAAAGATCTTCTCGATGTTCTTTTCCGAAATCCCGCAGCCCGCATCCGTCACTTCCAGACAGGCATACGCGACGTCCGCCGGCTGCCAGTCTATGGGAAAGCGCATGAAAGCGGGAAGATTCGCGCGGGAAACCGTCCTCAGGGTCAAACCGATGCCGCGCCGGCTTTTGTCCGCGGACTCCCAGGCATTGGTGATCAGGTTGATCAGCACATGCTGTATCTGGCCTGTGTTTGCGCGGATTCGCGGGCCGATTTCGGGGAGGTCCGCCTTGATGAGGGTGCCTTTCGGAACAGCGGCCTGAAGCAGGATCATGCTTTGACGGCAGGTTTCCGAAAGGTCCATGGACTCGAGTTTGCCGGGTGCCTGTCCAAGATAGGTCAGCATCAGAGAACTCACATCCGCTGCCTTTTGCGTCGCCTGTATGGCCGAGGCCAGGTGCTCCATCGGATTTTCCCCAATCGGCAGACCGTCCATGGCCATTTCCAGGTTCCCCATCACGACATGGAACTGGTTGTTGAAATGGTGAGCGATGGCCCCTGCCATGCGTCCCAGGCTTTCGGCCTTCAGAAGCTGCATGTTCTGGGCTTCAAGCCTGGCTCTTTCGGCTTCGTCCCGCTTGCGGTCGGTAATGTCGCGGACAACTCCGATACTTGCCAGCGGTTTTCCGCCTGCATCCCTCATGACGGTGAATTGGTTGTGGAGCCAGATATAATGGCCTTTCTTGTGCCTGAACCGATATTCAACATGATATCCCGGCCCTTCTGCGCCGGACATGGACCCGGAAAACACGCGTCTAACTTCGGCAAGGTCATCCGGATGGATCAGCGCTCTCATGGTTTTAACGGAAAGTGCATTCATCTCGTCCGGGGAATAGCCGGAAATCCGGAAGAAAACCGGGCTTAGATAGTCGTAGGATTTGCTTTTCAGGTTTCGCTTGTAAGAGGCGTCCAGAGAATTCTCCAGCACTTCCCGCAATCGTGATTCGCTCTCGGACAGGCGCCGTTCGGCAGCGTGCTTGTACAGCGCCATTTCGATCTGCGTGTGCAGTTCGCGATTTTCAAACGGCTTCATGATAAATCCGAAGGCTTCGGTCAGCCGCGCGCGATGGACAGTGCCCGCGTCGGAGTGGGCCGAAAGAAACACCACCGGCAGCCGGCACTCCTTCCGGATTGCGTCCGCTGCCGTGATGCCGTCCATGGCCCCGGCCAAGCGGATATCCATCAGAACGAGAGATGGGCGAAGCTTTCTGGCAAATTCGACTGCTTCTTCGCCGGTGTCTGTGGCGCCCGCAACCGCGTAGCCCAGATTGCGGAGCTTGTTGGCGATGTCCGCGGAGATGACCGCCTCGTCTTCTACAATCAGAATGGATGGATTGCTCATGATGGGTTTCCTTTTAAATCAAAGTTGACGGCATCGTAAAATCTGGGTGACGCCCCTTTTCGATGGCGGTGCTTTTCCGGGTGCGCCCATCATTTCAGAATCCCACTTGCAAAATGCATCTTTTGTGCCATTGCCGCAAATGGCTGCATTTCACAAATAATATCATATCATTTTACCAAGATTGAAAAAACTATGCGCCTGGCGTAACTGCGATGCGCGAGGAAAAGACAGCGGATGGTTCAATTCGGAAGGGTTGAAGCCGATTAAACCCGTATGGTTTGAAATGCTTAGCCAAAAATGTGCAATTTTGGCATGGGTCATTTCGGATGTCTCCGGCAGGGCCGGTTCGGACTTGTTTCCGTATGCTGATTGTTCCGATCCATGGGTTATTTCTAATCTGCAATCAAGCTGATTCTAACTGCCGGCTGTTCCGAATAATTCAAGTGCAAAAATCGATTTGACTTGCTTGGAATACGGATTATTCTTTATTTACGTCCAAACGGATATCAGACCGAAAAGAGTGAATTTCCAGATGGTTGATTGTTTGATTTGCCGCAAGTGGCGATGAACCCCACCGGTATTTATAAATGGTTCGATGCCATTGGGAGGGAGGCGATATTTATGGAGACTGACAAGAAAACGTTCAAAAACGACAAGGATGAAAGCAACCCCTCGGAGTCAGGCGCCGAGTGGTTCTGTTGTGATGACATGGAATCCTGCGGGTATGACGTTGATCCCTGCGAGTGCTTGACCGAAAGCTGCTGCTGTTAATGATGCCGCGGGCCGTTCGGTGCCGGAAAGTCATCGGTGCCGAGGGTTGCGTCATGAAGGAGCGGCGATGGATGACCCGAATCTGGAGGTGCGTAAATGAAGCGTCAAAAATCCATATCAGCGCGCAGACATTGCTCGATTGAAAAAGAACGGATGGAGTCGGCTGTCAGGGCATGTGATTATTGCTCGGACAGTTTTAAAATACATCACAAATGTTATCGAAGTGTTACAAAGGAAATCAAGCTGCGCATGCACGATTGTCTGATCGCATAGACGGCGCGGGGATACGGCGTTGTGATTTCGCGCTTTCAAAAAAGGAGACGCCCATGCGAGTAATCTGCGGTTGGTGCCGTACTTTTATTAGGGAAACCATTCCGTTTGATGACGGGAAACAATCGCACGGCATTTGTCAAAAATGTGCGGATGAATTGAGGCATGAACTCGAAATTCTGCGTGAATGTAATAATATTAAGGATTTTTTAGCTGCAAAAAGACAGCGAATGGCCCGGCTGAATTGTTCGGGGGGTAAGGAAAATGAAAAATCGAAAAGCGTGTTGAAGTCGGCAGCAGTATGTCTGCTGCCCCGGACAGGTTGACGTGGAACTTCCGGACCGGGGCGGAAGGCGCACTGTTGCATGCAATCGTCCTGCGAGGCGTTCATTGCCGCCGGTTTGCGGCGCGGCAAGTCGGCCTGCATTGTCATCCAATCTTCATGAAGGCTCAAGTTTGCAATCCCGATCCCATTCCGGACAGGCAGTTTTCGTATCCGCTGTGTATTTCAGCATGCATTCATGACATTCCAGATCAATATTCGCGACTTTTCCATACCGCGCTTTAATTTCTTCCGGTGTCAGGACGGTTAAAAACGTACAGCCACATTGGGGACAGGACGATTTGATATTGTATTTTTTTTGAGACATGTCGGGATTCCTTTCAACTGGTTTTCCGGCGTTTGCCGGAATATGGGGTAATTATTTCATCATTTTTTTCCGGTCCATCATCATGTCTTTTCCGGCCGCAACCATTAACCGGCGTTCTGCATGGCGAATTCCCAATTGATCAGCTTGTCGAGCACGGCGTTGACATGGTCGGCGCGCCGATTCTGGTAATCCAGGTAATAGGCGTGTTCCCACACGTCAACGGTAATCAGTGGTTTCATGACTATCGTCAAGGGGGGGTCGGCGTTGGGGGTCTTCACGACCCTGAGTTTGTCGCCTTCAAGTACAAGCCACGCCCAGCCGCTGCCGAACTGTGAAACGGCGGCATTGGCAAGCTCGTTTTTACAGGCGGCGACGCTGCCGAAGGAGACATCTATTTTCTGCTTCAACGCCGCGGGCGGCTCTCCCCCGCCATTTGGCCGCATGCTGTTCCAATAGAATGTGTGGTTCCAGATTTGTGCCGCGTTGTTGAAGATCACGGCTTTTCCCGGGCGTCCTGAAGTGGCTGAAATGATTTTCTCCAGCGGCATGTCGGCATATTCCGTGTCTGCGACAAGCTTGTTCAGGGTGTCCACATAGCCTTTGTGATGTTTCCCGTAATGAAAGCCGATCGTTTTGGCTGAAATGACCGGCTCCAGTGCGTTTTCGGCATAAGGCAGCGGCGGCAAGACTATTTTCGGGGCTGCTTTGGCTACACAAGAAGTTCCGCCCATTGCAAGCGAAACAATCGCACCTGTCGACGCGATAAGAAAATCACGGCGGCTAAAGGCGGCTGCGCAAGTTTTCGTGTCTGTGTTGATCATATCGACCTCATCTTGTTTGGGTTTCCAAATGGATAAGCCATCTGTCGGCAGGTCAGGATGGCAGGAATCTTAAAGATGTTTTCTCCTTTCAAAATTATGGCGGCCTTGTCATGATATTATCGGAATACAGGCATCCATCGCATCAGTCCCGCAAAATGGCTTTCGCCGCATCCGCGTAAATCCGATAATCGTACGAAACCGTATTTTGCATCCTTCATGCCATTGCCATGGACGCCGGATGCTTTTAAATAAACATCATAAATACAAGTTGTTAACAAGATACGGGAAGCGGTCGGCGATGCCGCGGCAGGGGTGTTAAAAAAGCGACTGGTTCATTTTGGAAGGGGTCGAAACAATAATGTTTTATATATTAAAATGGTTATATGAAATTGTGCCAAATTGACAATGTTCATTTCGGACATCTCCCGGCGGAGTATTTTCAAACCTGCGAGGATTTGAGCTGAAATCCGCCGTAAACGGCAGAACAGGCGGCTTGCGACCATTCATGCGCCGCCGCGGATCGTCCAAAATGAGGATCGCACCCGGAGAGAAACTCACGCCTGCAATGCTAGGTGATGCCGTACGCCTCCAGTTTCCGTCGCAGGGTGTTGGGGCCGATTTCAAGCAGCTTGGCCGTTTCGGACTTGTTTCCGCCGGTCTGCTCGTAGATCTTTAAAATGTGGGTTTTTTCCACCTGCGCCAGCGAGCTGCCCTGCTCGGCCTTGCCGCCGGGTTTCGGCGTCGGTTCGAACCGCCGGGCGCGCAAGGCGCCGGGCAGTATCCGGGCAGTGATGGGTTTTCCCTGGGCAAGGTTGGCGGCGGCATGGAGAATGGATTTAAGTTCCCTGATGTTTCCCGGGTAGTCATGATTCATGAGCAGGGAGACTGCGTCGGGCGCGATATCGATATTTCCGGCGTCACCGCCGATGGTCTGAAGGAACCTTTGGATAAGCAAGGGAATATCCTCCCGCCTTTCCCTGAGTGGCGGAAGATGAAGCCACGCCCCTTTCAGCCGGTAGTAGAGGTCTTTGCGGAATTTTCCCTTGGCGATCAGCCGATCGAGGTCTTCATTTGTGGCTGCGATCCACCGGATGTCGATCTTTTTCATACTGCTCGTGCCGAGCCTTGCAAATTCGCCCTCCTGAAGGACCCGCAGCAGCTTGCCCTGAAGTTCGACGGGCATCGTACCGATCTCGTCCAGAAACAGCGTGCCGTGACCGGCCGATTCCAGATAGCCGATGCGATCTTTTTCGGCCCCGGTAAAGGCCCCCCGGGAATAACCGAAAAATTCCGCGTCGAACAGGCTTCCGGATAGAAAAGCGATATTCAGGGGGGTGAAAGGAAACTTCGTCCTCGGGCTGGCCAGATGAACGGCCCTTGCCAGAAGCTCCTTGCCGGTGCCGCTCTCGCCGGTGATCAGAACGGGCACATCGCTTCCCGCGTGCAGTTCAGCCTCTTTCAGGATCCTTAATACCCTCGGAGACCTCGTCACAATATTTTTGAAAGCCGCGACATGGGTCAGTTGCTGCGGTGTTTCAATGGTTTTGATGTGAACAAGCTCCATGAGGTTCTTTCTTTCCCGCGCGTGCTTGACCCTCAGCAGAAGCTCGTCCCTTGAGATGGGCTTGACGATATAATCGTAGGCCCCTTTCTTGAGGCATTCCACAGCGATCTTGGCCGCATCCACCGCGGTCACCATGATGCATTCCGTGCCCGGACAGTGGCTTTTGATCCGTTCGAGAAGCTCCACGCCGTTCATGCCCGGCATGGTGATGTCGATCAGGGCAACGTCAAAGACGTCTCCCTGTTCAAAAGCCGATGCCGCCTTCATCGGGTCGCTCTCGGTCCGGACATCTTTGTATCCTGATGTGATCAGACCCCGCCGGATGCTGTCCAGATAATCGCTCTCATCGTCCACAACCAGTATTTTGAAACTCATTCCGCTCTCCTGTCTTATTTTAAACCCCGCAGGGTTACGCGGTCAGAATCACCCGAAAGACCGTCCCCTCGCCGGGCCTGCTGTCCACAGCGATGCTTCCGCCGAGCTTTTCGATCAGGTTCCGGCTTATATAGAGCCCCAGGCCGGTTCCCGCCGGCGCGGTCTTGGTGGTAAAAAAGGGATCGAAGATATTGCCTCTGACCTTTTCATCCATTCCGGTTCCGTTGTCGGCCACTTCGATGATGCACCGTTCAAGCTGCCCGTGCCGGCAGCAAGGGATCACCCGCAAATGAATCCACGAATCCTCCTTGTCGAGCGCGTGCGCGGCGTTGATAAGCAGATTGATCAGCACCTGCTCGATGGCGTTCGGATCGATTTGTATGGGCGGCAGGTCCTCCGGCACGTTCACTTCGAGAGACTTGACCCGTTTGCGCAGCTCGGCGCCGCAAATGGCAAGCGCCTTGTCAACCACCGGTTTGAGGTCGAATAGACGCTTTTTGACGGTTTCATGCATTCTTGTGAACTCCTTCAGGGCCGAAACCGTGGTATTGATCCGGCTGGACCCGTGCTCCATGTTATCCACCAGTCTGAAGACATCCAGCCGGAACTCCGGATAGGGAATCCCGCACAGCTCAAGACCCGGATGATTTCCGGCATGCATGTCCGCAACGCCGATCAATTCCCGCAGGTAATCTCTCAAAATGGGGATGTTGAAGGATACGAACGTATTCGGATTGTTGATTTCGTGGGCGATGCCCGAGATGAGAAGCCCGAGGGAAGCCAGCTTCTCGCTCTGGATGAGCTGCCTTTCAAGCTTTTTTGCCTGTGTCATGTCGTAAATGCGGATAATGGAACCTTCGGACACGCCGAATTCATTTTTAACCGGGTATACAAAGACCTGTTCGAGATTCTCGGGGTTCATCTCCCCCTTGCGTTCAAAAGTCCCTGAAAATCCCTGAAGTTCGGTGAAAGGGCGCTCGCATGCTTCACACGGACGGGACATGCCCTTGAATGCTTCGAAGCAGCGCTTGCCGGTTGCTTCCTGGTAGCCGGCCAATCCGTAGTAGTCCCTGGCGGCCCTGTTTATCTTTTTTATCCGAAACGCTTCATCGAGCATGATGAGCGGATCGGTAATTCCGTCGATGACCTTGGTGAGCGTTATGTTGCTGGCGAACAGTTGATCCTGGCTTTTGCGCAGGGCAGCCTGAACACGGCTGCGCTCTTCCATTTCCAGAATCAGGCGCTGGTTTGCCGCGCGCAGGTCGGCGGTGCGCTCCTGCACCCTTAGCTCCAGTTCGTCGTGGGCTTTTTGAAGCGCCGCCTCCGACCGGTCACGTTCGGTCCGCATCCGCAGCGACATGATTCCGAATGCAAGATCATCGACCAGCTCCGCAAGAAGGTCGATTTCGTCTTGGCCAAAGGGATCCGGAATCGTGCTGTAGATGGTGACGGCGCCAAAGCACCGGCCCTCGGACTTCAGGGGCAGCGCAATGGATGCGGCATATCCGCATTTGACGGCATCCCTGCGCCACGGGGTTAACAGCGGGTCCGTCAGCATGTTTCGGCAGACAGCGGGGCTTCCGGTTCGGACGGCAGTGCCCGTGGGACCGCGACCGCGCTCTGTATCCGCATAAGTGACATTCAGCGTCTGGAGGTAACCGGCTTCAAAGCCGGCGCTGGCCGCGGGGCGGACCGATCGGTCGTCGTCGTTTTCCGCATAACCGATCCACACCATGGCGTGCCCGCAGTCCTGAACAATGATGCCGCATACTTCCCGCAGATACGCGGGTTCCTCCGAGGCCCGCATCCTGGCCGCGCTGCTGTGGCTGAGGGCCGTAAGCGTCCGGTTGAGTTTCCGGAGTTTTATTTCGCGGCGCTGTTGCTCGGTGATGTCGCGGATTGCGGTGATGTGCCTGCCCGCGGACAGCGGCCGGCCGCGTGCTTCGACAATGATCCGAGCCCCGTCCTTCCGCAGCAGAACAAGTTCGATTGCCGACGCTTGTTCCTTTAGAATATTTTCCACCACGCGATCCAGGTCTTCGGGGGCGATCAGGCTTGCGATCTCCGTTCCCTTCAGCTCCGGCTCGGTGTAGCCCAGCATCCGGGCAAACTGCGCGTTGCAGTCCACAATCCGGCCGGCTTCGATTTCAGTGATTCCTTCAAATGTGGCTGCCGCAAATGTCGCCAGCCGGGCCTGGCTTTCGCGCAGACGCAATTCGGCGGCATGCCTGTACAGCGCCATCTCGATCTGCGTGTGCAGTTCGCGATCGTCGAACGGCTTCAGGATGTATCCGAAGGCATCGGAGCGCCGCGCGCGCTGCAGCGTGGGTTCATCGGAATGCGCGGTTAGAAAGATCACGGGGACCGGGCTGTTTTTCTGGATTGCATCCGCGGCGCTGATGCCGTCCACGGCCCCGGCCAGGCGGATGTCCATCAGCACCAGCGACGGGTGCAGCCGGCCGGCGATCTCGATGGCTTCCTCGCCGGTGCCGGTTGTTCCGGCAATGTCGTAGCCGAGTTTCCGGAGCTTGCTTTCGATATCCGCGGATACGATGGCTTCGTCTTCAACGATCAAAATGGCGGGATTACCCAAGTCCGTATTTCCTTAACCTAAAGTCGATCCGGAACCCGGTGCCGGGACCGGTTTTCACCGCAGCAGGAATTGCGACTCATGCGCCGTGCTCAGGTCCGCTGTCCACAATACGGCCATTTCAGCAAGCGGCAGCGAAATGGGCAGCCGGATATACCGGGGGTGTCAGGTAAACGAAGCATCCGCCGCAAACCCTTGCGTTTGGCCCGGTTATCGTCGCCATTTAAGGCAGCCATCGTATTGTATATGAACCCTGTCCGCATAATTTTCTATGATTTTGATCGGTTTTAGTCAATAAATATTATCTGCCGGATCCTGTGAGCGTTTTAATGCATCCGCTTCTTTTTTCTTTCCAAGGCTTAATATCCGGAATGGAACATCCCGCCCCTTGGCATCGAACGATGAAGACAAAACAAAGAGGCAGCCGAATCAACGGCTGCCTCTTTGTTCAAGACTCTATGTTGGCGTCACTTAAATGACCAAACCACTGCCCGCGGTTACGATCAGCCGGGAATTGAAACAGGCGCCGCCCGTCCGATCATGGCCATGGTTTCCTCGTATTTACTCCGCATGTCCGCATGCCCTGCATCCATCTCGCTTTGAAAGGGGCTCCACTCCGTCAGGCATTCGGTTGAAAGATTGTGTATACGCTCTTCCATATCGGCTAAAATCACTTTAAGATCGCCCATATTGGCGAGTATTTTATCTTTAATGCTGCACGACAGCAAGTCGAGCTTTCGGCTTGCATCGGACAGCCTTGATTTCCATGCCGACAATTCCACTTCAGCATTTGTGCAATAATCCGTTACATTCATGTCGCCCTCCTTATATTACCGGCGTTGCCATGCGTTTTGCTTTCCGATCCGGGAGGTTCGGCACGGCAGACGCATCGGCCGGAATCAAATCGGCTTTATAACATAACATGCCAATTTTACTAAATAATAAGCATATTGTTCTTGCCTGTCAAGAATACGCCTTATTTATCGCCGGAAATGATCCATCTTCCGGCGCGGCGGATCCTCATCGGCTTTCACATCCCCAGCTTCTTCCGGCGGGCGCATCCGCGGATTTATCCGCTCGTCCCTTGATCTGCCATATCGGCAGAAATTGCCCCAGTCGGTTGAAATTGAAATAATGAGCTTTGGAAACAAATCGCACGTTTCGAAATGATAATGTTTACAGTTTCGGCATTTCATATCCACCGCCAATAGGATGCATCCCTGATGAACATTGCCATGAAGCAGGAAATATTCAACGCGGATATTTAGGTTTCAGGGGGGGCATCCCTATCAAGTACAGTATAATGTTTCTCATATTTTCGCCAAATTCAAGATGCTGTTCAAATATTGCCGGGCGTGCAAAAAGTCTGACCGCCTTTGTCACCAGCAGTTATTCAAGAAAGGGGATTAGATGTGAAGCGGTGAGCCGTTCGCGGGGATGCGGTTTTTGCGGGTGAATCAAGAACCGGGAAGGGATTATTCTGCGGAAGTTTTTCCTAAGATAATAAAGCCAATTGCAAAAGTCCATCGTCGTCATTCCGGCGCATCAATGGCGATTCCGGGGCGGTTGCGTGAATGAAGCGGACTTATCGCAAGCGTTGTCAGAACAAATGGAAACACAAAGCCCCGTTTTAACGATTTCAATGACGATGACCTCACAATTTCACCCCCCATAATGGATTCAGCGATCCGTCAAAAACGCATTTCCTGGAGAAGGGCCGGAGAAAGTCAGCCTGGCCTGTATGCTGTCCAGCGGATAAGGACCGGGAATCGCCGTGTTGACACTTTTTCCTGATTTTGATTTCTGGAACCGGGTATTGTAGACCCCGATCACGGAATCGGTGATATCCATGGATGGCGGCGCATAGACGACCCCTCCGGCCCGTTTCTCGACGATCATCGCGTAGCCTTTGTTCGTCCCGATATCCTGAATGATCCGTACGACTTCGTTTTGAATCCGGCTTGTGACGCGGCTTTCGAGTGCTTTCAAATCGTCCAGGTATTTATGCCGAAGGTCCTTGAAATCGCCGATTTTAATTCTTTTCAGTCGCTGCCGCTCTTCCCAGCCCGTTTCATTCAGGGCCAGGGATTCCACCTTGATCTCCTTTTCAATCGCCGCGATCTCCATGCTTTTTTCTTTAAGATCCGTTTCCATCTGCTTTCCCATCATGTTGATCTCCATCTGCGCGGATTTGCCGGCATCGGAAAGATCGAGGATTTTTTGGAGGTCTATCACTGCAACATTGAAAACACTTGGGGGATGTGTTGCTCCTGTCAGAAAGAAAAAAGATAAAAATCCGACAGCCAGAATGCGATCCGTTCCGTTCATCTCTTGATCCTCTTTCTGCAAATCGGCCAACTCATGATGGACGCGCTAAAAGACCCGGCTCCCGGCATTTCCGGCGAACGCCCGAGACCGATTCCGGATTCGCTGCGAAGCCGGCAAGGATGGACGATTCAGGGAAATGTCGAGTCCGTAAAATCGGGTCGATTTAATAAATCAAATCCGCTCCCTTATCCGTTAACCGAAGGGAAGGGATTTTGCCGTTGACCTTATGGATCAGACCTTTGTTCCTCAGGTCGGACACGGCCTTGTTAAAATTTCCTTTTTCCTGAATTGTCAGGAGCTGCCAATAATCGTTGAACAACAGATTTGACGGTATTTTCTCGAAGCTGTCCGCCTGTTCAAGGTCATTGAACTGAGATCGAAATTTACTTAAAATATCCCGCTTGATTTCTTTTGAAGTTTTCAGCATATTCGTTTTCTCCAGGTTAATGGTCGGAATCAATAGTGACGGTTACGCTTTCCAGAGGCCGTGAATATTGCAATACTCTCTGGCCGTAACAGTTGCGGCATCTGTCATGAATACGGCTTCGGGAACCTTTCCCGGATTCAGAAACTGCCGATACACTTTGCCGTCGGCGATAATCTCAATCCATTCGATATAATGTTTTTCTTCCATGGGGTGGGCGATGCTGCCGACTTTAACCTTGAAGCCTCCCGGAATCTTTTCAATGACCGGAACATGCTTTTCCTTGGCTGCATCAACGGTATTTTCCACCGTTTGTCTCATCGGCTGGCCGCAGCAGACAAGTTCACCCGCGCCGCCATGAAGGACTTCAACGATATTGCCGCAGATTTCACATTTATAAACTTGAAGTTTCTCTGCCATATAACCTCCTGTTGCTTGAAATGATTTTCATGGAAATGGACGAACCCCGAGAATCTCTTCGTCAGTGATTTGTATAATAGCAAAGATGATGCCAGGTGGATCCGGAGCTGACACCATGTGGAAATATGCTGGAATGATAATGAATTTCTGGATGGAGCCGGTTGCATTGAACGGGCGAAAGCCAATGGATGGCGCGGGGCGGGTAGTCCATTTCGGACTATTCTTTAACAAAAAGTATAATAATTAATAGTAGATGTATTTGGGGTGCGCCATTTTGGACGGGATGCGGGATTACGGGCGCCTTGCCGGGAGACAAAATTGCGCCCCCGCCGCCACGGTAACCGGCGGGATGGATTCGGCGCTGATCGGCTAGTAGGGAAAGGGATCGCCGCGTTCCTTGCCGCGCTTATTCCGGATCAAACGATTCCTACAAATGCTTTTGCTTTGGCGCTGCAAACCGGGCAAGCATTCTCGGGCTCGTTTTCACAGATATATCCGCATTCGCAGCAAACATAATAATCAACCATCTTCTGGTCATCGATATTATAGAGCGCCTTCCGGAAAAGGTCCGCATGAATTTTTTCCGCTTCATTGGCAAGGGTAAAAGCCTGCGCCGCTGATGAATTTCCTTCTGATTCCGAAGTGTTGATCATTTCGGGATACATGGTTTTATATTCATGCGTTTCGCCGGCAATGGCGTTCTTTAGATTCTCTCTTGTATCCCTGATACCGCCGGATGCATGAAGATGTCCATGGGCATGGATGGCTTCAGCCTCGGCGGCCGCCCTGAAGAGTCCGGCGGTGCGCGGATAACCTTCTTTTTCAGCCTGTCCGGCAAAGGCAAGATATTTCCGGTTGGCCTGGGATTCGCCGGCAAAAGCCGCCATCAAATTTACATCGGTCTTGCGCATCAGAGATATCCTTTGCTTGAATGCTGATGAACAGTCATCCCAACAAATCCTTGGAAAAAACGGGGTATCGCTCCGGCCTTTACCGGCGCATTGCCGGCTACTGGTTGCGTCCGGCCATGACCCCGCCATCCACGTTCCAGACCGCGCCCGTTACCCAGCCTGCATCGTCGGAGAGCAGAAACAGGATCACCGATGCCACATCCCCCGGAATTCCGATCCGGCCGATCGGGTGAAAGCCGTTGAATGCCTGCAGCGCCGCATGGATTTCGTCCGGTTTGATGAAGGCACCGTAAATCGGGGTCTCCACCACCGCGGGGGCCACGGCGTTGACGCGGATGCCGTATGCCGCGAGCTCCATCGCCAGATGCTGTGTCAGGGCGTGCAGGCCGGCTTTGGCCATGGAGTAAGCCGACGAGGGCGTGGCCTTGATTGCCTGATGGGCCCACATGGAGCCGATGTTGACTATCGCTCCGCCGCCGCTTGCCGCCATGTTCCTTGCTGCCTGCTGGGTTACAAAGAACATCCCCCGGTTCAGGTCCATATAGGCGTCATAGTCCTTGTCCGCGTGCTCCAGAAAGGATTTGGGGGAGAAAACGCCCGCGGCGTTAACGAGGTATTTCACGTTTTTCATCGAGTCCCCAATGTGATGAATCAATGTATCCACATCGTCCCTTTTTGCAAGATCACATGGAAAGATGCGCACCCTGGCGGGCATGTCAAGCGATTCGCGCGCTTTTTCCAGCTTCTCCTTTTTTCTGCCGACGATCGTCACCCGCGCCCCCGCGCGCACCAGCCGCTTTGCCGTCTCCAGCCCCATGCCGCTGCCGCCGCCGATGATGAGCGCTTCCTTGTCTGAAAAGTTCATTTTAGCCTCCTTTTACGGCAGATCGAGATAGCCCGGTTTTTCCGGGCTATCTTTTGCGACCGCCGGTGATGGCGGAACACATCCGGGAGACGGGAACAAAAGACTCCCGCCGCCCCTTGCTAGGCAGCCATGCAACCGATTGCATGGCGGACGCTTTCTTTCGCAACGCGCCGATAGCAGACATGGTGATCTTTGTAATTGTCCGAGCAAAAATCACAGACCCGGAGTTCCGATACCAGTCGCTGCTTTTCCGTGGAACAGCAGCGATGCGCTGTAATGGATATTTTGTTCATCATTTCAGTCCCTCCTGGTTGCGGATTGCCTCTCAGTGCGAACACTCGTTGAAGCAGTTCCGTTCGCGGGTCTTGCATATGGCCGAACCATCCTCGGTTTCCACGCAATCGACCCATTCATATGTACATTTTTCCTCGCACCGGAGCTCTTCCCGGCTGAAAAAAACGTTATCTTCCATGGTAGCCTCCTTTATGCTTCACCGGGGGGTAAAACCACTCACCGATTTATATCCGATCACCGGATAAGGTATCTGCAAGATGGTGTTGAATATGCCGGGTGCCGCACCCGGCGACTCTTCCTAAATAATTAATCATCAATTCCGATTTATAAAGTGGAGCGGATTTCCCTTAAAAACAAAACAACTGGAAAACCGGTTGCAGGTTGTGATAAGACGCTTAAACAGGGGAGATCGTCCGGGTGGGGAACTACGGAAAAAACGTGCTGTGGCCAATTGTCATGAGGAGAGGGAGGATGCCAGGTGAGTCCGCCGGCAGGATGAAGCTATCGATCCGCGCCCAGTATTTTCTGTATTTCGGGGTCATGGGCGTTTATCTGCCGTATTTCAACCTCTATCTCTACCACATCAAGCTGAGCGGTTTTCAGATCGGGGTGATCTCGGCCCTGCGCTCCGTGCTGCTGGTGCTCTTTCCCGTGCTCTGGGGCATGCTGGCCGATCGGCTTCAGGCCAGAAAGGCCATCTATGTTTCCTGCAATATCGCAAGTGCTGCCATCTGGTCCCTTTATCTGTTTACGACCCGCTTCGAGTGGCTGGTGGCGATCACCCTGGGGTACGGTATTTTTTTCTCTCCCGTCATCTCCTTTCTGGAAGCCTTCACCATGGATGTGCTGGGAAAGGAGAAACAGCGGTACGGCCAGACGCGAGCCTGGGGTTCGGCTGCCTTTATCGTTGTGGTTGTTCTGGTCGGCGGCGCGATCGACGCCTATCCGGTCGGCATCATTCTGCCGCTGATTCTGGCGGGCGGACTTGTTCAATCCGTGATTTCCCCGGGCGTGCCGTCCGTTCGCACCCCCAGGTCCCATGGACTTTCCGGGGGCGCGGGGCAGTTGGCGAGCCGCAAGAGCATCGTCTTTTTGATCTGCGCGTTTCTGATGCTGCTCAGTCACGGGGCTTATTACGGGTTTTTCTCAATACATCTGGAGAAACTCGGCTTTGATAAAACGTTTATCGGCATCTCCTGGGCCGTGGCGTCGACTGCCGAAATCATTGTGATGGTTTATTCAGGGCGATTGTTCAGGCGCTTTTCCCTGGAATCCGTCATGGTCTTTTCATTCAGCATCGCAGCCCTGCGCTGGTTCCTGCTGGCCTTTGTCGACAGCGGGCCCGTGATCCTGATCACCCAGGTGCTCCACGCATTTACATACGGCGCCTTCCACATGTCCAGCATCCTGTATGTGGACGCCCTGTCCTCGGAGGCATCCAAAACGCTCGGGCAGGCGGTCAACAACGCGGTCAGCTACGGTTTGGGACTGATGGCGGGATTCTTTTTAAGCGGATATCTTTACGAAGCCATCGGTTCCCATGGACTGTTCTTGACGAGTTGTGGAATCGCATTGTCCGGGGGGATGATCATGAAACTGAATCAGATCGGCTTGCAGTCCCGAAAAAAGGAGACTTCATGACGCAGGTTTTATGCGGGGACCAGATCGCGACCGCTGTTGACGCCATTCGCAGGTATGTTGCGGAGATAACCGGTCAGGCGCCTTCCGATTCAGAGATCGCAAGGGCGCTGACCCGTTTTTTCGTGCTCAAGGAAATCGGCGAGCACATCCGGATGCAGCGGGAAAATCCCGAGTGGTGACGCCGCCATCGTGCTTGATAAAATATAGATCCTAAGATAAGGTATTTTCAGAATTTTATTTGAAACAGGGACAGCCCGGGGCGGATATCACCCTTAAGGCCGTGCAGAACAAGTATCTTTTGTGCGTTTCGTTTTCCAAAACCCTTTTCAGGTGGGGAGAAAGATTATGAGCAACTATTACTTGTTTCAGGACAGAAAAAAATGCATTGGATGCCATAGCTGCGAAGTACAATGTGAAAGCAACAAAGCCCTTCCGTCCGGTGCCGGACTCTGCCGGATCGTTCCGGACGGCCTTCATGTCATCGACGGATTGCCCCGGGAGTCCCATGTATTGATGTCCTGTTTCCATTGCGAAACGCCCTGGTGCGTGGCGGCCTGCCCTGCGGGCGCCATGAAAAAGCGCCCGAGGGACGGCATCGTTTATGTAGACCCGCTGCTCTGTATCGGATGTAAAAACTGTATCGCCGCCTGCCCCTGGGGTTCGGTCCAATGGGATCCGGAAAGGCGCCAGGCCATAAAATGCGATTTTTGCAAGGATCGAATCGATCAGGGATTGAAACCGGCCTGTGTAACGGTATGCCCCTCGCACTGCCTGGAATTCGGCATGACCGAGGAAAAAATGCCGGGTTTCCGGAAAAAACAGTCGGCGATTCGGATGCCTTCTTGGGAAGCGATGAAGGGTGAAATCCTTCCGCAAAAGCGCTGTCCGGTCAATGCCTTGATGACCGAACTTGCGCGCATCCTGGATACCGGAAACCTTAGCGATCCCAAAAGCCGGCGAAGGACGGGGAAAATCCTGGAGCTGATCCGGGATGTGGTCTGGGGAAGGGCGGGCGCGGACCACCTGCAGTCCATTGAATCCTTTGCCCGGAAAATCGTGAATGAAGGACCGGACGATGCCAGCCGGAAAATCGGCCGTTTTGTGGAAGAGACGCTGACCGAATACCGGGAGGTGTTCGTCAGTCATGTCCAGACCAACAATTGCGCCATGGGCGAGTGCGTCAATATCGCGCCGGCTCCCTGCCAGATGGCGTGCCCTGCCGGTATGGACATCCCCAGCTATGTCACCCTGATCGGCATGGGACGGGATGCGGAGGCCATCGAAGTGATCCGGAAAGACAACCCCTTCCCCTGGGTGTGCGGGCTGGTCTGCACCCGGCCCTGCGAACTCATGTGCGTGCGGGGCAGAATCGACCAGCCGGTTTCCATTAAATATTTAAAGGCGTTTGCCGCCGAAAAATTGATGGTGGAAGGCAGGTACCTCAATCCGCCCAAGGAGCCGGACAAAGGACAGAAAGTCTGTGTCATCGGCGCCGGGCCTGCCGGCCTGACCGCCGCATATTACCTGAGTCTTATGGGATACGGGGTTCGGGTTGTTGAATCGCTGTCAACAGCCGGCGGAATGCTGCTGCTTGGCATTCCCCGATACAGGCTTCCGTGCCGCGTCATTGACCTGGAAGTGGCCATGCTCGAAGAGCTGGGCGTGGATTTTCGTTTCAATACCAGTTTTGGAAAAGATGTGACCCTGGATTCATTGAATGCCGAAGGATTTGAAGCCTATTTTCTTGCAATCGGGGCGCACAAGTCGTTCATGATGAATATCCCCGGTGAAACGGATTTCCCGCAGGTTACGCAGGCCATCGATTTGCTCCGGCGCGTGGCTTTGGGCGACTGGAAAATTCCCGGCGAAAGGGTGGTGATCATCGGCGGCGGGAATGTGGCGATTGACGCCGCCAGAACCTGCATCCGGCTTGGATGCAGGGAAGTGGTTCTGGCTTACCGCCGGGAGCGATCCGAAATGCCCGCGGATGTCGAGGAGGTCGAACAGGCAGAGGAGGAAGGCGTCCGGATCTCGTTTTTGACCATCCCGGTGGAAGTTGTCGGACAGGACGGCCGGGCGACGGCGCTTCGCTGCGTCCGCGCGGAAATGATCGTACAGGAAGGCAGCCGCCGAAAAGTTCCGGTTCCGGTTGAAGGCAGTGAATATCTGATTGAAACCGATGCGGTGATATCGGCTATCGGACAGCAGGTGGATCAGGACTGCCTGGCATCGGTTCCAAGACTCAAGTGGACTCGCAGAAATACCCTTTTCGCCAGCAGGGTCAACATGAAAACATCGGTCCCCGGCGTCTTCGCAGCCGGAGATGCGGTTTCGGGGCCGGCTACCGTGATTGAAGCCATCGGTGGCGGCAAACGCGCCGCGGAAGCCATTGACCGGTATCTGTCGGAAATGCCCCAGCCCAGGATTCCACCGGTTCCGGTGCGAAGGGGAAGAATCGACTGGATAGAACTACCGGCCAGGGCCAAAATGGAATTGCAGCGGCCCGTCATGTCCCTGCTGCCCATTGCGCTGAGGCAAAAAACTTTTCAGCAGGTCGAAACCGGTTATCCCGAGGAAAGGGTTCGGCAGGAGGCCGCCCGGTGCCTTCGCTGTGATATCTGCATCCGGTGCGGGCGCTGCGTGCAAATCTGCCGGGACAAGATTCTGGTGGACGCGCTTCAGATGGGTTATCTTGATTTTGATCGGCCCGGCCCAACGGATTTTACAATTACCGAAACCCGGTGCGTCTTGTGCGGCGCCTGCGCCGCCAACTGCCCCACCGGGGCCATGAGAATGGAAGATGCCGACGGCAAAAGGGTTCTGTCGTTGTGCGGGACGATTCTGAACCGGCAGGAACTGATCCACTGCGAGAGCTGCGGTGCTGTCATGGGAACCGCCCGTTTTCTTATGTATATCCGGAACAGGCATCAACCCGTCATACCGGTTGCCGATCCGCGTCCGCTATGTCACATCTGCGCGCGCAAGACAATGGCCAGGTTTACGGCATCTCGGCTGCGTGAATATGAAAATGCATAAATTGCGGCGCAACGCAGATATTGGACTTTT
>JBBIPX010000028.1:0-31017 GCA_037442625.1 Desulfobacteraceae bacterium
AACGACGAAGGATGCAGCGCAACGCAGATATTGGACTTTTTGCGAAGCCATCAAATTTTCTCATGGCGGCAGTGGACAAAAAAACCGATCATACAGGATTGACCTGAGATCGGTTTTTTGAAAGTTCGGCCATATTGTAACAACGCATTGGAAAAGCAAAGCTAGTTTATCCGGTGTTACATTTGTTTTACAAAGGAGCGGAAAAGTACTTTCTTAAATACTGCCCGGTATAAGATGCGGAAATCCGGCTCAGGGCTTCGGGCGTTCCGCAGCCGACCACCTGCCCGCCCCCGTCCCCGCCTTCAGGACCCAGATCGATCAGGTAATCCGCGGATTTGATCACATCCAATTGGTGCTCAATAACCAGCACGGTGTTTCCCGCATCCACCAGACGGTTCAGGATATTCAGCAGGTTCTGGATATCCGCGGCATGAAGGCCGGTTGTGGGTTCATCCAGAATGTAGAGGGTTTTTCCGGTCCCTCTTCTGGAAAGCTCGCTGCTCAGCTTGACCCGCTGAGCCTCGCCTCCGGACAGGGTGGTTGCGGCCTGCCCCAGACAAATATAGTCGAGTCCGACATCCGACAAGGTCTGAAGCCGGCAGTGGATGGCCGGTATCTTTTCAAAGAACGCCAGCGACTGACGAACCGTCATATCCAGAACTTCAGCGATGTGCCTGCCCCGATAGCGGATCTCCAGGGTCTCCCGATTGTAGCGCTTTCCCCGGCACACATCGCAGGTGACATAGACATCCGGCAGAAAATGCATCTCGATTTTGACGACCCCGTCCCCGCAGCAGGACTCGCACCGTCCGCCCTTGACATTGAAGCTGAAGCGGCCTGCCTTGAAGCCCCTTAGCCGGGCATCGGAAGTTTTCGAAAACAGATCGCGAATATGCGAGAAAACGCCGGTATAGGTGGCGGGATTGGATCGCGGCGTTCGACCGATGGGCGACTGATCGATGTTTACCACCTTGTCGATCGCCTCCATTCCCTCCAGGCGGGTGTATGGGCCGGCCGATATCCTGGAATGATACAAGCGCTGCACCAGTGCGCTGTAAATCGTTTCCAGAACCAGCGTGGACTTTCCGGATCCGGACACCCCGGTGACGCAAACCAGGCAGCCCAGGGGAATCTCCGCGCGGATGTGTTTGAGATTGTTTCCGGAGGCGCCGTCGATCAGAATCCTGCCGCCGTTTCCAGGCCTGCGGTTTAACGGCAGCCCGATTTTCTTTTTGCCTGAAAGATATTGTCCGGTAAGCGACCGGGCATCCTGAACCAGGTCCTGCGGCGGTCCCGAAAACATGACTTCTCCGCCGAGAATGCCGGCTCCCGGGCCCATGTCCACGACATAGTCAGCCGCCCGGATTGTCTCTTCATCATGCTCCACAACCAGCACGGTGTTTCCCAGATCGCGCATCCGCCCGAGTGCGGACAGCAGCCGCTGATTGTCGCGCTGGTGCAGGCCAATGCTGGGTTCATCCAGGACATACAGAACACCTGTCAGCTTGGAGCCGATTTGCGTTGCCAGTCGAATGCGCTGGCTTTCTCCGCCGGAAAGTGTGTTGGCGGACCGGTCCAGTGTCAGATACGAAAGCCCGACGTGATTCAAAAACCCCAGACGCTCGACCACTTCCTTGAGGATTCTCTCGGATATCACCTGTTGTCTGCCTGTCAGCGTCAGTTCGCTGAAATACACAAAAGCCCGTTCTATTGAAAGCGCGGTCAGGTCGCTCAGGTTTCGCCCCGCGATCCGGACCGAACGGGACGCCGGATTCAGCTTTGCCCCAAGGCATTCCGAACAGGGCCGAAAACTCATGTACTGCCGGATTTCCTCCCTGGACAAGGCCGAATCCGTCTCCCTGTAGCGGCGCTCCAGCTTGGGAACGATGCCTTCAAACGGCCTTTCATAAAAAATGCGGCGCTCACCGCGCTCGATGTAAAATTGAATGGGTATATCTTTTGACCCGTAGAGCAGGGCATGTTTGCACTTTTCCGGGAGCAGCTTGTACGGGGTATAGATGTCCGTCCCGTAGGCGGCTGTCAGGGCATCCAGAAATTCGATGAAATGCAGGGAATCGCGTTTTGCCCAGAGCGTTACCGCGCCTTCCCTCAGGGACAGTTCCGGATTGGGAACAATAAGATCCGGATCCACGGCGGTTGTTGCGCCCAGTCCGTCGCACCGGGGACAGGCCCCTTGCGGCGAATTAAATGAAAAGCTGGCGGGAGAAAACGGCGGATAACTGATCCCGCAGGTGATGCAGGCGGCTTTTTCGCTGAACACAAGGGGCTCCTGGCCCGCGATATCGATAATGGCCAGACCGCCGGACTGGGACAGGGCCAGCTCCAGAGAGTCGGCCAGACGGTTTTGAAGCCCCTGCTTGACAACCAGCCGGTCCACAACCACTTCGATCGTGTGCCGGGTCTTTTTATTCAGAGCGCCGATCGTTTCGATATCCCGAAACGTGCCGTCCACGCGAACCCTTGAAAAACCCTGGCGGACAAGCTGCTTGAACAGCTTTTCATGAGCGCCGGCCTCGCTGGACACCAGGGGCGCCAGGAGAATGATTCGCGTACCTGTTTCCAGGGTCATCAACCGGTCTACCATCTGATCCAGACTCTGGCTGACAATCGGTTTCCCGCATTGGTGACAGTGCGGGGTTCCGACTCTGGCAAACAACAGCCTCAGATAGTCATAAATCTCCGTGACCGTTCCCACGGTTGACCGGGGATTATGGCTTGCGGTTTTCTGTTCGATGGCAATGGCCGGAGAAAGCCCTTCGATAAAATCCACATCCGGCTTTTCCATGCGCTCCAGAAACTGGCGCGCATATGTGGACAGGGATTCCACATACCGGCGCTGGCCTTCGGCATACAAGGTATCAAAAGCCAGTGATGATTTTCCGGACCCCGACAGGCCGGTAATTACTACCAGCCGGTTTCTGGGAATATCCACATCAATGTTCTTCAGGTTGTGCTGACGGGCGCCGCGCACAGTGATGCAATCGGATGTCATCGAATTCCATTCATACAAACAAAAGGCCCCGGAGGGACATCCCATCGGGGCCTTGGTAAAAGACAGGCGGATGCGAGCAGGGATTACCCTCTGCCGATCACCTCGATTGCTTTTTCAAGGGCGTCATCCAGCTTATCCGGCAGCGTGCCGCCGGCCTGAGCCATGTCGGGCCTGCCGCCGCCGCTGCCGCCGACAATCGCTGAAATCTCCTTGACGATGTTACCGGCATGATACCGTTTGATCAGATCTTTGGTTACCAGGGCTATCAAGAGAACTTTTCCGGCGGACTCGCTCCCAAGGACAACGACACCGGATTTTATTTTGTCTTTGAACTGATCTCCCAGGTCCCGAAGCACGGTCGGCGAATCCGCCTGAACTTTTTTAACCAGAACCGAAATGTCCTGAATCGTCTGAATATCATCCATGGCCGCATGCATCGCGCCAGCCGATACTTGGGATTTTTGCTTTTCCACTTCTTTTTCAAGTGCTTTTTGAAGGGACAGCATTTTTTCAATGCGAAGCGGGATATCATCGGGTTTTGTTTTCAGCAGGCCTGCACAATCCTGGATCATGCGAAACGACTTTACGACATGGTCCATGGCGGCTTCACCCGTAACCGCTTCGATGCGGCGGACCCCCGAAGCCACACCGGCCTCTGAAACGATTTTAAACAACCCGATGTTGCCGGTTCGCTGCGTGTGTGTGCCGCCGCAAAGCTCCTTGCTGAAAGTATCAAGTGTAATGACGCGGACCCGGTCTCCGTATTTTTCCTCAAACAAGGCGGTGGCGCCGGTTTTAAAGGCTTCATCCGCATCCATTTCTTCAATATGAACCGGCACGTTTTCCCGGATCCGCCGGTTCACCAATCTTTCGATTTGTTCGAGGGAATCGGACGCCACCTGGGAAAAATGGGTAAAGTCAAACCGGAGCCTTTCGGGGTTGACCAGTGATCCGGCCTGCTTGACATGGTCTCCGAGCACCGTTCGCAAGGCGGCATGAAGAATATGGGTGGCCGTGTGGTTGCATGCCGTGGCCTCGCGCGAAACGCTATCCACCGTAAGGGTAACGGCATCTCCTTTTCGAATGCATCCGGATATAACCGCTGCCTGATGGATGATGATCCCGGCTGGGTCCTTTACGGTTCCGGTCACCCGGATCTCAAGTCCGGGATTGGACTCGCCGCCGGTGATGGTTCCGATATCTCCGGACTGGCCGCCGGATTCCCCGTAAAACGGGGTGATGGCGGTAACGATTTCAATGCGCTCTCCGGCCGATGCTTGCGGCATTTCCCGTCCGTCTGCCGCCAGAACCAGCACAGTCGCAATACAGGACTGCAGGCGGTAGCCCACAAATTCCGGACGCATGCCGCCGGCTGAAAGCTGCACAAACGCATCGCCAGCGCTGGCAAATTTCGAAACAGAACGGGACTGGATGCGCTGGGCTTCCATGGCCGATTCGAAACCGGTCATATCCACGCTCATTCGCTCATCCCGGATCACGTCCCGGACAATGTCCACCGGAAACCCGAATGTGTCGTAGAGCTTGAACACAACATTTCCGGGAACCTCGGTCCTGCCTTTGGCCTTCATTTCCTGAAGCGTGTCGTTTAACAGCTTGAGACCGTTGTCCAGGGTCTCGGAAAACCGGCGTTCTTCGTTCTGGATCACATTGGTAATGAACGCAAAAGCATCGGAAAGTTCCGGATAGGCAGGTTTCATGAGATCGCAGACTGCTCCTGCGGTCTTGTGGAGAAACGGCCGGGTCAGGCCGATATTGCGGCCGTACCGGATGGCCCGGCGCATGATCCGCCGAAGGACATAGCCCCTGCCTTCATTGGAGGGCAGAACCCCGTCCCCGATCAGGAATGCGGCGGCCCGGCTGTGGTCGGCGATGACCTTTATGGCGACATCGCTTTCTTGGGACTGCCCCAGTCGCCGCCCGCTGAGGGACTCCGCCGCTTTCATGATGGGCATGATCAGATCCGTGTCGTAATTGGTGGACACATTCTGAACAACGGAGACAATCCGCTCAAGCCCCATGCCCGTATCAATGCTGGGTTTGGGAAGCGGCGTCATTTTTCCGGTTTCATCCCGGTTGAACTGCATGAATACCAGATTCCAGATCTCCAGATACCGGTCGCAGTCACACCCTACCCTGCACTCGGGCTGCCCGCATCCATAGCGCTCGCCCCGGTCGATCAAAATTTCCGAACAGGGGCCGCAGGGGCCGGTATCGCCCATGGCCCAGAAATTATCCTTTTCGCCGAACCGGACAATCCGCTCTTGCGGCAGACCGATGTTTTTATGCCAGAGGCCGTAGGCTTCGTCATCATCCAGATAAACGGACGCATACAGTTTATCGGCAGGCAGACCGTATCCGTTGATCAAGAGATCCCAGGCAAATTCAATGGCTTTTTCCTTGAAATAATCTCCGAATGAAAAATTTCCCAGCATTTCAAAAAAAGTATGGTGCCTGGCCGTATAGCCGACATTTTCAAGGTCATTGTGTTTGCCGCCCGCCCGGACGCATTTCTGGGAAGTCACGGCCCGATCATACCCGCGTTTCTCCTCTCCGAGAAACGTCCGCTTGAACTGAACCATCCCGGCGTTTGTGAACAGCAGGGTGGGATCATCCCGGGGAACCAGGGATGAACTTCGGACCTGCTGGTGTGATTGTTTTTTGAAATATTCCAGGAATTGCCTGCGAATCTCGTTGCCCGTCATAGATCGCTCCGTTAAAATAAAAAAACAGCCGACATGTTGTTACGCTGTTGTTTGTTTAGGCGCCTCTTCCTTTTTGGAGACCAGCCCCATGCTTTCCCTGACCCGTGTCAGAATGGATTGATAGGTCTCCGGGTTCTCCAGGAAATAAGCCTTGACGTTTTGCCGGCCCTGCCCGATCCGCTCCCCCTGATAGGCATACCAGGATCCGCTTTTTTCAATGATGCCAGCCTCGACGCCGACATCCAGCAGATCTCCGGCCGCGGAAATGCCTTCGCCGTAGAGAATATCAAATTCCGCCTCCCGAAACGGCGGGGCCAGCTTGTTTTTCACAACCCGGACCTTGGTGCGGTACCCCATCTGTTCCTGAGCATCTTTGATGGGGCTGGTGCGCCGGATATCCAGCCGGACAGATGCATAGAATTTCAAAGCATTACCGCCGGTCGTTGTTTCGGGATTACCGAAAATCACGCCGATTTTGGAGCGGATCTGGTTGATGAAAATCACGCTGGTCATGGTCTTGCTGATGGTTCCGGTCAATTTTCGAAGGGCCTGGGACATGAGCCTTGCCTGAAGCCCCATATGGGAATCCCCCATTTCACCTTCGATTTCCGCCCGGGGTACCAGCGCTGCCACGGAGTCGATGACAACGATATCGACGGCGCCGCTTCTTACCAGCATATCGGTGATTTCAAGAGCCTGTTCCCCTGTATCGGGCTGTGAAATCAGCATTTCATCACAATTGACCCCAAGTTTGCGTGCATAGACCGGGTCCAGGGCGTGTTCGGCATCGATGAAAGCTGCGATCCCGCCCTGTTTTTGGGCGCTGGCAACCGCATGAAGGGCCAGTGTTGTTTTCCCCGACGATTCCGGGCCGAATATTTCAACCACCCTTCCCCGGGGAAGGCCGCCGATGCCAAGGGCCTTGTCCAGAGCCAGAGATCCGGTGGAAATCGTGGGGATGTCCTGTACGACCCGGCTTCCCAGCTTCATGATAGAACCTTTACCGAACTGGCGTTCTATTTGAGTCATCGCCGCATCAACGGCTTTTTCCTTTTCCGGCATGGTAATCATGTGCCCTCCTTATTTGTGAGCTGAATTGCATTTTTCTGACAAAGGCCGCTTGCGGAACTGCCAAGCACCGCACATCTGAGCGGCGTGTAAATGGAACCGGATGATGTCAGCCGGCTTTGAATCAGGTGGATGGCATGGATCGTAACCGCTGACGACTCGACCTTTCCGGTTTCCCTGAGCGCCTTTACCAGAATGCCGGTATCCAGCCCGGCCTTGATTCTGCCAAGTGTCAGGTGCCCTTTGAAGGGCCGCTCCTCCGGCTTGAACCGGCCCTTGCCGAGAGCAGTCAGCCCGGCATCCAGATCTTTCTGAAAGGCGATCAATTGCGGCATACCGCCTGTTATTCCCAGCCACACGACCCGCGGGCGCCGAAGGTCCGGGAAAACTCCAAGCCCCAGGGCGGCAACAGTCAATGGGGCCATCGACTGCGCACATGCATTCATCACGTCAGCGATCGGATCAATATCGGTTGATTCGATATCCCCCAGAAATTTCAAGGTCAGATGGACATTTCCCGGGGCCACCCAGGCAATATGCAAGCCCCGGGCTTTTAGATTTTGCTGAACCCCGGACACAATAGCTGTCAGGGGCTCGGGAAGTGTCACTGCGATAAAGGCTCTGATGATATCCGGCATGACAGGGTTACCGTTTAGATCGGCAGGGTAAACTGGGGCTCTCCCAGCATGAATTCACCGCGGCGAATCCATGATTTCAGGGTTTCAGCGATTTCCCTGGCCCGGACCATGCTGGAAAGCGGAACGGTTTGCACATCCATTCCGTTCAACCGGATCGTTCCGCTTTTGAGCTCCGCGTAACTGACCTGGCCCAGGCTGCGGGAAATGCCGTTTGGATAATCATGGCCATAGTCCAGAATCTGTGTAAAAATCGCTTCATCCGAAACCCCGGTATATTCGGCGATCTCCTCATTCAAAACCGGAATCGGAATCCCCAGGCCGACCGCAAGCGAACACCCATACCCCAGAATACTCACGCCAACCAGCCACCGGGGGCTCATTTTTTTCAGATCTCCCATGACCCACAGGGTTCCTGCCGGAGTGACCGGAACCCCCCCGGCAGTTCGTTTGGCGGATGGCTTGTGCTGGGTACCGTGCCAGGTCACATAGCCTTCGGCGCCGCCCAGAAATATCCGGGTTCCCAGCCCGATGGTCTGATAATAAGGGTCATTGAACAGGGGGCTCAGCGAACCCGACGTACTGTAGTTGGCGTTCCCGGCCCGGGGCTTCAGGGTCCCCATGTAAGTATAAACGGTTTTTTTGGTCAGATTCACGGCGCAGTTGTAATTCTGGTATCCATTTCTCGGGTTGCACAGCACGGCATTGGGAAGGGTCTGGAGGGTGACTTCCTTTTCAACATACCGGTTGGGATAACAGTCCGTGCCATAGGCCGTAGCCTTCAGAAATACCCGCTTTCCGGCCACAAGATCCTGAATCACATGACCTCCCCCGTAATTGAACTCGCCCGGATAAACCTTGTTCAGCGGGTCATCCTCACAGGGTTCCGTGGCACCGATATAACAATCCACCGCCGCAATACCGCCATAAGCCGGAACATTGTTGACCCATACCTTGGATGCCTTGATGCCGGGCGCCGAGTGACCGAAATTGATAAAAGCGCCGGATGAACACATGGGGGAAAAAGTTCCGGTCGTTACCACATCCACATACCGGGCCGCCTCAACCGGGCCCCGCTCATTAACGATATCCGTCATTTCTTCGGCTGTGACCACAACCACTTCACCGGATTTTATCTTGTCATTGATTTCTTTATAAGTCTTGGTAATTTTATATTTTTTCATGAATGGAAAATCTCCAATGGAAAGCATGCTGCCGGTACCGGGTCGGAAGCTTTTCTGAAAGCCCCCCCCCTGGATTCAATCATCACTTGATGGCGGCTTGCACTTCTTTGATCTTGTCGGTGATGTTGTTTTTTATCCACCCTTCATCCCACCATTCGATGGGATTGACGAATGTATTTCGGACAAGCATGGAAAAGTGCAGGTGATCCCCGGCCGCCATGCCGGTGCTGCCCGTATATCCGATAATGTCGTTTTTGGAAACCACCTGGCCCACCGTGACATTGAAACTGCTGAGATGGGAATACATGCTGAAGAGTCCGTATCCGTGATCCAGAAGAACCGATCTGCCGTAAATTCCCAGAAAATCGGTAAACACCACCTTGCCGCTGTTGGCGGCAGGTACCGGAGAATGCTGAAGGGATGCCAGATCCACACCAAGATGATCTTGCTGGTCCACTTCCTTACCCGCGTACAGATAGGTACGGTGATCCGCATATCCGGCCCTGGGAGCGGAATTGGGAAGCCGGGTAAAACTTCCTTCCCAGTACATTTTATTTTCGGTGGATGCAACCAGGGAAGAAATCTGCTGTTCGTTGGTTTCGCGCAGCTCCCGGTTGACTTTGATGAACTTGGCCAGCATGGGATTCTGGCTGTCCCGGGGAACATCAACATCAAATTCAGGCATTTTCTGGTTCAAAAAACCATCGCTTACGGTAATGGTATCTTTCTTGAAAATTTTTTGCTTGATATGATAAGCGAATCCGGATCGTGTTGCATTCCCTGCCTGATCGACCGCTTTTATAAAAAGCTCGGTTCCCGGACCCTGATGATGATTCAGCGCAATAAATGCAAGCTGAATCCCCGGGTCGCTGAAATACCCTGACTGACCCGGATAAAACTGGTCTCCAACCATCACCCCGTTGACCGGACAGGGTTCCGAGAGCCGGTAGATGACAAGTCCCGCCCCTCCCTGATTCAGGTAGCAAAACCGGTTCAGGACCACAATTTGCGGAGGGCGCGTATCAATCACCACCTCTTTTTCAATCTCTGTTTTATTGCCGTGAAACCAGTTCCGCCAGGAATTATCCCGGACCATCACCCGGAATATGGCCTTGCCATCGGTAATCCCCGGCTTTTTAAGATCCGCCTTGACAGGAAGCGACAGGGTATGGACAGGTCCCGAATCGGATGATCCTTTCTGCGGATAAATATCATCCCGAAGAACCGTAACCTTGCCGTTCTGCTCGATGGCAACCCATACCTTCCGGATGCCGCTTACGGCATCCGACACATTCAGAATCAATTCCTGGGCAGGATTGAAAAAAGAGGGGATTTCCGTTGCAATCACGGGCTGTTCTCCTTCCAGCCGCCCCCACAGAAGCCAGCCCGATATCAAAATGGCAGCCGCCAGCCCCAGCCCCATCAGGCGGAGGAAAAATCTTCCAGGATTCAGTTTTTTATCCAAAGCGTTTGAGTCCACCTTTTTTTATTTTAATCAATATTGACGTCATCGAATAAACACAAAGAATATAAAGCATCCTCTTGTATTTTTCTCTGCGTGCACATACCGCTCTTATGGGATGAACCATAAAGAAGGCATAATTCAAAAAATCGGATGACTTGCCCATCTCATAATTATTATCAATTAATCCGGAGCTTATCAAGGTTTGTTTTTTCCAGTGGTTTGATTTCAGAACCGTCATCATTTCTTGACTTTTGCCCGTCAGAGCTATAAATAAGAACATCATGAAATTATTGGAAAGTTGAGATATCGGGCAGATAAATCCCTTCCTATTAAAAGAATAGTGAATCATCATGAAATTCAGAACGACATTCAATGAAATCTCCGCGGGACCGGACAGCGAACTGGTCCTATTCGCCGGTCCCTGTGTCATCGAAGACCATGCCATTACGCTTTCCATTGCCAGATTTCTGAAAGATATGACCTGTGAGCTGGAGATACCGTTTGTTTTTAAAGCTTCCTATGACAAGGCCAACCGGACATCGCTGCAATCCTACCGGGGACCGGGCATGATCGAAGGCCTTCAGATACTCTCCAGCATCAAAAATGAATTATCCATTCCCATCCTGTCGGATGTTCATTCGCAAGCGGAGGTGGCATCCGCGGCCCAGGTTCTGGATATCATCCAAATCCCCGCCTTTTTATGCAGACAAACCGATCTGATTCTGGAAGTCGCCCGAACCGGAAAGCCCGTGAACATCAAAAAAGGCCAGTTTCTGTCCCCCTGGGATATGTCCCGGGTTGCTGAAAAAATCACATCCACCGGAAACCGTCAGATTTTATTGACAGAACGCGGGAGCATGTTCGGGTATTCCAACCTTGTGGTGGATTTTCGAAGTATTAAAATCATGCAGGATACAGGCTTTCCGGTCATATTCGACGCTACACACAGCGTTCAGCTTCCGGGCGCCGCCGGCAAAAGCTCCGGTGGCCAGAGAGAATTCGCGCCCCTTCTGGCAAAAGCAGCCGTTGCCGCCGGCGCCGATGGTATTTTTATTGAAGTACATCCGGATCCCGATCATGCCAGATGTGACGGCCCCAATTCCCTGCCTCTGACGAGTCTCCATGACCTGATTTCAAGGCTCAAAGCGATCCGCAGGCTGGTATCCGATGTTAACGCCGCGGACAAGTAAAATGTCGATGGAACATCAACTCGTCATTGACAAATTAAAAAAAATCAAACTGTTGTTGCTGGATGTCGATGGAGTTCTGACAGACGGCAGCATCACCTACGACGATGCGGGTTCACAGATCAAGGTGTTCAACGTAAAGGACGGCCTGGGTATCCGCCTGTTGATGCAGTCCGGCATTCAGGTGGGAATCGCCACAGGGAGGCGTTCCAGAGCCCTCCTGCATCGATGTGAAAACCTGGGAATTTCACTGATTCTGGATGGGCTTTCGACCAAAGCAGATGTCCTTAACACAGTTTGTCAGAAAACCGGCATTTTGGCGGATGAAATCGCATTTGTCGGTGATGATCTCATGGATCTACCGTTAATGAAAAAGTCCGGCGTTTCCATTGCCGTTGCCGATGCTCACGAGCTGATCCGGCTGCATGCCGATATGGTTACCCGCGCATCCGGCGGGAAAGGAGCAGTCCGGGAAATCTGCGAGACGATTTTAAAAGTCGGAAACCGGTGGGAAACTGTCATCAACCGGTTTCTGTGATGATGACGAATAACGGCGCCATTACATGATCGCATTTCATCGCACGCTCGGCTCACGAAGGAAAATCACGGTTGTCCTGATTGCTTTCAGTGTGATTACAACGGCAGTCATCGCAGGAATTTTCATAAAGAACCGTTACCTGAGCCGGGACCCCGTTAAATTGATAACCGCCATCCAGCAAAATGCCAGCCTGGCCATCGGCAATGTTCATCAGGTCTCCACACGCAATGGCGTCAAGGAATGGATTTTGGATGCCAGAGCCGCCCATGTTATTGACGAAAGCAAACAATTGATGTTAGAAGATGTCTCAATCGTTTATTTCGTAAAGAACGGCAAAGAGGTTCGGCTGACTGCAAACCAAGGGATGCTGAAAACCGAAACCAAGGACATTGAAGTCACCGGTCATGTGGTATTGACCTATCCCGGTTACACGCTTGAAACAGAACAAATGAATTACGATCACGGGCATCAGGTGCTTTTTACAGCCGCTCCCGTAACAATCATTGGAAACGCCATCCATTTAACGGCGGATTCCATGAAATATGACTTAATTGCCAACCAGACCTGGTTTCAGCGAAATGTTGAGGTATTGTTGCGTGAAAACCCCTTTTAGACCGATAAATTGCCGGCGGCGGTTTCTGGTAATTCTGAATGTCATGATATTGTTCATGGCCATGCCGATACCGGGCCGAATTGCATCCGCTATTGATAAAGGCAAGGATAACAACAATATTCAGATTAAAGCCGACAATCTTGTGGCTTATAACGAAGCCAGTTATGCGGAATTTACCGGCAATGTCAGCGCCATGCAGGGGACAACCCTGATCACATCTGACAAGCTCAGAATTTATTACACGAAAGTGTCGGAAAATACGGAGAAGAAAGACACCGGCGATGAATCCGTCAAAAAAGTGGTGGCTACCGGAAATGTGGTGATCCGTTCTGAAAATCGTACAGCCTATACCAGTACGGCTGAATATACGCCGGCCACAAAGGTGGTTGTCCTGAGCGGACCGGGTTCCAAAATAACCAGCGGCAACAATTATGTAATCGGAGAGAAAATTACTTTTTATGTCAATGAGGACCGCGTTGTCGTTGAACGCAGCAAAGAAAAGCAGGTGGAGGCGGTTTTTTATTCCGACGAACTTGATAAAAAACCCTGACCGCCCTTTTGAGAAGTCATCCGGACCATGCCCGTACTGTCGCTGAAGAAACTGATTAAAACCTTTGATGGGAAACGGGTCGTCAATTCAGTCAGCATGAATATCGCCAGCAGTCAGGTTGTGGGCTTGCTTGGCCCGAACGGGGCCGGCAAGACAACGACATTCTATATGGCTGTCGGCATGCTAAAACCCGATTCCGGACAAATCTTTCTCGATGGAGAAGATGTCACCTCTTTTCCAATTCACATTCGCGCCCGCAAAGGGATTGGGTATCTTCCCCAGGAAACATCCATATTCCGAAAACTTACGGTATGGGAAAATCTGATGGCGATTCTGGAGCATCAGCCGATTTCCCGTTCGGAGCAGGCAATCCGGGCGGATAGGCTTTTGGATGAATTGGGCATTAAACATCTGTCACACCAGAAAGCCGTATTGCTTTCCGGCGGAGAAAAACGGCGTCTTGAAATTTCCCGTGCACTTTCGACCAATCCATCATTCATTTTATTGGATGAGCCCTTTGCAGGCATTGACCCGCTGGCAGTCATCGACATCAAGGCCATCATTGAACATTTAAAGGAACTCGGAATCGGCGTTCTGATCTCTGATCACAATGTCCGCGAGACGCTCGGCGTCTGTGATGATGCGTTCATTTTAAGCAGCGGAGAAATTATTGAGTCCGGAACTCCCCAGCAGATTGCTTCCAGTGAAGTCTGTCGCCGCATTTATCTGGGGACTGAATTTACGCTTTAACCCATAACAAAACAATAGATACCCGATGGCTCTTGAATTACGCCAACAACTGAAATTGTCCCAGCAGCTGATCATGACGCCGCAGCTCCAACTGGCCATCAAACTCCTTCAACTGTCACGGCTGGAGCTTTTAGAGACCATTCATCAGGAGCTTCAGGAGAACCCTGCGCTGGAAGAGACGCTGGAAGACACTGCCGCGGATCCCGCAGAAGAAGCCCCTGAAATCATCCCCGCGGACATCGGTTTGATATCGGGTGGAGTATCAGATCTCAAAACCGCAGATGAAACGGATTGGAGCAGTCTGATAAACGAATACAGTTCATCGGGCAGGGTGACATCCGAAACCGAAAAAAAAGATGCTCCCAATTACGAATCTTTTATCGCGCAGAAAGAATCGCTTCAAGACCACCTTTCCTGGCAGTTGCTGATGACATTTCCGGACCCGGAAACGGAAACCATCGGCAGCCTGATCATCGGCAATTTAAACGCGGATGGTTATCTTGAGATGAGCCTGGATGAACTTGCTTTGGCCAGTCAATCCGCTTTGGAAAAAGCCAGCCAGGTCCTCCAATTGCTGCAATCATTTGATCCTATCGGCGTGTGTTCCCGAGACCTCAGGGAATGCCTGCTGATTCAGGCCAGGCATTTCAATCTGGAAGAAACGCCGGTTATCGAGATTATTTCCAACCACCTTAACCACCTGGAGCGAAAAAACTATAAAGCCATCAGCAAGGCGATGAAGCTTCCCATCGAAGATGTCGTCTCTGCCGTTGATATCATCAAGGGCCTTGAGCCCAGGCCCGGACGCCTGTTCAGCTCCGAGTCCCCCCAATACATCACTCCGGATATTTATGTTTACAAAGTTGACGATGATTTTGTGGTCGTTCTGAACGATGACGGCATGCCGAAACTCAAGGTGAATTCTTTTTACAGGGACGCCTTGCAGCAGAAAAAACTGATATCCGATCAGACCCGGGATTATGTTCAGGAAAAAATGCGATCCGCAACCTGGCTCATTCGCAGCATTCATCAACGTCAGAAGACGATTTTCAAGGTCATGGAAAGTATTTTGCGATTTCAGCGGGAATTCTTCGAAAAAGGTATTCTGCATCTCAAACCCATGGTGCTAAGGGACATCGCCGAGGATATCGGCATGCATGAATCCACCATCAGCCGGGTTACCACAAACAAATATGCGCATACCCCGCAGGGCATTTTTGAATTGAAATTTTTCTTTAACAGCTCTATTAGCCGGATGCACGGGGACGCGATTGCCTCGGCCAGCGTACTGAATCAGATCAAGCAAATCATTGGCGGTGAAGACACCAAAAATCCATATAGTGATCAGCAACTTTCGGATATGCTGGAAGCCGCCAACATCAAGGTGGCGCGAAGAACCGTAGCCAAATATCGGGAAATGCTGAAAGTTTTGCCTTCCAGCAGACGCAGGCAGTTTTGATTTAACCTTCGTCAAATTGCAAACAGAAAAAGGAGATAATTTTATGCAAACATCTGTAACTTTTAAAAATATAGATCCGTCGGATAACTTGTCGCAATATGTCAGCCATAAACTGGACCGGTTTGACAAATTTCTGGATAATCCCGCTGAAGCCAGTGTCGTATTGTCTGTTGAAAAATTCAGACATATCGCTGAAATCAATATCGTTGGCGACAGACTCAATATCTATGGCAAGGAAGAAACTGTCGACATGTATTCCGCCATCGACATGGTCCTGGACAAACTGGAAAAACAGATCAAAAAGAACAAGGATAAGACACGGGAAAGAAGAACGGGCTCCAAGGCCAGGGTGAAACCTTCCGCAGGGGAGAATCTGCGCGCCGTTGACTCGGAAGACCTTGGCCAAGTGATCGTGGAGCACATCGATTATAAACCCATGGATGTGGAAGAGGCCATTATGCAGATGGATCTTCTGGAAGACCATTTTTTCGTATTCACCAATGCCAGGTCCGAACGTGTCAATGTCCTGTATCGGCGCAAAGACGGGGACTACGGTTTAATCCAGCCCAGCAATTAATTCCCGGGCCGGCCGACAGTTTTGGCGGTTTTAATTTGCGGCCGGCCGTTTTTCACTGAAATCCAGGACCATGAAAATATTAGAAGCATTACATCGAGACGCCATCCTCACCGATTTAATTTCCCGGGATAAAAAAGGAGTTATTGAAGAACTGGCCACCCCAGTTGCCCGGATTATCGGGGTAGGCTGCGCCGAGCTGATTGACGTATTGCTGGAACGCGAGCGCCTGGGCAGTACCGGCATCGGAATGGGGATCGGGATACCGCACGGGAAGCTGAAGTCACTGGATAACCTGGTAATGGGGTTTGGGTTAAGCAGAAAAGGCGTTGACTATGACACGCTTGATGGCCGGCCCGCCCATTTATTTTTTATGCTGATTACGCCTGAAAACGCATCGGGCCTTCACCTGAAAGCGCTTGCCAGAATTGCCAGAATGTTGAAAAATGAGCCTTTCAAGGAAAAACTCCTTCGGGCTCGGACCGCTGATGACATCATTGCCATTATTCAGTCGGAAGATGAAGATTTCTGACAAAGCCATTCGTGAAAACACATAATATCATTATCATCACCGGGTACTCGGGTTCCGGAAAAAGCACCGCCATCGCAGCACTTGAAGACGCCGGGTACTACTGTGTCGACAACATGCCGGTTGCCCTCCTGCCGAAGTTTCTGGAACTTCCCATCGAACGTGATTTCAAGATGGCAGGTCTTGCCTTTGTCATGGATGTCCGCGAAAAAGGCTTTCTGGTCAGCCATGCCGCGATTTTTGAATCCCTGAGAAACCAGGGCGATGCGTTCAAGATTCTTTTTCTTGAAGCTGAAGAAGATATCCTGATTCATCGATACAGCCAGACGAGAAGACACCATCCGCTTTCACGGAATAAAAACCTGACGGAAAGCATCCGGATGGAGAAAGAACAACTGAAGGAGCTGCGAACCGCTGCGGATCTGATCATCAATACCTCATACAGCAATGTTCATGAACTCAAATCCATGATTCAGAACATTGCTCAGAAAAGCGGGGCTCTGGCCTCCATCCACATTACGGTATTGTCTTTTGGCTTTAAATTTGGCATACCCAAAGATGCGGATATGGTCATGGATGTGCGATTTATTTCCAACCCATATTATATTCCAGAGCTGAAACCTTTGGATGGAACTTCATTGCGCGTTAAATCCCATGTCCTGGACAATATCGACTGTCAGGAATTTATGAAACGGTATCTGGATCTTGTAACATACCTGATTCCCTTGTATGAAAAAGAAGGCAAAGCCTACCTGACCCTTGCAGTGGGATGCACGGGTGGAAGACACCGGTCCGTAGCCGTTGCCGATGCGATCGGCGAACATCTTAAGAATCAGTATCCGTCCAAACACATTGAAATTCATCACCGGGATATTTTACTCACATAAACGGGAAGTAGGGATATGCCATCGGTTCTGCAGCTGCGTTCAGCGGAACCTCACCCATCGACTACCGGAGCCTTAGATAGTCCAAAATTGTCACCGCGTTATCGGATCCGGGGGGTTATACAGGAGTGTTCATGATAGGGATTGTTATTGTCACCCATTGTTGTCTCGGAGATGCTTTAATTGATGCTGCGGTATTCATTCTTGGCAATCGGCCGGAACAACTGGAATCCATTTCCATTGATTTAAATGGAGAGGTTGAAAAACTGCGTGCAAAAATTGCCGCCGGCATCAAAAAAGTGGACCAGAAAGACGGCGTCTTGATCCTTACGGACATGTTCGGCGGGACGCCCTCCAATATCAGCTATTCTTTTCTGGAAGAAGGACGCATTGAAGTCCTTTCCGGGGTGAATCTTCCTGTTTTGATCAAGGCGCTTCACCTGCGTAAAGATACCGAACTCAGCAAGCTGGCGGTTGCCCTGGAGACTTCAGGGAAAAAAAGCATTTCACTGGCAAGCGGGATTTTGAAAGGAAACAAGCGGGGAGAATCATCATAAAAAGACAAAGATCGGAACAGTTGGCTTCCGCTCTGCTGCCTATGGATAGATATTCTGGTAATCTTTGACAATCTTTTGAAGGAGGTTTTTTTATGAGCATCAAGTTGGGGATAAACGGATTCGGACGAATTGGAAGATTGGTTTTCAGAGCGGCAATGAACCGTTCCGATGTAGAAGTAGTGGCCATCAACGATCTTACCGATGCAGCGACCATGGCGCACCTTCTGGCGTATGATTCGGTTCACGGCAAGCTGCCCGTGGCGGTTACCGGTAAAGACGGTGCAATTGAAGTCGGTGGAAAGTCCGTTGCCGTTACCAGCATCAAGGACCCCGCCAAACTGGAATGGAAGGATCTGGGAGTCGATATTGTCGCAGAATGCACGGGTCTTTTCACGGATAAGGAAAATACGTCCAAACATCTTGCAGCCGGTGCGAAAAAAGTCATCATTTCCGCACCCGCGAAAAATCCCGATATCACCATAGTTCTCGGCGTCAACGGTAACAGTTACGACCCCAGGAAACACCACATTATTTCAAATGCTTCCTGCACGACCAACTGTCTGGCTCCAGTGGCAAAAGTGCTTCTGGAGAGCTTCGGCATCCGCTGCGGCTTGATGACGACCATTCATTCCTATACCGGGGATCAGCGTCTGCTCGATTTCCCCCACAAGGACCTTCGAAGAGCAAGGGCTGCGGCGCTTTCCATGATTCCGACCACAACAGGCGCTGCAAAGGCCGTTTCTCTGGTGCTTCCGGAATTGACCGGCAAATTGAACGGCCTTGCCATCCGGGTTCCGACTCCAAACGTTTCCATCGTGGATTTTGTCGCAACCATCGAAAAATCCGGTGTTACGGTTGCGGACGTCAACGGCGCGCTTAAGGAAGCCGCGCTGGGATCTCTTTCCGGAATTCTTTCTTATTGCGATCTTCCGCTGGTCTCCTCGGATTTCAATGGATCTGCCTATTCATCCATCGTGGACGCAATTTCAACATTTGTCGTTCAGGACATGGTCAAGGTCATGTCCTGGTATGACAATGAAACCGGATATTCCACCCGTATGGTTGACCTTGCCGCCATGATAGGAGAACGACTCTGATGAACCCGACCCTTCGAAAGCCGCTTATTGCTGGAAACTGGAAAATGTACAAAACCGTGGCAGAGGCAATCGAAACGGCCCGGGAACTGGTTCAGTGCACTGCCGGAGTGAATGTCGAAGTCATGATCGCACCTGCCTTCACCGCGCTGGCACCTGTGGCCGATGTCGTGAAAGGGACAAATGTTGCACTGGGCGCGCAGAATCTTTTCTGGAAAAACGAAGGCGCCTATACCGGCGAAATATCCCCTGTCATGCTCTCGGATATCGGTTGCCGATATGCCATCATCGGTCACTCCGAACGGCGGCAGTATTTCGGGGACACCGATGAATCGGTGAATGCCAAAATCCGCGCTTCTCTGGAGCATCATTTAATCCCTGTCTTTTGCGTGGGTGAAACCGAAGCCCAGCGGAACGCTGGAGAAACGTTTTCTGTGCTTGACAAACAGGTCACAAAGGGATTAGAAGGCTTTTCGCCTGAATCGCTGTCGGGCATTCTTGTCATCGCCTATGAGCCGGTATGGGCCATCGGCACGGGCAAAACCGCCACTATCTCTCAGGTGCAGGAAGTACATGCATTTCTGCGCTCACTCGTAGAAAAACGCTTTGATAATCTGCTTGCCAAAACTGTTAGAATTCTGTATGGTGGCAGTGTTAAACCTGACAATGTAACGGAAATCATGAATATGCCGGATGTCGATGGCGCGCTGGTCGGCGGCGCCAGTCTTTCGGCAAAGGTATTCGGCAGCATCATCCATTTTCTTCACTAACCCCAAAAATACGGTATCTCATGTCCGTTTTACTGGTTTTTATTCATATTATAGTGTGTGTCGCGCTCATCATGATCGTTCTGCTCCAGACCGGCAAGGGCGCCGATATGGGCGCGGCTTTCGGAGGCGGATCCAGCCAGTCTCTTTTTGGCAGCACCGGAGCTTCCACGTTTTTAAGCAAAGCGACAACCGTTGCCGCGGTCGTTTTCATGATTACCTCGCTCGCACTGGCCTATATGTCCAGTAACCGAACCGGTAAATCCATCATGACAAACACACCGGCGCCGGTATCCGCGCCTGCGTCATCCGAAACCAAACCGGACGCAGCGCAGAACATGCCCCAAACAACTGCACCTTCCCAGCCTCTGCCGGAAAGTGCTCCGAAAAAATAAAATTACCTCAAGGCTGTTTCTATCGAGAGTTACCCTTGTGAAACTGCCTTATTTAATGCCGAAGTGGTGGAATTGGTAGACACACTATCTTGAGGGGGTAGCGCTCTACGGGCGTGCCGGTTCAAATCCGGCCTTCGGCACCATCAAACTGAAAAGGCTGTAATCCTTATGGGTTACGGCCTTTCTGTTTTGGCTGGTTGCGGATAGGTTGCGGGGAATGACTTGGGTTACGGCTTTTCTATTTTTTCAGATTGCGGATTGGTTGGGGGGAATCAAGCTTGTTAACGGCTCCGCTTTTGCTACCGGGCGGCAAGTTCCCTGACCAAGCCCCCGTCAAGCATCTGATGAAATCTGACATGTAGATAATAATCGTCAAATGGCGGAGAGCTTACGGCGACAATGGTCCCGACCTGATCGATGGCCCGGTTGGCGCCTTTGAAGGCAAAGCTAAGTTTCAATTCCACGCTCCTGCCCAGCAATAACTGTCCAATTTCTTTTTTGATCAGCTTGACGATACAGGCAACGCCGGTTGCGGAAATATCTGCGAGAACCCCTCCGAAAGGCTTCCCGACAGGTGCCCCGGAAGCACCCAATATCTGCACGACGGCTTTGCCTTCAATGCGAAAACGCCGCTGCATCCGTCGGTCCAGGTTTTTTTTCCTGAGTAGATCCTGGGTTTTTTCAAACTTAAGGCAGTATCCGTTCAGTTTTGTCTCAAGCGCAGGGAATTTCTCCTTCCATTCCTGTAAAACTTTTTTTTCAATATAACTGACCTTTGCCATGGGAAAGGCAATAACTTGCGTGGTGCAGACACTGTCGGAAAAAAAAGTGTCAATTCCAAAAATATCGCTCGGTGCAAGCGTTTTTACAAGGATTTCCTTGCCATCGTGGCTGCAGAGCATTTTCAGCCGCCCCTGATTAACAAAATACAGGTTGGAATTTCGATCGCCGGGAGTGAAAACGGCCTGGCCATTGGAATAGGCCGCTTCCTTCATGGCATAATACAAAGCGTTTCCCTCCTCTTTTATGAACGACTGATAAAGATCGGCCCATACGGTCGAATGGACATGCGTCATGCCTTCTTTTTTTTCCTGTTCAATGATCTCCGCCGAGGTAATGATCTCGGTCAGCGCCATGGGATCCATATCCATGAGCTTTTCCCTGAGCGATTCAGCCGCTACAAAGTTTTTCGCCTTGGCATGGATCACGATCCGGCGGTATAAATCCGCAACAGCAGCGTCCTGATTGGTTTCATCAGTCTGCGGGGCGGAGTCCTGTTCCGGTTTTAAATTATCCCCAACAATCTCATTTTCACGTTTTTCAACATTCTGAATCACGGTGTTTTTTTGTTGAGAGTCTTTCGGTGTAATCATCTGCAGAAACACATCCACAAGGTCCGGATTGAAAGTAGTCCCTTTCTCTTTATGCAAAATCTCTTCAATCGCAGGCAGCGGTTTGGGCTCTTTGTAGGATCGCCTGCTTCTCAAGGCGTCAAACACATCGGCGATGGTGATCATTTGTGCGACAATGTTCGGTTTCCATCCCTGTCGGATGACGGGATATCCGGTTCCGTCAAATTTCAAATGATGTTCAAGCGCTGAAAGGATCGCTATCCCTGGCATTTCGGCAACTTCCATCAAATAAAGACACCCCTTGACAGGATGAGCCTCGATAATCGTGCGTTCTTCAGGGGAGAGCATTCCGGCTTTGCTGAGTATTTCATCAGGGATGAAAGTTTTGCCCACATCATGGAGCAGCGCGGCGATTCCGATTTCATGGAGCTGATTTCCGGCAAATCCCAGTTCTGCCGCCAAGCTCATGGTTAAAATACCGACATTGATTAAATGGGTATAAGTATATTCGTGAAAGGATTTTACCGAACCCAGCAAATAAATCGGGCAGAGGTTTCGCTCCAGCTCATTGATGAACCGGATAACGATTTGATCCACGCTGTGAATGTCGATTTTCTTTTCAAGGTGAACCATTTTGTATTGTTCCTCGAGTTCACGCGGTTCTCGGCCAGTCAGTGAAACAGGCTCCCGAATGAGTTGTTCATCAGATGGATGATCCGCTGCACCGGGATCATTCGAATCCGAATCTTGACTGAGGTTGTCGCTCTCTTTTTTCCGAAGTTCCACCTTGCCCAGCTTGATACAATTCCGGGAGGCGATTGAGAGCAGATCAGGGGAAGCCAGGTCTCGAAGGAATTGGCGAAATTCATCTTTTTGAAGTTCTGGCAGAAAACTGAGGCTTTCTATTTTTCTTTGCTTGAGGATTCGGGTGAATTTTTCCGCAGCAGGCGAGACGCTCGTAAGCCTGCTGCGGTTTACCACGACATCTTCACCCACGAGGAATAACGTCACTGCCGTATCGGGCGGCATCAGGGCCAGCAGCTCGCGATAGGCCTTTTCGGTATTTTCCGCAATATAAGGATTATGCGACAGGTAAAGCCGCTGGCTGGTAATTACAGCACTCATCCAGGAAAGGATTTGCATGATTTTTTTTTGAAATTCAATATCCGTAGTCATTGATACCTCATGAAAAAATTTCCTGAGCCGGCGATGCTTAAGCGCGGATGACCCCGTCAAGAGGATTCAAGACAGGGTTTTACATATATCCCGGATCCGGTGATCGTCCGACTGTTCGCCGACGTTTAAGATCCGGGAAAGTTTTTCTCTGGGATATCCGCTCAGAGAATCGAAAACTGCAATTTTCATCTTCCTGAGTTCATCGGGGTAGATAGTCAGCGACTTTCCGGCAAATTTTTCAAGAATCGGAATCACGCCGGAATTCCCTATTTTCCCCAGGGATTTAATGATTGTCACATTTTTTCGATAATCCACCTTGCGCCAAGGAGACTTGTTCAACAGGTCCGACAGTTCTGTCGCCACTTCACCAACCCGATAATATCCGGCCAATTGAATCGCCCCCTGACACTCCCGGTGATCTCCGGACTGGAGAAAACGACTCAGAAAAGCCGCTGCGTCCGGATCCGCGAAATGAAGCAGCGCTGTCAGTGCATCCAGCCTCACCAGCGGATCCTTATGACCGATGAGGGGGCGGATGTGCCCGCAAGACGCCTTGGAGCCGGCATCCCGGATAAATGCCAGCATTTTTCTGATTACGGAAATACGGGCATCATGAAGCCGCGCGTAGGCTTCTTCCAGTGAATCCGTTCCAATTCCTTGCAACAGCCTGAATATCGCACGACTGCCGCTTGATGACGTCTCGGCAACATAAAGATCCATGATTCCGGGAATTGCGGATTTGCCAAAGGCGGACAGAATATCGGAGGCGACGCCGACTTGATCCATTGATCCATCTTGCAGAACCTGAAGCACCCTTGTCGTAATGTCCGAAATGGTAAGCTTCTGAAGGCATTCCTCCGCCACGGTCTTAATGGCGGCTGATTTTTCCCGAGTGTGTCGCTGAAAGGATTGAATCATCATTAGAACAACATCGTAAGCGCCGACATCGATTAGGCGTCCGGCACCCTTGACCAAGTTTTGTGCAAACCCGGTATAGTCCTCAACCGCCAAATTCTGATCCAAAAGGGAAAGGCACATGTGAGTGATCCGCAGGTTCAGTAATGCCGCATCGAATACGTCCATGTAAGATTCGGAAACAGTTGACCCGTCACCTGCCTTTAACTGCCGGGCTGTTTGGAGCCGAACCGTTTCGACCGACGCCGCGGATTGCTCAGCGGCTTTGCTGAGCTGCTTTAGCATCACACCATAGCTTACATCCACATAATTTTCATAGGATTCGCGCTCCAGCAATTTCTGCAGATGTTCCTTTGCCATTGCAGAATCCGCATCCGAGCCGACAACATCAACGTTTTCGGAATGGAGCGGCATCGAACCGTGAGTGTGCGACAATTTTTCAAGCAGTGTAATAAGAGATGGCGACAGTTGTTTGTTCTGTGAATTGGCATGTTGCAGCATTTCAATAACCATATCGTTTGAATAATTTTCCATGAATCTATCAGAACCCTTGGAAATTGCATCGAACGTGATGGATAGGAACTGCTGTCTTATTTCGGGTCGCAGATTTTTTAGCAATGTGTCAAGCCGCATATCGAGCTGATTCCGAATCTCCGGCAGGCAAGTCTCTGCGAATATTTTTTGATAATTCTGCAAAACGACCGCAGGGTCTATTTTCAGGGTATTGATTTCCGCGGCAAATTGGGATGGTTTCATCCGGACCAGGCCATCCCTGCAGGTTTTATCAACACGCTGCTCTGAAAAAAGATTTCCGATAAATTCATGCCAGATATCCGTGGACGCTGTTTTTTTCGGGGTTTCGAGAGCAAGGATTTCTTCTTCTTCGGTCAGGTGAAAAAGGTCATAATCGATGGATTCAATGCAGATGTGCTGAATGCCGGCTGAATGCATCGCCGACACGATATCGGTTCGGCGCTCATGATCTTCCATGCCCCAGGCGACAATCTTCAGGAAATCGAATACCTCCTGTTTTGTCAGCCCATCGGCAAAAGAAACCGCAGCGATGTTCAAACCGTGCAACGCATGGGCGAATTCCCGGTGAGCCGGGCTGCTGAAATCGAGCTGATTGTTTTCTGTAAAAATATGGTCCTTTGCGGCTCCGATGATCATCTCCGCGCGGGAATGCATCAGCCTGGAAAGCAGTCCATATGTCCTGTCGATACTGATTGCAATTTGGCTGTGCCCTGTCGGATAAATGACAAAATTTTTCCGCGCGATATTCAGCTCCATAACAAACTGGCTCAAAAGCCCGCCGTCCAGCGGCGGGTGATTCCCGAATTCGTTCGGATGACTAACCCTTGCGGGTTCGCAGCTTATGGCGCCTGAATCGTCCATGTCATCTTCCGTGATTCTTTAACCGGGGGGACAGCCGAATCGTGATCGGGGAATTTCGATTGCTTCCACCGGACATTTCGCTTATAAGTAAAAAAGGAGGGGCATCTTCTTGAAATTCTATATTAAATCATAGAGATCCGCAACAGGTAAAAGCCATGCCGTTACGGATACTTTTATGAGCAATCGACCCATTTATTTTTCCGCGATTTTACTATGTTAAGTTCATTTTCGCTTGATGACTTATCCATATCACAGGGAGGGAAAATTCAATAAAAAACATCCACGATGGTTCCAACATATCCGGATATGGACACTTTGGACGGGACAATCGCAATTCCAAATGAGCCGTTCTGATGGCAAAGACACTGAACTATGACCTGGCCATTTGAACGCAAAATGGGATAACAAGCGCATCAACTTGAATTGGCGATTGCGCCTTTTTTATTCAGCCAATAGGATGATGCCATTACACTCAAATCAGTGTGGCCGTGCTGTTCTGTTTTATTTCACTAATAAATTGACAAGTTACGCGAACTTGTAATATTGGATCAGGTAATCGTACACCGAGAATTCATGTTGACTAAGATTTTGCCTTCACCATTACGGATAAATTCAAAAGGAGATTTTAAATGAGACGCCTTGCAGTTATTGATATTTATTTCTCTAAATCTTCCGCACCGCCGCCACCGCCAAGGACTCATCTGCACTTTGTATTTATAAGAGCGCGGGAAAACCCTTCGTGTTAGGTGATGAATAATTAATTTCTATTCGTTTCTGAAAATCGTAGGGTTTCCGCATAGATAAATTTATCTTTTAAGGAAAAACCTATGAAGTCAATTCTCTCTTTTGTTGCATCAATGGTGATCTTTGGCACCATTGGCGCTGTGATTCGCTTTATCGATCTTCCCTCTTGCGAGATTGCTCTGTTTCGCGGTGTAATCGGTGTCCTTTGCCTTTTTCCTGCTCTATTATTAACCAATCGAAAATGCCTGCTAAGAGATTTCGCAGCGAATTTGTTTGTTCTTATTCTATCAGGTGCCGCTTTGGCAGGGAATTGGATTCTGCTTTTCGAGGCTTATCGAAACGCAACCATAGCCATTGCTGCCTTATGTTATTACACCGCACCTGTAATGGTAATGATTCTCTCGCCGTTTATTTTGAAAGAAAAATTTTCAATGCTGAAGGCAGGTTGTATTGGAGTAACACTTATCGGAATGATATTGGTCGTTAGGGTTGATCAAAATTATAACGAACCATACAACCATGTTCTGGGGATAGTATATGGAATCTCCGCTGCGGTCTGTTACGCAGCCCTTATGATATTGAATAAATTTTTGAAACGATTAAATGGCTTGGAAACAACGGTGCCTCAACTGTTTCTGGCAAGTTTGATTCTTTTGCCTTACGTATTGCTCACTGGCATGATGAAGCCGATATTACATATTGACATGTCCTTGGTGCTGTTGATCGTACTTGGTTTTGTGCACACTGGTGTCGGGTTTTTGTTGTTTTTCATCGGAATTCAGGGACTAAAAGCTCAAAAAATATCTGTTCTGAGTTATTTAGACCCACTGACATCTGTTGTGATATCGCTTTTCATCTTTGAAGAGCAGATGACTTTAACACAAATGGCAGGTGCATTTTTAATTTGCGGAGCAACGTTGACTGGTACTGTAAACTGGTAAATAACCAAAAAGCTGCCAATAGGAATTCAGGGGATACCGCACTTTATTTTTTTCAAGAAAATACACCGGATCAATCGCTGATTTTCATGTTGGACGGCAGTCACAAGCATCAAACCGCCAGTGGAGGGCTTACATGACCAATACTGCCTTGCGGCGCAAATCATGGATCGCTTTTCTTTTCGCGTCCTTTGCAATTTTGCAGATGCAACCCGCGTCAGCATGCAGCCGCGCCGTTTACTACGGCCAGTAAGGCCAGACCCGTCACCGGCATCAGCATGGACTGGATCGAGGACATGCTGACAACCTCTGGGTTTTCCCTCGGGGAATGAAGCAAGACGGCGGCATGGGTGACGAAGGCCTTAAGTGGACCAGTAAGTACGGTCGCGGGTCAGAAGAACAATGTCTACTTTTTCGAGAACGCCGCCAGCCCCAGTCTTTTATGGGTCAAACTCAATCAAATCGACTTCAAACCTGGCTCGGGTGTTCGCAAGCTCACCCTCCACGGCAATCCAGGTATGGGCGGAGACCAAACGGCAAACTTCAAGAAAGCCGAACCATTCAAGTTCCTGGCCCCACATTGAGGCTGTCATGGAAGAGCGGATCAACTGGAAACGTTTCATGGGAAATACCGCTCTGGCCATCTGCTTAGCTTACCATTACGGTGCGGCCTCGCCCGCGAGGCGGCGCGTAATGACTGAAAGGAAATGAACCTATGAACGGCAATCCAGCAGGCGGGAAACCGGCATTGTCCCGAAAGAGCGTGTCGGATTTTCAAAAAACGATCGAGGGGCGTTACTTCTTTCATATGGAAAAAGCCGATCAACATGTCACCATATTCAAACCATTGGGATTTGTTTTTGGATTGGCCATACCCATTCTCGCGGCCCTGGTAACTTTTTCCATGAGCACTGAATCCGGTATTCCCAAAGCCGTAACTGCCGTTATGGGTCTTGCGCTCACTTTGCTCACGATCGTGAATTCCGTGCTGAAACCAGATGAAAGGTTCGCCAAGGCCACGCAACACTGCATCGCACTCGCCGAATGGAAGCGAGAGCTCGATATACAAATGGCTGAGTCCAATACAGCAGATGAAATGGCATTCCATGCCATGATCCGGGAGATGGACAAGAAACTCTCGGAGATCGGGAAGTCAATGGCGGAAAATTGGATTCCCAAGCCATCTGCATAACATGAAGACTTAAACGCTTAGGTTAATAGATCAAGAGCATGTGACACCGACAGCGTCGTTAACCCGTTACTGAATCGAGGAAACAAAAATGACAATTTTTACGGAAATCATCCAGTTTGCAATTGATCGCGAAATCGAGGCCGAATCCTTTTATCTGGCGATTGCCGCCAGGACGACCAAAAATACTCTGAGAGAACTGTTTGCCGGTTTTGCGGCGGAAGAAAACAACCATCAGAAGATGCTGAAAGGCGTTCTGACCAGCAAAGAGTCCCTGCTGCAATTCAGGCAAGCCTCTGATTACAAGATTTCCGAGACAGTGGCCAAGGCAGTGCTGACGGATGAAATGTCCATCGCGGATGTCTTTTCCATTGCCATGAAAAACGAAGAAGCGGCCATGGAAATGTACCGGAAACTGGCGGCCGATTCCACCTCGGAGGATTCCAGAAGGCTGTTTGAGAGCCTGGCTGTAATGGAGCAAGGTCACAAGGTGAAAATGGAAGAATACTATACGGACGTGGCCTATGCCGAAGTATGGTAGTTGTGCTCACCGCTGCAGTGATGCCTGGAATGGAAATCAGCCATGGAAATGTATTTTGTCGGCTGGAATGTCTATAGCTCCCGCTTTGTAACCGCACCGCGCCTGCAATGGAAGTGCTCAGCCGATGTCCGCCGCTACCGGGTTCGGATAGCGGACCAGGCCAGGGTGATTGCAGACAAGGTCGTAACCAAGCCCCGATGGGACCTCCGCGATACCTGGGAACAGCTTCCTTGCGGCGCTATTGACCTTCTGATCGAGGCATTTGACCGCAGCGGGCGCCAAATGGCATCCCTTCACAGACAGTTCCGCAAAAGCCCCGGATGCGATATCAAGCAACAGGCGCCCCTGGACTGGCAGGATGCCATTCATCGCAATATCGCCTATCTTCTGGAACCCGCGCAGGACGGCATGGCGGCATATGAGACAGGGCTGCCCCGTTTCTGCTGGCGTTCAACAGAGAACAGTATCACCCGGCAACGTGGGAATTTCGCGTTCCCGGCCCTTCACCATCCGAGCTTCATCTTTGCATTCCTGAACTACGCCGAGATGTTTCCGGCAGCTTCAAACGCCGTCAAAGCAAGGAAGCAAGCCGGAGAATACGGCGACTGGCTATTGGAACACCGGCATCCAGAGAAATATGCGTGCAGCCTTTTTCCGTACTCCACCATCGGAAACGGAGAGTACAGGGGCGGCTGTGAAGACAGCGCCGTCACCCTGTTTCGCGGGGCTCGGGTCGGCGATGCCATGCTCGCCCTTCACAGGATATCCGCGGATGAGAAATACCTGGATTACGCACGGCATCTGGGGGCGGTGTTTGCGCGCATGCAGAAAGACGATGGCTCCTGGCCCTACCGGGTGGACCCCGAAACGGGCCGGGTCATGGAAGAATACACTTCCAGCGCAATTGCCCCGGCACGGTTTCTTGAAGATCTCGGCCACAGGCTGTCCACCGGCGAATTCGCCGCCGCGGTCGCAAAGGCCGTTGACTGGACACTGAATAACCCCGTTAGAACTTTTTTATGGCAAGGGCAATATGAAGATGTCGCAAAACAGCCGCCGTTCAAGAACCTTGAAAACTGGGATGTCAACGAGACGATCCGCCACCTTGCGTTCCACGCTCCAGATAACGCGCAGTACATGGAAATCGCCGGAAAACTGAACGCTTTTATCGAAGACCAATTCGTCGTCTGGGCGGAGGAAGACGGTTTCGTGAAATGCCCGACGCCAAGTGTGCTTGAGCAGTATGTCTGCTACCAGCCGATGGAGGTTCACACCGGAAACTGGCTGTTCTCGCTGCTTGCCCTATATGAGCGAACCCATGAAGTTACGTTTCTGGATCGGGCGATTGCGGCTGGAAACGCGGTGGTGCGGGGGCAATACGAAAGCGGCGCATTCTCAACATGGGGATGCGACAGAAGATTCGGCCGGCCGCTGGATTTCAGGGATTGGCCGGGATGCAACGCCGTGGCTTGCAGCGCGCTGATGATCCTTTTGAAGTATCATCTTTCTTTGAAAGGGCAAGGCAAGTGCATCCTGTGGGAAGAGCGGATATGAAGAGTGCGCAGTGGAACGGCGCCCGCAAAGCCAGCCGGTATCCTTTGATATATTGGCGGAAAATATCGGTTGCAGTCATTTCGGGTCATGTATATGGTTTTTGAGAATGACAAGCGGATTATCACCCCAAACTAAACAAGGAGGTACTGTATGGCTCAAACCGTTCAAAAAAAAAGCAGGGAAAAAGTCATCGAAGTGCTGAACAAGGCACGCGCCATGGAACTGCACGCCATAACCCAGTATATGAACCAGCACTACAATCTGGATAACCAGGATTACGGCGATATGGCCGCAAAAGTCAAACTCATCGCCATTGACGAGATGCGACATGCGGAGATGTTTGCGGACCGGATCGAAGAGCTGGGAGGCCAGCCGACGACGGAACCTGCCGCAAAGTCCGTTAAAGGCCAGAGCGTGGAAGACGTCTTTTTTTTTGATGCTGATCTCGAGGACGACACAATGGCCAAGTATAATGGCTATCTTCTAGTCTGCAGGGAAAACGGCGACAGCATCAGCGTGAAGCTCTTTGAGCAGATCATCGATGAAGAGCAGATCCATTTCAACTACTTCGACAATGTCAGCAATCACATCAAGAACCTCGACGGCACCTATCTTGCCCAGATCGCCGGAACGCCTTCGACGACGGGCCTTCAGACGCAGGGCTTTGTGGCCCGCAGGGGTGGTGGTGCGCAATCCGCCTAAACGAAAATGAAATATCGGCCTGAAACATGTCGACACGGGCGGGGTCTGATTGCACGACACGGGCCGGACCCGGAGAAACACGGCAGATTCGCGGTCCGGCCGCAGTCCAATCGAAGCGGCTTTCACGGAAGGCTTTCCATGAACGAAAAATATCCAATAGAAGGTTTTCGCGATATAATACTCGATGTCAACCGGAAGGAATTCAAGGTTGCCGTTCAAGGGAACACGCCGCTTTTGTGGGTTATCCGGGAGCGGCTCCATCTGACGGGAACAAAATATGGATGCGGCAAGGGTCGCTGCGGTGCCTGCGCCGCTCTCATGGACGGAAAAGCCCTCCGATCCAGCATGACGCCCGTCTCCAAGGCTGCGGGTAAAAGGATCACGACCATCGAAGGGCTCTCGGGCGATGGATCGCAGTCGCTTCAGAGGGCCTGGATCGAGGGAGACGTTCCCCGGTGCGGCACCTATCAGCGGATCCGCAAGGCTGTGCACCGCACATAACGCATCATGATTCAACTACATCTTG
>JBBIPX010000029.1:0-14121 GCA_037442625.1 Desulfobacteraceae bacterium
GCGCCTTACCGTTATTATCATAAAAGATGTCGAACAGCATGCTGCCAATGGGAATGGTTTCCTTGATTGGCTGATCGTTCACATCCGGCGGCATGAATTCGGCGGAAAACTCACGGGTTCCCAGGTACGGCCTGCGCCAGCACTGACCTTTCCTGACCCGCCTGGAAAACATTCCCTCTCGTTTCTCCGTCATTCCGACATATTTGTCATACATCTGCCTTGTGGCGTCTTTCATGAAAATCGACGCTTCGATGATGTAAGCCACATCTCGCAACAGCACGCTATTGCGCTGCGCCCGTTTGTCCTCGACAACAATCGGATTGCGCCCCTGCTTGGAATTGATTTCATTGCGTTTGATGGACATAAAGCGAACCGGATTGAGCACAATGATGCGCCGGACATACCATTGGAATTCCGGTTTCCAGAGGATGGCATCCAGTACGCCACGTGCCGCAGACGGCGTCATGCAAGGGTAGGTCATTCTTTCAACTTTCAGCTCCGGCCTGGTAAAACAGGCATAATCACTTGTCACTTTCACTCGTACTACTCGATCATCGAGCATATGCGCCTCCTTTGATCACACCACATATTTGTCCACCTCCATTGGAGCCACGGAAATACCAGTGGCCGGATCATAATTACCGTACCAAATTTTGAAACCATGTGGTGACGTTTTAACATCTTCCCTGTTCTGATAGATAAAGTTCGCGTACGCCTGCACCGTGAATGGTTGCATGGCGCGGTAATCGTTACGGGACAGGTATTCTTTATATTGCAGTGAATGCAGCAACTGCATGCTTTCATCGTTGTAGTTGAAGATGAAAAGCCCTTCGGAATGGTCATTCAAAAAGCGGTAGCTGTCATTAACCGTCTCAAAATTAAAATCCTTGCGGGCGTTATTGATTCCTTGTTGCTTCGCCTGATCGATATAGAGCGCAAACACGCTGGCGTAGTACTTTTCAAACACGTTATGGCTGTAGAGCTGCTCAATGTCAGCCTTCATCAGCTCTTCGGCGTAGTTGGCACAGGCCGCATAGGTTTTGTTCGGGTATTTGGCATCCTGCAAGACAAAAAGGTACACTTTGCCGAGCCTGCCGGACTCATTCATTTTCCCTTCCCGGTTGCAACGTCCGGCAGACTGGATGATGGCCTCCAGCGGAGCCAATGCCCGAAATACCAGAGGAAAGTCAAAATCGACCCCAGCTTCGATGAGTTGCGTTGATATCACCAGAATCTTCTTCTTCGCCATCAGATCGGCCCTTATCTGCGAGATCGTTTTTCTTCTGTGATCCGGGCACATGGCGGTTGACAGGTGGTATTTTGCCTCCCATTTACTACTGGTTTTCATATTTGTGAAAAACTCCAGCGCATCCATCTTGGTGTTGAAAATGACCAGTGTCGCTTCTTCATGTTCAATTATCGCCTCCGACAGGCGGGTGAACGACAGGAAGGCAAGATCATCCAGCAGGTGGTAGATAACCCGCTTGGTTTTGTCGTACAGGATGCCGGGCTCTTCGATGAGCGGCATAATCGCAGTTATGCCTTCAAAACCGGGGCGTTTTTCATAGGCCGGCTGGGTGGCTGTGCAAAAGAGAAACGACGACCGCATGACCGCCTGAACATTATTCAGCATGCACAATGTAGGCAGGACAATTTCCTTGGGAATGGTCTGCACCTCGTCAAAGATAACAACTGATTCTGCGATGTTGTGGATTTTGCGACATTTAGATGGTTTGTTGCTGAACAGTGATTCAAAGAATTGCACCGTTGTAGTGACAATCACCGGAAAGTCCCAATTCTCGCAAGCGAGCTGTTTTCTTTTCTGCTCGATTGAATAATCTTCGTTCTTGTCTGCCCCAGCTTTTGTCCCTTCGTTATAGGAGGAATGGTGTTCTAGAATCCACTCTTCCCCAAAGATTTTTTTCAATTCACGTGCAGTCTGGTCAATGATACTGATGTACGGTAGAACGATGATGATGCGCTTCAGTTGATTTTGCTTTGCGTGTCGAAATGCCCACGCCAATGAAGACAGTGTTTTTCCCATTCCGGTTGGCAATGCCAGAGAATAACAGCCGGTGGTGAGCGATGCCTTTTCAATAGCCTGATTACGGGCTTGATTGCGCAGTTGATTGATCTCGCCGACCTTGGATTTAGCGGCAAACTCTTCTTCAAGTCTATTGATCATGGCATCAATCGGGAGTGTCCTAATGGGGCGCATCGCTGATTTTTCAGCATCGAAATGCGCTTCTGTGGAAAGCCAGTCACTGTCGGTAAGAGCGCTGAATAGATAGCGGATAAAAAGCTCATGCTGGAATCCGCTTAATGCTGGTGCACAGAAAGATGCAAGGGACATTTCGTCAAAACCGGCATCGACAAGAAATGCATTTTTTACTTCATCAAAGTCAGGCTCTTCATCATGAACAATTTGATTGGTATCGCTCTTCCAATCTGTGCGATTCGGCAGGCCTTTGTGGTGCCCGTCAATAGCAATTGATACATCGTTAATCTTGAATTTCCGTGCATAGCCAGCACCCCATTTAGCATGTGGCACACTGCCACGCCTCCCGCCGTTTTCCAAGTAATCTTGAAATGCTGGCTGGTATTTGCCAAAATCATGCAATAAACCGGTTAGAAAAAATATTGATTTGTAGTTTTCTTGACACGCAAAGGATTCAGCAACTTTTGCTGTTCGGTGCAGATGTTTCGATAAGCCATGTTTCTCATTATGAATATTTTCCGAATGTGCATAATATTTCATTGATCACCTGTAGTTTCAGTGTCAGTCGATATTTTTGAAATATTCTATGTACGGATGGATGTCAGATAACATACCACACGTGCTCGGTCATCTGATGTCATATGTCGAAAAAAATATCGAACCGATCTATAGCGCATACAGTGATGTCATCTTTTGAATTTCTTCACGGATTTCCTCCCGAAGCGCCTCCGGTTGGATGACTTTCACGTCCGCGCCAAATTGCAGGATTTTCATTTTCACCTCCCGAAAATCCGCAACTGGAAAGGAAAGCTCCAGGCTACCGTCGGCAAGATTGGCGATTTTCTGGGAAGGGTGCCACTGTTGTTCCCGGATCCAGCGCGCCCGAAACGGGGTGAATCGCAGGGTGACTTCAATCGATTCGGTGCCCTGGAAAATGCCGAAAGTCTCTTCCAGAAGCGGCTGCCAGGATTCACGGGGCCGGCGTGTGAATGTCCGGGTAAGCAGCTCCGGGGCCTGCATCCGGGAAAGATAGAATTTGCGCCAGTCGCTCTGGCTGCGGCACCAGGCGATCAGCACCCAACTGGCCATGTAATTCTGAAGATGGTGGGGCTCGGCCTGGCGCCGGGTGGTTTCATTCGTTCCGGGGGAAGTGTAGGAAAAGTCAAGGATGCGGGTATCCGTCAGGGCGGTTACCACGGCCTGAAAAATGTCCGGGGGCGCCGGCGCGTACCCGTGCCAGACCGCGGAAAAGGACTCCGAAAGAACGGCCCGGGGCAGTTTGCAGCAATGGGCGTCCGCCAGAAGCTTCTGGCTGAAGCTGCCGAGGTTTTTAGCGATCAGGCCGCCGTCGTTTTTTGACAGCAGATGCCGGGCCACCAGGACGGCCAGAATTTCCTCCTGGGAGGCAAAGAGCCGGGGAAGCTCGTATCCCGCATCGGTATAGCAGTAGCCTTTTCGGGAAGCGTTGTATTCCAGGGGGGCGGCCAGGCGGTCCCTCAGAAAGTCGATGGTGCGCTGGGCGGTTTTGGGGGCAACTTCAAAATGTCCGGCCAGGGTGGCGGCATTGGGGAAGCGGTTGTTTCGAACCAGTTGGTCGAACCACTGGAAGCGTTCAAAGATAAGGAAATCTCCCATCGGCAGTCTCCTTGCTGATGAATCATTTCCGGCGAATTTGAAAAAATGGCTTGAAATAATTCATGAAATGCATCAGGTCAAAGGAATTGAGTTGAAAAGAATTCACCATCCTATAAAACACTTAAATCTTTTCGTAAATAATTTTAATTTTATTGGATGCTGCTTGGTTTTAAGCCTGAAACAAGCAGGCAATCCCAACGCCCTGATTCATCCGACAGTGATGTGCGAAGAACTGTTAAATCAGTGGAAGCAGATTGACAAATCATAAATATGACATCATAATGAGTTCAAATAATGCAATCAAAATAATGGAGCCTTACACATGAAGCGGATTATCATCGACACGAATTTTTATGTTGCTTTCAAAAAGCGGGAAGATGCAGCCGTCGCTACGTTGAAGAAGGCGGATTATATTGCAGTCAATACGGTCATCCTCGGTGAATTGCTGGCGGGTTTTCGGTGCGGCACCCGAGAGGAGCAGAACCGGGAGGAACTTGATTTGTTTTTCGACTCACCCCGTGTGGATCTTCTTTCCGTTGATGATGGAACCGCTGAATTCTATGCGCAGGTTTTTGCCGACTTGAAACAAAAAGGATGTCCCATACCCACTAACGACCTGTGGCTGGCCGCTTCGGCCATGCAGCATGGTCTGGCCTTGGCTACCTATGATGATCATTTTAACAGCATCAGCGGCCTGTTACTGGCGAACAGGATATAAATGGAGAAAAAGAAATGGCAACCATGACGTTGCGCGGCATAGACGAGCGGATTGCAGGCGCCTTGAAGGAGCGGGCCAGAAAAGAGAATACCAGCGTCAATAGCGTTACTCTCCGAATACTCAAGGAGTCTCTTGGCCTTGAGAAAAAAAAACGAAGCGTTCTCTACGACGACCTCGATCATTTGGCCGGCACCTGGAGTGACCAGGACGCCGCCGAGTTTGAGCGTGCTACCGCCGTGTTCGAAACAGTGGATAAGGATATGTGGAAATGTTGAGCGGGATCATGCTGACTGAGAGTCTATGAATCTGCTGCGGATATCAGAATTTGCTGAAGATTCCAATCGCGGTCAGGTACTCGTCAAACTCCCGGTAATTGGCGTTTGAAATCCCGTCCTGCGCGTTTCGTCCAAGATTGGCCGCAAAATCGATATTGACCCCGATATGGGCGTTGAAGTCATGGCTGATGCCTGTTGAAAGCGTATAGAGCCAATCGTTGCGCAGTGAGGGGGCAGACCCGCTGTTGAGATTGCCGACCGTGTAATCCGCGTTCTTTATCTGGCAGTTCAGGTTCCAGTTCGATGCCGCATTGAATTTGTGACGGTAACCCAGGTCAAGACCGGTGTCAAAAGTCGGCACCTGTCCGGTGCTGGATATCCATTGGTTACCTTTGTATTTGAAGATAACCGTATCCTGTTTCGATAGCTCACCTGTCAGTGAAGCTTCTCCATAAAAATTCACCTGGTTTTTATCGTTTACCGGCGCACTGTCATCGTAATGGCGAAAATCCGGCCCCCCGAGCAGAGACAGGGAAAGCCGGTTGAAGAGTTTTCCCTCGATTCCGACGAGGGCCCGCTGATAGTTGTTGGTGGCACTGTAATCCGAATTGATGACGGTCGCCTGATACTGGCGCCCATAGCGAAACCCCAGAAAAACGGCCAATTGCGAGGATATCCTGCGGCCAAGGTCCGCCCCGCCGTTGATTTCATACCGGTCAACCCAGTTCTGGTATCCGCTGGTTGTCATCTGGTCCGTCAGCATATCCCAATACTGAAGTGACCCGGTGGGGCGGATGAAGAATGGGTCCAGGTCAAGCTGAAGATCAATTTTCGTCCGATCCTGATACTGATTACGGCGTTCCCGGGGCAGGGCATGGGCATAGCAGCTTCGGACATTGTCCGGAGCCGGGTAGACCGGGGCGATACTGCTGCCATCGATGTAGACAAAGGCATTATCGAGGTTGAAAGAAATATTGTCCGAATTGGCCTTTATTTTATTTGAAATCCGGTGCGCGGTGTTGTTTTCTTCCGATGCCTGTGAAAACGTTGCAAACGCCGGCGCGTAATTCACGGACAGGACCTGCAGCACGCGCGGGTTTATCAGGGGGGCAAGGTCCAGCCCGATTCGGGGCGTTATGGTGGTGATCCAGGAATCGCTTTTGGGCATGCCGTCGCCGGATACGCCCAGAAGATTATCGTCGTAGCTTTCCTTGAGTTCTATCGAGAGTTCGGTCATCCAGGGCGGTTTGTTCAAGGCGGATGCGGCTAGGCCGGAAGCCGTGTTCTCCTGGGCCCGGACAGCGGCGGCCACCAGGACCATGATGCTCAAAACAAGCAAAGATCGGATTTGGAATAGTTTTCCCATGGGATGCCGGCGATTTAAAATGCAAATAATCGTTGTAAGACGGCAATAACCTTTAGCCGGGTCTCTGAGTCAAGAGTGCCCAGGTTCTTTATCAGTCTCGTTTTGTCGATGGTGCGTATTTGATCTAAAACGATCCGGCCTTTTTTTCTCTTGAAAATGCAAGGTATTCGTGTGGGATAGTCCCGGCCGGCTGTCGTCATCGGGGCGATGATAACAGTGTGGATATGCCGGTTCATTTCGTCCGGAGAAATAATCAGACAGGGCCGCGTTTTCTGAATTTCAGAACCGACAGTGGGATCGAGATTCGTCAGATACACATCGAATCGGTTTACTACCATTGCCACTCCGCATCATCCCAGGAATGGGAAATGGTGTCATTCCCGGTAATCAATGCGTCATCACCGTTTTGGGCCATTTCTCCGAAAGCACCATCCCAACCGGATCTCGGATGTGAAACCGGACGAATAATGATTTGTGTTTTGTCTATTTCAATCTCAATGTCATCCTTAATCCCGGTTTGATCGAGCAATAACTTTGGAATTCGGATTCCTTGAGAATTGCCGATTTTAACAATGCGTGCCCTCATTTTTATCTCCTCGAATAAATGGTTGGCACATTGTAATTACATTTACCCCGGCAGTCAATAATTTGATTCGGGTTTCTTGAATTTAAACAAAGAGATTGATCATTGTTTCGGCCAGTCTGGGTTTCGGCCAGTCTGGCAATCAGTTGGCCGAAACAATGAACAAGACGCAAATATATTAAACCTCGGGTTGCTTCTCGCGGTGCACGGCCAGCGGCCCCCATGCCTGGCATGTGGGCATGACCTCCAGGGTGTTGATGTTGACGTGCGCGGGAAGGGTTGCGACAAAAAAGGCGATTTCGGCGATGTCGATCCCGGTCAGGGGTTCGGTGTTCTGGTAGACGCCGGCCGCCTTGGATGCATCCCCCTTGAACCGGACGACGGAAAATTCCGTCTCGGCCAGGCCGGGCTCGATGTTGGTCACGCGGATGCGGGTGCCCAGCAGATCGGCTCTTAGGTTGCGGGAAAACTGCGCCACAAAGGCTTTCGAGGCGCCGTAGACATTGCCGCCGGGATAGGGGTTGCTGCCCGCAACCGATCCCAGGTTGATGATATGGCCTCGGTTTCGCACCACCATGGCGGGCAAAAGGCTGCGGGTGCAGTACATCAGGCCCTTGATGTTGGTGTCCACCATGGTGTCCCAGTCGTCCAGGTCAGTCTGGTGGGCGGGCAGAAGCCCCAGGGCAAGGCCTGCGCTGTTGATCAGGACATCCACGTTTTGAAAAGCCTCCGGAAGGTTTTGAAGCCGGGAGGTCACGCTCTGGCGGTCGCGGACATCCAGGGTGATGGTGTGCACCCGGCTTTTGCCGGATAGCTCTGATTTCAGGGATTCCAGCCGGTCGGCGCGCCTGCCGATCAGAACAAGATCCCAGCCGTTTTCCGAAAAGCGTCTGGCGCTGCTTTGGCCAAAGCCGGATGTGGCGCCGGTAATCAAGACGGTGCTGCTCATGGGAGTCCTCCTTGTAGAAAAGGGATTTTGGGTTACGGGGTATGGGTCATCGGTCAGGTCCTGAAATCGGGTCGTCAAATGTAAGCTCATCCGGCCACTCCCTTTCGTGGCCTTCTTCCGGGCCTTTTATGCAGGCATCAATGACGCAGCGGCCCTCCCGCAGGGTCACATCCCGGCCCGGGTCCACATTATTGAAGAGTTTCCAGAGAATGAAGGAATTGTCGCCGATATCCACATTGCTGTCATAGAAAAGCATCAGGTTGAAGGGCCGAAGGATTTCAGCGTTCAGGAGCCCATCGGTGAAATGGCTTCCGGAGCGGCCGGGCGCCTTTTGAACCTTGAGGATCAGGATCCGGTTTCTGCGGCCTGGATCGCCTGTCAGGATGCGAAGCGACAAAACGCCCTCGCAGCCGGCCTGAATGCCGGACAGGAGCAAATCCTTACCGAATTTATCGGGCAGGCGAACGGGAACCGGGGGATCGCGGCGTGGTTCCCCGCCGATGCGGTCTGTCAGATCGATCCCGATCTTGTTTCCGAAATTGGCAAACGGCGAGGAATGGTCCAGGACATCCAGGATGCCCTGGGCATGCATGATGTCTGAGGACAGGTCGAAATTGTCCACGAGCTGCCGCATGACCTGATCCGGGTCTTTGGGATCGATGGTTTCATCCACGACGATGATGGCCTTGCAAAAACTCATCTGGCCCTGCCCCCAGAGGCCGGAGATGACTTTCTGGGCATGCCTGGGGTATTCTTTTTTGATGGAGACGATCACGATGTTGTGAAACACCCCTTCCCAGGGAAGCCAGTAGTCCGTGATTTCCGGAAAGACGGTCTGCAAAAGGGGCAGAAAAAGCCGCTCCGTCGCCTTGGCCAGGTAGCAGTCCTCCATGGGCGGGCGCCCGACGAGGGTTGCGCAGTACACCGGCGATTTTCTGCGGGTGATGGCCGTGACATGAAAGACCGGATAATCATCGGCCAGGGAATAATAGCCGGTATGGTCCCCGAACGGGCCTTCGCGGCGCAGTTCGCCCGGATCCACGTAGCCTTCCAGAACGAATTCAGCCTCCGCCGGAACCTCCAGGTCGCAGGTCACGCACCGGGCCATGGCAACCGGGGCGTTTCGGATAAAGCCTGCCAGGATCATTTCATCCACGTTCCGGGGCATGGGGGCCGTGGCCGCGTATATGGCGGCCGGATCCGCGCCGATGGCAACCGCCACCGGCATCCGTTTACCGGCCTTTCGGTATTCGTTGAAATAATTGGAGCCGTCTTTATGGATGTGCCAGTGCATGCCGGTGGTCCTGCGGTCAAAGACCTGCATCCGGTACATGCCGACATTTCGCTTTGCCGTTGAAAGGCTTTTTGTGACAACCAGCGGCAGGGTGATGAACCGGCCGGCATCCCGGGGCCAGCAGTGCAGGATCGGCAGATCAAGGAGATTGACGTCATCGCCTTTTTGAACCACCTGCTGGCAGGGCGGAACCCTGGCGCGGCTTTTGCGGGGAAAGAACCGCGATACGGAAAATGCGGTAGTCAGCATTCCCAGCATGTCCCGAATGTCCCTTGGCGGGGACATGTGAATGATTTCCCGGATCCGGTCACCCAGCACTTCCAGGTTGTCGACGCCCAGGGCAAGACAGATGCGCCGGGAGCTTCCGAACAGGTTGGTTGCGGCCGGAAACGGCGAGCCCTTCACGGTTTCAAAATAAAGCGCTTTTCCGCCCCCGGGGCTTTTGGATTCGGCATCGGTCAGCCTGCTGATCTCCAGAACCGCGGATACGGGGCGGGAGACGGTTTTCAGCTCGCCATGCTTTTTCAGGGCATCAATGAACTCGCCAAGATTGTTGTATTTCATGGTTGATCCTTTATATGGCTATGCGCCGTTCCATTCGGCGGCAAGATCATGGGAAATCCCCAAATGGTCCAGTATCCGGCCGACGGTGGCGTTCACGATGTCCCGGATGCTTTCGGGCCGGTGATAAAAAGCCGGAACCGGGGGATGGATCACGGCGCCGGCACGCGCCACCTTCAGCAGGTTCTCAAGATGAATGGTGCTGAGCGGCGCCTCCCGCGGCAGCAGGACAAGGGGCCGTTTTTCCTTCAGGCACACATCCGCGGACCGGGTGATCAGATTGTCCGCAAAGCCGGCGGCAATGGCGGCCAGGGTTTTCATGGAGCAGGGGGCGATCGCCATGCCGGCATGCCGGAAAGAGCCGCTTGCGGGCGGCGCAAACAGATTGTCCGCCGAATATTGGTTCAAAACCGAAAGGCCGTGGGGAACAAGGCCAAGTTCGGACTGCAGGAAAGGCAGCATGGGGCCGGATATGCCAAGTTCATGGGCCATGACCTTGGCGCCGTAGTCGGATACGATCAAATGGACTTCGATCGGCCGCCGCAGGAGCTCGGCCGCCAGCACCGCGCCGTAGATGGCGCCGGATGCGCCGGTAATCGCCACAACCAGTTTTTGTGTCATGTCTTGTCTCCAGAGATACTTTCAAATAAAAATGCGCTGCCGGTTTCGGCCCTTTCGGGGTTCATCTGAAAATTTCATCTCCCAGGATTCCCAGAAACAGGAGAATGGAAATGGCGCTGTTGGCATGAAAAAACGCCAGATCGATATGGCTCAGGTCGTAGGGGCGGATCACCCGGTGCTGGAAAACCAGCAGCAGGCCGATGATCGCAAGAGCCAGAAGGTAGGCCGTCCCCAGATCGAATTCGATGAAGAGCGCCGTCAGCAAAATGAAGGTTGCCGCATGCAGGATGGACGAAATGTGAAAGGCGGCTTTCACACCCAGGCGCGCGGGTATCGAATACAGGCCGATTTCCTTGTCGAACTGCACATCCTGGCAGGCGTAGAGAATGTCAAATCCGGCAATATAGGTCAGCAGCGCAAGGCACAGGATGAGAATGGCGGGTTCAAAGCCGCCGGTGACGGCGATCCAGGCTCCCAGCGGCGCAAGGGAGATGCTCATTCCCAGATAGAGATGGGAAAGGGAGGTGAACCGCTTGGTGTAGGAGTAAAAAAACAAAATGGCCAGAACCGGCGCGGAGAGCCGGAAGCACAGGCGGCTGATCATGGCCGCGGCCAGGATGAAGGCCAGGGAAAACCCGGACACGAAAAGGACTGCCGACAGCCGGGAGACGGTTCCGGTGGGGATATGGCGCTCCGAGGTTCTCGGATTGAGCCGGTCAAAGCGGGCATCCACAATTCGGTTGAAGCCCATGGCCGCGGAGCGGGCGCTGACCATGGCAACCAGAATCCAGAAAAAAGCCCCAAGCGTGACCGCATGGCCGCGATGCGCCAGGACCACGGCGGAAAGGGCAAAGGGCAGGGCAAAGACCGTATGGCTGAATTTGATCATGCGGCCGAAATCCGCAACCTGGCGGGCCAGGGCGGATGCGGGGCCGGAATCCGCGCCGGCGCCGGATTCCAGAAAATTCCAGGCGCAGATATTCTGCTCCAGGTAATTGAAAAACGCATACAGCAGCACCCCGAGAAGGCTCATGGCGATGATGCCGATAACCATCTGCAAATAATCAAAGCGGCCCCAGGCATCCATGATGGTAAAGCCCAGGCCGGTTGCCGTTGCAAAGGATTCCACGAAAAAAAGCACGGCGATGCCTGTTCCGGTGCCGATGCGAAGGGCGGTGAACCCCTGGGGGAGCGCCGCCGGAATCACGACGTGATAAACGGCCTGGAGCCGGGTGCCACCCAGGGACCGGAAGGACTGAATGTATTTATCATCCAGCCGCTGCACCGCATCGCGCGTGGCAACTGTGATCTGATACCCCGTGATCAGGGCGATCATGAGGATTTTCGGGGCATCCCCCAGCCCGAAGAAAATCAGGAAAACGGGAAGCAGCACGATCTTGGGGATGGGATAGGTTAGAAACAGGATCGGGGAGAGCAGCCGGTCCGCGGTTTTGGAATACCCCATCAGGATTCCCAGGGGAAATCCCGCCAGCCAGGCAAGGGCCATGGCCGATGAAACGCGAAAGGCGCTGACACCGAAATGCATCCAGAAGCGGGCGGTTTTCAGCGCTTCCCCGAAGGCGGCAAAGGCCTTCTCCGGAGGCGGCAGCATGGCCGAGGACAGCCCCATGGCGAAAAGCTTCCAGCACAGGATGAGCAGCACGCCGGAGAGGGTATATCGAACGGCCTTCATGCCCGACCTTCCAGGACTTTGCGGACTTCTTTGATTTTGTTGAAATAAATGTCGGTCAAGCGAAAATTCTCCGTGTCGAGTCGCGGATTTTCGATCATGGCCCGGATGCGGGCCGGCCGGCCGCCGAGAACCAGGATGAAGCGCCCCAGGAAAACAGCCTCCTCAACACTGTGGGTAACGATGGCAAAAGTCAATCTGTTTTTCCGCCACATGCCCTTCAGGACGGCCTGCAAGTGCTCGCGGGTGATGGCATCCAGGGACGAGAATGGCTCATCCATCAGCAGGATGTCCGGCTCCGTTGCGATGGCCCTTGCAATGGCAACCCGCTGCTTCTGCCCGCCGCTGAGCTGAACCGGGTAATGACGGGCATAGGGGGCCAGATCCAGCTCCGAGAGAAGTTCCCTGACCCTGGCGTCCCGAACCGGAACCGGGATGTTGCGGATCTTCATGCCGAGTGCCACGTTTTCGGCAAGGGTCTTCCAGGGAAAGAGGCCGAAGTCCTGAAGGATGATGGATGTCCTTGCGGGCCTGCCCTGGTTTTCCTGAATGCTGACACTGCCGGATGTGGCCGGAATCAGCCCGGCCATGATGGCCAGAAGGGTGGTCTTGCCGCAGCCCGAGGGGCCGATGACGGCAAGGGAGTCCCCGGCGTTCAGGCTAAAGGAGATATCCGCAAGAACAGGCTTGCCGTCCATGCCGAACTTCTTTGTCAATCCGTCAACCGCTATCATTTCGCCTGCCCGCCGGCAACGACCATATCGGCGTAGGGAATGCGCGATTGGACCAGGTTGTTTTTCATCAGCCATTCCTGCACGGCAAGAACATCCGCTTCGGATGGAACGGCGCGGGCCGGAAAAACCGGCACTTGATATTTGTCTTTGACAGCCATGGGAAACTGGGTTTTTGCGATCAGAAGCGCTTTGAAAGCGGGCGGATTCGCGTTTATCAGATCGACCGCGGCATTGTAGGCGCTTAAAAATCCCGGGATCAGGTCGGTGATGGCGGGCCGGTGCTTCAGGTTGACGGCCAGAACCGTCAGTGCCGTATCCAGGTTGCGGTCATCCAGAATGACGCTTGCGCCGTGGGTCTCAGCCAGTGTCAGCAGCGGCTCCGGCAGCAGCGCGGCCGGTATCTGATTGGAAAGGAGCATCTGAAGGCGGATGGGGATTTTCTTTATTTCCAGACGGGTCACATCCTCCGGGTGCATGCCGCGGGAGTCAAGGAGTCTGTCCAGAAGGTATTCGATGACCGTTGCGCTGGAAATGGCCACATCCTTTCCCCGGATTCCGGCAAAGTCCGTGATTCCGGAACCGGCGGAGGCCGCAATGCCGAACATCCGGCACCCGGGATGGGTGTGAAAGGCGGTGGCGATGATTTTGAGCTTCTCGCCGCTTTGAATCAGAAGAACGGTGTTCAGAATATCCCCGAAACAGCCGTCCAGTCTGCCTGCCTGAAGCGCGGCATCACGCTCCAGCGCGCTTTGGAAGCTGATCAGCTCCAGATCGATGCCTTGTTTTTCAAAAAGCCCGTTTTCCTTTCCGACCAGAAGCGGCAGCACGTCAACGACGGGCAGGATGCCGAACCCCAGTTTTTCCCCCGGAGATGCAGGCGCAGGAAAAGACAAGATCAGCAAGATCAGCAGCAATGATAAACTGTTTGAGGATTTTGGTTTCATAAAAGCTTAACTGGCAGCGGGGCTGATATTCTGAAATCCCCTGTGCCCTCCATGTGGAAACAGACGGGCTTTGATCATCGTTTCATCAACATGCCTGCATTCCTGCCGTCCCAAGAAAGTTCAGGGACAACAGATGCGGGCATGGCGGATTATTTTGCCAGAAACCGCGCTCAATGTCCATGATCCTGTTGCGAATGCCCGGCAAGCACCTGCCGGATGACGGTTTCAATCCGCCGGTAATTCCGGCGGATATCATGAGACGTTCGGACATGCCGGACTGCCGCATCGCCCATTTGCCGCCGCAGCGCCGCATTGTCCAGAATGCGGGCCATGGCGTCCGTAAATGCCTGCTGGTCAAACAAGGGCGTCAGAAATCCGGTGATTCCGCTGCGGACCACTTCGGCAATGCCCCCGTTATCAAAGGCCACCACCGGAAGGCCGCAGGCCTGGGCCTCGAGATACACCATGCCGAGGGTTTCCCGGATTCCCGGAAAGGCGAAGATGTCGCCGGCGCTGTAAAACCGGTACATCCG
>JBBIPX010000029.1:14221-30749 GCA_037442625.1 Desulfobacteraceae bacterium
TGATGCTGTTTTCCCGAAGCGCCCGGGTGTAAAGGTCCGCCAGGTCATCGATCAGGCGGCGGTTGTCAAAATCCCGGATCACCCGCTTTCTTGCGGCGGCGATCATTTTTTGCCGCAACCCGGCATCCGTCAGCGCCTGGATCACGGCATCGGCCAGTGCCTCGGGATTTTGCGGTTCCACCAGCAGGCCGGTCTTTTTGTTTTCAATGAGCTCCGGGATCGCCGAAATCCGGGTTGCGACCACGGGAACCCCCATTGCCATGCTTTCGACGCAGACATTGGGGATGCCGTCCCGATCGCCGTTGGCCGCAATCTCGCAGCCCAGAACAAAGACATCCGACTGCGCGTACTGCCGGATGACCGCCTCATGGGGCAGGGTTCCCGTCCAACGGCAAAGCGATTCCAGGCCAAGATCCCGCACCAGTTTTTCAAGCCTGTCCCGCTCCTCCCCCTCTCCGATCAGGGTGTGCCGGAAAGGAACTCCCCGCGCGTGCAGGATTCCCAGGGCCTTATATACGGTGGGGAGTCCTTTTTTGGCGGTCATGCGGGAGACGGTCAGGATGCGGTAAGGCGGCGAGGGCGGCGCACCTTCCTGCCGGCCGGCGAAAAGGCCGACGTCGATGCCGTGGTAAAAGCGAAAAAGTGCGGGAGCGGCAGCGCCTGAAATCCGGGCCAGGTGGCTGCGGTTGTACTCGGTGCAGGTGGCCACGAAGCGGGCCCTGGCCATTTTTTCACGGAGCTGGGCCGGATCCGTTGTGTAAATGTCCTTGGCATGGGCCGTGAAACTGAAGGGGATGCCGGAAAGAAGGCTTGAAAAAAAAGCCACGGATGTCGGCGAATGCGCGAAATGGGCATGAAAATGCGTGATGCCGCTGCCGGGCAGGAGTTTGTTGACCAGATACCCTGCCTGAAACAGATGCTTGAAGGTTGCCGATTTTTTCGTGCGCAGAAACCGCAGGCAGGCCGTCCGCAAAGCCGCCGCGTAGCGTCCGGGCCGCCTTGCGGCCAGGATCAGGTTCTGCGGCAGCAAAAATGGCAGGGAGGTCAGAAAGGTTTCCGGAAGATAGTCCACCGCGGCCGTTATCCGGCCGACGCTGGCGTGGGAAAATGATTCCCTGGGTCGGCGCATCGACAGGATGTGAATCCGGATGCCCCGGGCTTCCAGAAGCAGGATTTCATTTGAAATAAAGGTTTCGGAAATCCGGGGATAGCCTTTCAGGATCATCCCGAGAACTGGCGTTTTCAGGCTCAATCGACTGCTGTCCTGAACCGGTCAAGCCGCTCTCTCATGACTTTGAGGCCCGTCAGTTGAAACCGGCTTATGGCTTTCCGGTAGGATTCCGGATGTTCCAGAAGGTTCATGATGCTGCAGCGAAGCGTTTTGGCGGACATGGCATCCCAGGGAATGAAATCCAGAAGATTCTGGCCGTGAAGTGCCCTGGCCCGGATCAACTGCTCCTTGCGGGGGGTTTCCCGGGGGATGACAAGCGATATGGTTCCCTGGGACAGGATTTCACAGATGGTGTTATACCCGCCCATGGTTACCACCAGATCCGCGGCCGCCATGATTTCCTCCATCCGCTGGTAAAATTCCCAGGTGCGGATTCCCAGGCGTTTTGCCCTTGAGAGAATATCTTCCCTTTCGTGTTTGGGCATGAAGGGGCCGGTGATCAGAATGCTTTTAAAAGGCGGATGGTGGGGCGTTTCCTCCAGCATGGCCAGAAAATGGTGCATGACGCTGTGCCCGTCGCCGCCGCCGCCGGTGGTCACCAGAACCAGTTTGTCGTCGGCCTTGATGGCGTATTTTTTCTTGATCCGGGCCACCGCATCCTTTCCCGGTATTTTCCGGGGGATGTAACCGGTAAAGCGCATTTTCGAGCTGACGGAATCCGGAATGCCGTACTCGCCGACAGGATCATACAGACCCTGGTTGCCGTAAATCCATATCTCGCTGTAGAGCTCGTCCAGGACCTGATAAACGCCTTTTTTTTTCCAGTCGCTGCGGACGGTTTCCGCCTCGTCCATGATGTCCCGCAGGCCCAGGATGGTGCGGGTTTCGGGAAGGCAGCGCCGCAGCCACTGAAGGGTGGGCAGCACTTCTTTTTTCAGCCCCAGGGGCTCCTTGTCCACGATGAACAGATGGGGCCGGAATGTCTGGGCCGTTGCGGTGATGATATTGGTGCGGATGTCCACGGCATGCTGGGGGTTGATCTTGATGGAAAGGGGGAGGTATTCGTCGTTGGTTTTTTTGATCATGCCCGGAATGCGCACGAAATCGACTTGTTCGGGAAAGGAAAACCGGCCGGCGATGGGAGATCCCGTCAGTATCAGGACATTGACATCCGGGCCCGCCAGATGGGATGCAATGGCCATGGTGCGCCGAATGTGGCCCAGCCCGTAGGTGTCGTGAGAATACATCAGAATGTTGTAAGTTGCGTCCGGACCCATGCGGTTACCATTTTTGGTCGATATTTCACAGTCTGTCTCATCTATCATAGATTGCCTTGAAATGACACAAGAAATTCAAAAGATGCGTCATCCGCAGCATTTCTTGAATTTTTTTCCGCTGCCGCAGGGGCAGGGGTCGTTGCGGCCTGTTTTGGGGCTTTCGCGGACAAACTGTCTGGGCTTGGGCGGCCCCCCGTCCCAGAAAAACCAGATGCCGTTTTCCTTTTTGAATTGCGCCAGTTCATGGTGTTTGATCCGTTCCCCGTTTTCGGTATATTCCGCGATGAATTCCACGGTTCCGGCCGGATCCCGGGCGCCGCCGTCGACGGCAGCCAGGATTTCCAGCCCGTGCCAGACGGATTTCTGCGCCCATTGCCGGATATTGGCTTCAGAATCCCGTTTCCTCTGGTCGGGATGGGTGGTGCGGACGATATAATCCACTTCGCTTCGGGTGTATGCGGTATACCGGGACCGCATCAGGGCTTCGGCGGTCGGCGCCGGCCTGTCGCCGCGGATGAAGGGTTCGCAGCAATCGCTGTATGGCTGCAAGGCGCCGCAGGGGCATGATTCCATAGGTGACTCCTTTGAAAATGTCTTTTAAATCGATACGGATTTATTGCCTGTCCGGTAAAATTCTGAAAAGCCGGCAGGTGTTGTGCCACAGGGCATCCGCCAGCGCCTCCGGGTCTTCGTTTCGCACATTTGCCAGTTTGAGAAGGACGGAGTGGACAAAGGCGGGTTCGTTTCTGCGCGCATGGTTTTTTTCAGGCGCCGGCGTCAGGTACGGCGCATCCGTTTCTATCAGGATACGGTCCCGTGGAATCTCCGCCGCCAGTCTGCGCAGGTCCGCTCCTCTGCCCTGGAGGGTTAAAATGCCGGTAATGCCGATATAATACCCCATATCCAGGTATGCTGCAAGTTCCTGCCGGGTTCCGCTGAAACAGTGGATGACGCCGCTTCCGGAATGCCGGTGGCATTGTTTCAGGATGTCCAGCAGCCGGCCGGCGCTCTCCCGTTCATGAAAAATGACCGGAAGATCCAGCGCATCGGCTGCCGCCAGTTGCCGGATCAGCCATTTTTCCTGAATATCCTTCGGGGAGTGCATCCGGTTGAAATCCAGGCCGATTTCCCCCCACGCCAGCACTTTGGGGCGGGCTGCAAGCGCTTCAAGCGCTTCCATGTCGGATTCGCGGGCCCCGGAGGCATCGTGGGGATGAATTCCGACGGATGCGAAAATATCCCCGTGGGCATCGGACAGGGCCGCAGCCTTTCGGGATGTCCTTAAATTAATGCCGGCAATCATCATGGCCGATACGCCGGCATTTCGGGCGCGCAGAAGGACGGCATCAAAATCCGCGTCATAAACGCCGTCATCCAGATGACAGTGGCTGTCAAAGAGTTTCATGAAATTCCTTTTCGAGTTTTTGAAGGGCCAGACCGGCGGCATGGGTCAGTCCGGGAAATTCCGCCGCGTCAAGCAGGGACAAGGAGCGGTTCAGCGTTTTCAGCGCAGCCGGAACATAAGCGTCAAATCCGGATTTGCCCTTGACCCGCGTCAGAAACCCGAAAGCCCCAAGGATCTGAAGATTGCGGGTGATCCGGCAATACCGGTAGGCGGCTGCAAAAGTTGCCGGGTCAACGAAAATCCGTTTTGAAAGCGCATCCATGCATACCGCCAGCAGCCTGTCCTGAAGGCCGGGGGCAAGATCCACATAGGGATCGATCAGAAGGGACGCCAGGTCATACTGCAAGGGGCCGGTCCTTCCACCCTGAAAATCGATGGCGTAAAGAGAGCTGTTTTTCACCATCAGGTTCCGGGACTGGAAATCCCGGTGCATGAAGCCGTTCACGGCCCCGTCCAATGCCAGGCCTGCAAGTCTGGAGAATTCATCCGCCAGATCCGCTGCGCTGATATCCAGGTTCAGATAACCATTTAAAAACGCCTCGACAAAATACCGGCATTCTTTTTCGAGAATCAGGCCTTTGTCATAGACCGGCGTCTGCCAGGTCCAGGCAGGATCGAAACCGTCTGCCCCTGAAACCGAAAGGTCAACCAGGAGCCGGATTGCTTTTTCGTACCAGCCGAGGATTTCATCGGAATCACGGCAGCTTTGCACAACCGACTGAAGATGGACGGATCCGAGGTCTTCCACAACGGCAAGGCCGGCAAAAGCATCCGCCTGATGGATCCGGGGAACCGGAATACCCTTGCCGTAAAGATGCCTGCCGATTGCGACAAAGGCGCCGCATTCACTGCAGGTCTTGCGGCTGCTGTGAATGCCGTGATCCACAACGATCAGGGAATTCCCGGCGGATGTGATCCTGTGCCAGCGCCTGTCCGATCCGTCTCCGGCGATGCGGGTCATGGTTATCGGCTCTGCAGGCGCATTGGGGAAAGCCTGCCCGAAGGCCCTTGGCAGGATAACATTCAGCACTGCCGCCTGATATTGGCCGGGTGTGCCGATGTCCTTCCAGTAGCGGTTTTCCGGGATATGGGCCTGGATGGTCATGTTGTTCCGGAGAAGGGTCCGGTAAAGATCGATGCTGGTGGAAAAAGGGGTGTCCGCGATCCATTTCAGGACCTTCGGGTCAATGACCTGAATGCCGGTGAACGTGAGTTTGCGGGCGGCAGTGTGAATCGCGGAAACCTGCTGATGCGGCCCGGTTTCGCCGTCGTCAAAGCCGACGACGGCGCCTCCCGCATCCACGGACACCGTATTGATTCCGGGATGATCGCAGAGCACCAGCGTGACCGCATGATCGTGATTCAGGTGAAAGTCATACACGGCCTCAAGGCTTATGTCCGTCACGATGTCCGCGTTGATCACCATGAAGGGCAATTCGTCCCAGAAATCCCGGACATTGCGGATCGCGCCTCCCGTGCCCAGAATCCGGGGCTCATGACGGGTTTGAACCGAGATGGCATAGTTCTGGCCTGCCAGAAAATCCGCGATGTCCCGGTGCCGGTGATGGGTATTGATCATGATGGACCGGCACCGGGCTGCGATCAGGCTTTGAATGATTCTGTCCAGCAGCGGTTTTCCGTCGATGGGAAACAGGGGTTTGGGAAGATGCTGGGTATGGGGAAGCAGGCGCGTGCCCAGACCCGCGCATAATATGAGTGCTTTCATGACAAATCAGCAAAAGACGGCCCGCGGCGAGCCCATTCCTTCAGGAGGACAGCAGCCGCAGGTATTTTTGGATGGCATTGGCATAGAATTCGATCTGTTCTTTGTCTTCGGACCCGGTGACGCCGTGGGTGACAAAAAAATCTTCCGCATTTTTGTAGTTGATCTTGGAAAGCGCCTCCTTGTGGGCGATTTCGCGGCGTTTGTACATCCGGTTGCCCCGGGAAAGGATTTTCTTGGCGCGGCCGTCCGCATCCACGGTGTTTTTGGGGTACCGCATGAAAAAGTTCAGAACGACCCAGTAGGATTCGAAATACGTCTTGATGAATCTTGCGAAGCGCCGCAGTTTCCGAAAGCCCACCGAGGTGATGTTGTAGGTTTCCGGAAGCGTCGGGTGCGGGATGATGACGGCGTCGTCAATAAATGCTTTCAGGGATTTGCGGATATAATAATCCGGCGACTTGTCCACATCGTATGCAAATTCATTCTTGAAAAAATTCCGCAAAAAGGCGTATCCGGGCTGGATATCCGAAAAGGAAAACTGGAAAACATCCCTGTCCAGAATGGTCAGGGCCGTAAAGACCGCCGGAACGAAGAAAGTGATGCAGTTGTTTTTGTAGTATTCCAGAATGGGCCGTTTGGCGACGACCACTTTATACTCGGTTTTCGAAAACGCTTCGGTGTCCCCGCCGGAGAAGCGCTCCACGAATTTGCGATGGACATATGCATCCAGCACCTGCCGAATCGCACCGGCGGGATCCAGCATCAGGGTGTCCGCCAGTTTTGCCCCGGAAGCATACAGATAGCTCATGTAGATTTCAATGTCGTTTGACAGCTCATCAAAGGTAAAGCGCTTCCGGGACAGGTTCAGCAGGGCTCCGGCCGCCAGGGCATGCGGGGTGACGACCGATAAGCTGTCGATGGCATTGATGATCCGGAACCCCAGATTGCGGCACAGCTCGTTGCTCTGTTTGGAAGTCATGTCCTGGATCGACAGCCCGCTCTGGGCCTGAAGGGCGTTTAAGGATATGGGTTCATGAAAATTGATGTAGATCCTGCCGTATCTTTTTTTCAGAAGTTTTCTGGCCTTGATCACCTGCAGGAAGTTTTCCGGATTTTTCTGGCCGCCCTCCAGTTCGTGAAGGTACGCGCCTTCTTCCAGGACCCGGTCGTAGCCGACATAGATGGGAACAAAGGTCAAGTCCTTGCAGGCGCCCTGCTTGAATGAATCCAGGAGAATGGACAGGAGTCCCAGTTTCGGCAGGATGAGTTTTCCGGTCCGGCTCCGTCCGCCTTCGATAAAGAATTCGATGTTGAAACCATCTTCAAGGAGCTTGAGGATATACTCCGAAAACACCTTTGAGTACAGGACCGCGCCTTTGAATGTCCTTCGGATGAAAAAAGCGCCGCACCCCCTGAACAGGGGCCCCATGGGCCAGAAAGACAGGTTTTTCCCTGCGGCGACCAGAGGGCATGGCATATTGTTCATGTGCATGAGATACGACAGCAGCAAATAATCGATATGGCTTTTGTGGCAGGGGATAAACACCAGCGGGCCTTTCTGGGAGGCGGTTTTGATCCGGTTCAGCCCTTCGGTGTCCAGGGTGACGCCGTCGAACATGACCCGGGTGATCCAGTCGACGGTTTTGGCGGCAATGCTGATGATGGCCGGATTATACCGGGCCGCGATTTCATCCAGATGTTCATTGGCCTGTTTGTGGATTTTATGGATGGGGATGTTCTTTGTCCGGGCATGATGCTCCATGAAATTGCTGAGGCGTTCATGGGTCAGAATGGATTCCTTGAATTCCTCCGGGGATTTCAGGACAGGCCCGAGGGTGCTGACCCGGTGCCGGTTGATTTGAAAGAGAAGTTGCTTTCGAAGCAGCAGGGAGAGGACATCCGCAGGCTTTCCGTAATGGTCGTTCCGGCTGATAAACGCCTTCAGATCGAGCGGCTCGGACACTTCGACAAAGAGTTTTCCCGGATTCTTGAACAAGGTCACCAGCCGCCGGATTCTGCCGGGATTGATTTCCGTGCCGAACATCATGTCCAGAAGGTTCGATGTCGATCTGTCCGGAAACTTGCTGAAAAACATGACCAGGGGGACGATCACTATCGGCTTTTCCAGGGTCTGCTGAATCTCGACAAGATGCCGGAGCGGATCCGTCCTGGATTTGACGAATCTTTGGTAAAACCCGTTCTCCGCAACCAGCGAGACCAGCGCGGTTGTGCCGGCGGCCAGCTCCGACTGAATATAGCCGGAGGCATAGGGGCCGGGCAGGGCGAAATGGCGAAAAAAATAATCCAGATGGTAAGTGACAATGCGGATCAGGCGCATCAGGGGCTGCCAGAAAAATATCCGGTAATCGCATCCGATTTCAGGCGCTTTCAGATTCAACTGCTGAAAGCGGGTGTAATAGAACAGCCACTCAAAATAGCTTCTTGTTTTGTGAACATAGACAATGACGGCGTCTTCCGGAAGCTGCCGGAGGGATTTGATCTGGTCTTCCTGAATCTTGATTCCGGAATAAAACTGCTTTAAAAATCCGCTGATGACAAAGCTGATCCGCCGGGGCAGATAGCAGGAAAAATACGGGCGGTTGCCTTGGAGAATCCAGTCGATGCAGCGGCGCCAGCTTGTTTTCAAGGCGGAAAAAGCATTATGTTTCATGAGCGCATCCTGCAAGTTTGAAATTGATATGAAAGCGGCGTCCGCTGCCTCAAAATAACAAAGGCGGATTTTCATTGCAATATTTAAATCCCCCGTATACATTAAAAGCCAGGACGGGCGGCAGTTGCATTAAAAGACATAACCTGATGATACAATTCAAGAATATTATCGGTGATCGGCCCGGATGGCCGCAGCTCGCAAGGAGGCTTTAATGGAAAATTTGGGAAAACAGGATGTCGTCAATATCGCTGAAGGCCTGAGGCTCATTGAAATGGGTGTCGAGAAAATTCAGGGTGTGATGCGGGAAAAGAAAATCAAGTCGCTCAAGGATGTCGCCGCCGAACTCATTCCTTTTTTCAAGGAACACGACCACGAGTTAACGGATTCGGTCATCGAAAGGCTGAAAAAACAATAGGGCTCATCGCTGTTTTGTATGGGTGATCCACTCGGCCCGGCCCTGATAAGCGGCCGAGGTCATGAGCTGGGAAGCATCACCCCCGGAAAACTCGCTGATTTCATAGTGCTGGATCGTGATATTTACCGTATACCCCCCCGAGAGATTCTTACCAGTCGCGTAGAGCTGACCATCTGCGGCGGCCGGCTGGTTTACGAAAGTGATAGCTGATTGCTGTAACGCCCCAGTTCGATCAGGCAGCATAGCTCCAGGAAACCTTGCACAACACCGTATTGGAAACTTCTCCATACGTTCCCGTCATTTTCTCACCTGCCTGTCCGAGACCTGCGATGAGGGAAAAGGGCTGGCCATTGGCGCCATAGGCTCCATTTCCAAACCTTTCAGTCCGGAACTGGTCAAGACCCGGGTTCGCAATCATCTGACACTAAAAACGCATCGGGACAGTCTGGATGATTTGGTGAAACAGCGCACCCTTGAATTGGAACGGACAAAGGAAGCGACGATTGCCGGCATGGCGATTCTGGCCGAATGCCGCGACAATGAAACCGGCAAGCACATTCAGCGGGTCCGGCGCTATGTCGCGTGTCTGGCCAAAGAACTTATCCGGGCATATCCCGAAGCACTCACACCAGAAACGATCGATATGCTCAGCCAGTCCGCCCCGCCGCATGACATTGGAAAGGCGGGTATCCCGGATGCCACATAGTTAAAGTCCGGGAAGCTGACGGACGGGGAGTTTTCTGAAATCAAACCTCACACGCTCATCGGAAGCGAGGCAATCCGAAAAACCGAACTGTTATTTGGAACCAACTCGTTTCTTGAGCAAAAACAGGCTTGACACTGGGGAACAGAGGACTTAAAGTAGTGTCTAAACCTACTTATTTCGGAGGCGATTATGAAAACCATTACGGCCGCCAATGCCAATCGCGGTTTTTCCACTTTATTGCGAGAAGTGCAAGATGGTGAGGAAATTATGATTCTGTCAAGGGGGACACCTGTGGCAAGAATCATTTCCGTGAATTCGGGTGCGCTGCCAAAAAATGAAATGAAAAAAAATCTTTTGTCCCGCTTGAAATCCCAGAGTGTGACCGGATTTCGAAACTGGACCCGCGATGAACTGTATGGTGACACATAAATGCTTGTGGCGCTGGATACGAATATATTAGCCTATGCCGAGGGGGTTGGAGATGCGTTCCGCTGTGAACAGGCCATCCGGCTGATCGAACAATTGCCGGAGAATCTGGTCATGCTTCCAGCACAAACCTTGGGAGAACTGTTTCGGGTTCTTACCGGAAAGGCAAACCGGGAGCCAGGGCTTTCACGCATGGCGATTATGGCTTGGGCAGATAGTTTTATCATTGGGGATTCATCCTGGTCGGCATTTCAGGCTGCAATGGATCTGGCGGTTGATCACCGGTTTCAAGTTTGGGATGCGTTAATCATGGCCGTGGCGGCGGAAAACCACTGCCGTCTGCTTTTGAGTGAAGATTTGCAAAATGGTTTCATCTGGCGGGGCGTTACAGTGGTAAATCCTTTTGCCTCACCTACCTCCCCGCTGCTTGACAATGTTCTTAAAATCGGATGACAAGATTGAAGATTGGGCGAAGAAAGGAGTCCGTGGGTATGCTTTTGTCTTTGAGCTTTAAGAAAAGGACGGTGTAGATTGAGTTTATTACCCTTTGCATTGCCTGAAACGGGCGAGGATGAAATTGCGGAAGCGGCGGGCATCGGCCCCGGCGATCCCAAGTAGATTCACACCCCAGTTATCCAATTATCAGGCAATCCGCCACAAGCTCCCAGAGGTATTTCACCACAAGATCCTCCATGCCGTACTCGGCCTTGATGGCATTCAACTGGCCGTGGCAACTGTGGCAGGGCACCACCACCATGGATGCGCCGGTTGCCTGAATCTGCTCCATTTTTTTCCTGCCGTAAAAAATCCGTTCGGCATTGTATCCGGTCGTCAGCGCTCCGCCGCCCCCGCCGCAGCAGTACTGGCCGCTTCGGGTTGGATACAGCTCCACCCAGTTTTCCATGCACTGGCCAAGGATCCACCGGGGCTCGTCAAAATATCCATGCCCGAAAATCCGCTCGGCCTTCCGGCCGTAGTTGCAGGGATCGTGGTAGGTTGCCAGCACGCCGCTGAACCTGGATTTGTCCAGGCGGATTCTTCCCTCCCGGATGTAAGTCATCAGCAGATCGAACACCGTGTAAGTGCCGAAGGATTTCAGGGCTTCGGGGTACCATTTTTCAAGACCAGACCTGGTCGCAAGATAGGCATGTCCTCATTCCGGCCACATGAGGTTTTTGGCCTTCAGCCGGGTCATGTTTTCGACAATCCGGCCGACCATGACTTTCATGATCGGATCATCTCCGGTGAAAAGGCCCCAGTTGGTCCCTTCCCAGTTCTCGGAGGGGATGGTCCAGTCTTCGCCCGCGGCATAAAAAATTTTCCACCAGTGCTTGATGTCCTCGGTATGGGTATTGACCAGCTTGTTGTGAATGGTGGTCAGGATATTGGCCCCCTGCTTGTCGATCGGGACGGTAAAGCCTTCGAATCCGGGTTCCTGTGCGATTTCTTCGGCCACGTCCTCCAGAATGAAGACAAAGTCTTCCGTGGGAAGACCCAGGTTGTTGCCGGTTTTCAGGGCGGCCTCCAGCCCCTTGTGCAGGATGCCCGGCACCTTGTCCCGGTCCCTGAGGGAGCGGATTTGCCGCATCAGATCCGGTATGTGAATCCCCATGGGACAGACATGCTCGCATTTTCCGCACATCGTGCAGATCCAGGGCCACCTGGATTCAACCAGTCGGCTTTGCATGCCCAGCGAAACCATGCGAACGATTTTCCGGGGATCAAACCCGTCGATGCCCGAAACCGGACAGGAGCCGGAGCACAGGGCGCAGGTCAGACAATGGTCCTGTTCACAGGGCCAGCTCTTGAACAGGCCGTGATTCAGGCGATTCATGGCAATTGGGTCGGATGTCGTCATAGGATGATTTCTCTTGTCCGGGTTACCGGGCCAGGGGCCCGGCTTCGGCGATCTGTTTTTCAAATTGACCGGCGGCTTCGGCAAATTCGGCGGCCATGTTGGACGCCAGGGTTTTCAGAAGCAGCCGGTTCGGGTCAATGCCGATTTCTTTAAGAACCTGCTTTAAATGCACCGCGCGGCGCGCGGCAAGAATGTTCCCCCGCTCCGAATGGCAGTTGCCTTCATGGCAGGTGAACACCAGAACGCCGTCCGCCCGATTCTGAAAAGCCGCCATGAGATGCTCCAGGGCTACGGCGCCCGAACACGGCACCTCAATGACGGAGAGCCGCTCCGGAAGGCGCAGCCCGGAGAGGGCGGCCTGCGCTTTTGCGCGGCCCGCGGACCGGCTGCAGCAAAAGGCGACCAGAAACGGGGTGAATGCGGCGCCGTTGCCCCCGCGGGGAATCGGCAAAAGGCGCTCCGAGAATGCCCGGACGTTCAGATCATCGATGGTGATTGCCTCGGCGGGGCATTCCGCGGCGCAGATGCCGCAGCGCTCGCAGGCATCCGCCGCAACGACCGGCCGCGTGTTCAGCGTAATGGCATGGTAGGGGCAGAGTCTGAAACAGGTCAGACACCGGACGCAGGCGCCGGCATCGATCCGGGCCTTATTTTCCGGGGCTGCCGGCGCTCCCTTGATCAGGGAAAGAACGGCAAGGGCGGTCTCGGCGATTTCCGCCTTCCAGTCCGACGGCGGCAGCGCGCCCCGCGATGCGCCGGCGGCCAGAATGCCCTTCCGGTTGGTGAGAACGCTTAGCCGGTGGACATTGTCCGACTGGATGTACCCGGCTGAATCCGCGTCCAGGCAAAGGATCCGGGACAGGTCCTTCAAGCGGGGCGAAGGTGCGGATGCTTCGTCCACGACCGTCACGTCCGCGTCAAGGGTGAACGGCAGCCGCGTGACGTCGTCCACAAAGGCGATCCGGACCTTTCCGCCGGGATCCTGGTGAAAGGTCGGCAGTGCATCCGAAAACTTGACATAGACCACGCCGGCATCCCGCGTTTTGTGGTACAACGCTTCCATGCCCGGCGCGCCGACCTTGAGGTTCCGCGTCAAAATCACGGTTTTCAGCCCCGACTCCCTCTGAAGCTTCAGGCAGGTTTCCATGGCGGTTTCAAGCACATGCGGATGGCTCTCGGCGGCAAGGCCGACGATGAATGCCGCGGTCTGACCGGGCTCCGGCAAATCGGGGGCCGGAACATCGGACGCCGGAACATCGGACGAAGGCGGGGAGAAAAGGCGCCCGTCTGCCTGGGACAGGGACATCACCGCTTGGCAGGCGCTCAGACCGTAAAGGGAAAACAGGGGGCTTTTAACGCCTTCCTCGGCAATGACGATGTGGGCAAAGTCCTGCGGACTGCTGCTGCCGTCCGGGTGCCCGAGAACCACCTGGAAATCTCCCGCCGTACCCGTGCAGCGGCAGATGCGCGTTTGCGTCCGGACTTCAAAAAGCGGGGAGGGATCCGCCAGATCCGGGAAGGCTGCCGTATCCGGAGTTGCCACAAGGATCGGTTTTTCTGCGGACAGCAGCGCCCTGGCTATACCCGAAGCCATCGGCCCGTTTCCGATAATAAGGGTTCGTTCTTTCAAATGCGCTCCTTATATCCGCGGTGCGGTTTCCAGATAGAGAAAAATATCGCCGGCGGCTTTGCCGGCGCTCAGGACCGATTCGGCGATGCTCATGGGCTCAAGGGCCGCTCCGGCGGCAAAAACCCCATCCGGAAGCAGGACGGGCGATTTCCGGGCGTAATCGATGCCGTCCGTCTCGATGTTCAGCATGGCGGCCAGGTTCCGGGTGGATTCGGAAGGCATCAGCCCGACGGAAAGGATCACCATGTCAAAGACGGCTTCCTCATATGCCTGCGTGTCCGGGTCAAAATACGACAGCTTCAGCCGGTCGTCCGCGGTTTTGAGCACATCGGCCGGAATGGCGCGGATCATCCGGACCTGCTGCCGGGTATCGGCATAATAGGCTTGAAAATTCTTTCCGAAATTCTGGACATCGATATAAAAAAAAGCGGCTTGCGTTCCCGGCCGGCGGTTTTGAATGCATCTTGCCATTCGAAGCGCCGCGCCGCAGCAAATTTTCGAGCACCAGAGATGACCGATGCCGGCGTCCCTGCTTCCCACGCACTGGATAAAGGCCATGCTTGCGGGCAATGCCGCATCGGATGGCCGCTTCACCGAGCCGCTTTGCCGCAGCATCCGGTCAAGTTCAAGGCTTGTCAGGACATTTTCAAACCGCCCGTATCCGTAAGGTTTGCCGGAAGGATCATAGGGCGAAAATCCGGATGCCATCAGGACGGCATCCGCTTCGATGCGCTGCGTGCCGCTTTCCTGTTTGAGCGTGATCTCGAAGCGCTCTTTTCGCTCGATCCGAACGATGCCGGTATTCAGAAGTATCCGGATGCCGGCCTCACGGGTTGCCTGCTGGATCTTTTCCGCCACCATGCAGGCGCCGCAGGCCACGCAGCGCTCCGCCGCCTTGCAAGAAAGCTGCGCCGCATGGCCGCCCAGAGCGCCCGAGTTTTCGACCAGAACAACGGCCATGCCCAGCTTGGCCAGTTCAACGGCCGCGCTCAGCCCTGAAATGCCGCCCCCGACCACCAGTGTCTGTTTCATGGATGGATTCACGATTTAACTCTCCCCGGGCGAAAGCATTTTTTGAAGCTCCTGCTGAATGTATCCGGCCAGAGCCTGAGCCTTTTGCCGCGAAATGGTTCCAATGCCTTCTGAAAGCCCTTCAATGACATCTTCGGCCATTTCAGTCGTTTTGTTGATCAGAAATGCATCCACTTCGCCGTCTTCCGCAAGCAGGCCGCAGGCCCCGACAGCGCCCGCAAATTCGTCTCCGACAAATATGGGAACAACCAGCTTGATGAGTCCCGCATCGCATTCTTCAATCGCCGGTTTGCGGGTTTGCATGGCCTGAGCGGCTATGTTCATGTGGGCAACGGCGCAGATATAACTCTGGCCTTTATCAATGGCCTTGATGGCGGGGCAGAGCCGATTCACCCATTTTTTGTATTGCGTGATGCGGATGCCTTCCGGATTGAATACATTGGCATCCAGTCCGGATTTTTCGTGGATGTCCTTTTCAAGGGCCATCCATTTTTCAGCAGGGCAAATGTCGGTCAGCTTCATGTCGGGTCTCCGCGGTTTCAGATCGTGATATCATAGATGATGGCTATAGAAAAATGAATGTCGCCTGTCAACAAAAACCTGTCTTTACAAACGGCTGTTTCAGTGTTAGATTTCAACAAATTGAAATCGTATTCAGGAAGTTAACCGACCGACACTGCAGGAGCCGAAAATGGAATATATCAAAATTAAATTCGGAAGTGATTTTGACGCGGTAAACTCCAGTTTTGAAAAATCCATCGAGGACATGTTCCGATCCGTAAACCCGATTTTCACGCTGTGTAATCGCGCCTGGAATCCCCAGATGGATATCTGCGAAACGCATGAAGAAATCATCGTCCGGGCCGAAATCGCCGGTGTGGACAAAGAGAATCTTGAAGTGGAGATCAGCCGCAAGGCGGTTCGGATTCACGGGAAACGGACGGAAACGCCCCTTAGTCAAACCGCCACTTACCGGCTTGCCGAAATCCAGTACGGCTGTTTCGAGCGCATCCTCTTTCTGCCGTCACCGATCGACCCTGAAATTGTCAGCGCGGCCTATTTGAACGGCTTTCTTCAGATCCGGATGGCAAAGCTTCCGACCGATATTGTTCACAAGATTCCCATATCCGATCAATAGCTCCCGGAAGGTCCCGGCCGATTTCGTTTGGCTCGGCCTTAAAACCGTTTGAAAGTCGACATGCGGATTTGAAGCCGCAAAGAATCATATTCAGTCATCATTTTCAGAATTTCCTGTGGAGGTACCCATGCCAGAACAGCAACCGCCTGCGGAAACCATTGCGGACACCAAACTGGAGCTTCTTCCCATCCTGCCGCTATTTGACGCCGCCCTCTTTCCCAAAATGGTCTTGCCCCTTGTGGTCATGCAGGGAGAATCGGTCAAGCTGGTGGACGAGGCCATGGCCAGTGACCGCCTGATCGGACTGGTGGTGTCCAAAAAAATCGCCAAGGAGAGCGCAAGCCCCGAAGAAGACCTGTATGCGATCGGCACCAGCGCCCTGATTCTCAAAATGGCCAAAACCCAGGACAACCGCGCTCAGCTCCTGGTTCAGGGACTCAGCCGCTTCAAGATCCTGGAATTCATGGACACCAAGCCCTATCTTCAGGCCAGGGTCGAGATGATTCCCGAATCCGAGACCAAGGATACGGAAACCGAAGCCCTGATGGCCAATATCGTCAATCTCTTTGCCCGGATTGCCGAGCTTTCTCCGGGGCTGCCGCCTGAAATCGGATCCATGGCCAAGTCCATTGCCGATCCCGGCACGCTGGCCGATATGATCGCATCCACCATCAATTCCACTCCGGACGAAAAACAGAAAATTCTGGAATTGGTCGATATCAATGAGCGGCTGAAAGAAGTGACGCGGATGGCCAATCATCAACTGGAAATCCTGGAGCTCGGCAACAAGATTCAGACCCAGGTCAAGGGAGACATTGATAAAAGCCAGCGCGAGTATTACCTGCGTCAGCAGTTGAAGGCGATCCGGGATGAACTGGGCGAAAAAGACGAACCGTCGGTCGAGGTGGATGATTACCGCAAGAAAATTGCGGATAAAAATCTGCCGGAAGAAGCCGAAAAAGAGGCGCAGCGGGAGCTGAGCCGCCTGTCCCGCATGCACCCGTCGTCCGCGGAATACACCGTGGCATCCACTTATCTGGACTGGCTGACCTCCCTTCCCTGGCATGACAGCA
>JBBIPX010000030.1:0-29274 GCA_037442625.1 Desulfobacteraceae bacterium
CATTGCGCCTGTAGCTCAGCTGGATAGAGCAACGGACTTCTAATCCGTAGGTCACAGGTTCGAATCCTGTCAGGCGCGCCAGTAAATTCAATGGGTTATGGCTGATTGCTGTTACCCATTTTTTATTCTGAGCGCATTCTTTACAGCGTTTAAGGCTATTGGGTAAAAAGTATCCACCCAAAAAAACAGGACAAAGATAAATCATTCCGGTTGTGTTCCCTGATACCTTTTCTGTTTTTTATCCCGAATGAAATTTTAAATCAACCACTTTCATTTTTCATAACTGGTTCACGTCATATCGGGCAGTTGAAGGTGGAAAAGGGTTTTTTGTCAAAAGGACTGATTCGCGCAGAAAGATGCTTGATTCAAAGCATCTGGGACTGAGACTTAAACGACAATGCGGTCTTCTCAGCATCAACAGATCATCAAGGCTTGAGAAGTTGGTTTGAGTATTATAATCGTTTTTCCCCTTTTCCGATCTTTGCATCTATCATCAATCGGCGGGCACGCTTCACCCGTTCCGGATCCGGTGTTTCCCGTGCCTCGATATCGGCCAGGAGAACGGCCACACTGTCCGGAATGCTGACAAAATATGGGGAATTTCCGGTAACGTCGATTTTTATTAAAGATGCACCGGCCATCGCCGATTCCTTCTTGCGAGCCTATGCCAGCACATGCCTGTCCAGAACAAAGCAGGTAAAACTGCCGGAGAAAACAAGCTCATTATTTCGCGTCACGGCCACCGAAACAATTTGTTTTTTACCCTGCAGAGCCTCGGCAGTTGCCGTGGCAATAACCACCTCCCCTGCCCTGACGGGCTTTAAAAACTTCGCATCCGATGCCCCCAGAACCACATTCGGGTGATTCACCGCGATCATGGCAGCGTAATCCGCCAGACCGAAAATATATCCCCCGTGAACGAGGCCTGTTTCATCCACGGCCATGAAGTGGTTCGTCAGAAGTTCCACCCGGCTGGCGCCTTCTTCCAGGTGAACCGGCGTTCCGAAACATTCCCGGTTGATTCCCCGATGGGTTTGAATAGTTATCATGGCCTCTGGTCCCCTTTGCATGATTTGGTTTTGCTCATTGACCGGCCGCATCCGGCCCGCCGCCAGCTTCAAAAAATGCTTAAGCCCGACGCATCGCGATGTCAAGAACAAAAGCAGCCGATACTTCTCGATAACATCCGTCGGTGCCTGAGCCGTCTTCCATATTTTCCTTTCGACCAATTCATCCGTATTTTTCCCTTTTCCCATCAAGGTGGTTGACAAATGCCGCTGTCTCATCTAAAGACAGGGCTGTCGCTAGGGGTGCAATCTCTGCTGAGAGGAACCAATCCAACCCTATGAACCTGATCCGGGTAATACCGGCGAAGGGAAGCGGACAAGACGAAAAATTCTGGATTGCTTGTCCAGTCTTCCGGCCGCCGAGCCGCTTGCCCCTTCCCTCAAGGACAAGCGGCTTTTTTTATTCGGGATAATTGTCATGGATATTATCGTCAACGGGAAACGGGAAACCGGCCCGCCCTGCAGTATCGCCGAGCTGGTGGCGCGCAAGGGACTACTCACCGACGGGCTGGTGGTGGAGTTGAATCACCTGATTGTCAAACACGAACAGTGGCAGGCGATCCGGCTCAAGGAAAACGATGCGATCGAGCTGCTCAGTTTTGTGGGAGGGGGCTGAAATATGGAAAATGGCCCGCTGCAACTGGGGCATGTAACCTTTACGAATCGGCTTTTTACCGGCACCGGCAAGTTCGCTGCCAATACCCTGATTCCCGGGATGCTGAAAGCCAGCGGTTCCGAGATGATCACCGTTGCCCTGCGGCGGATCGACACCACGGCCCGCTCGGAAAACATCCTTGACTATATCCCCAGGGGAGTGACACTTCTGCCCAATACATCGGGCGCCCGGAATGCCGAACAGGCGGTACGGATTGCCCGGATCGCCCGTGAAGCGGGGTGTGGTGATTTCATCAAGATCGAGGTGATCACCGATATGAAATATCTGATGCCCGATAATATCGAAACACTTAAGGCCACCGAGATCCTTGCCAGGGAGGGGTTTATCGTTCTGCCCTATGTCCTTCCGGATCTACCGCTGGCCAAACGACTGGAATCCGCGGGGGCTGCGGCGGTCATGCCGCTTGGCGCGCCCATCGGCTCCAATCGCGGCCTGGAAACCATGTCTCTGATTGCCATCCTGATCGAAAACTGCAGGGTCCCGGTGATTGTCGATGCCGGTATCGGTCGTCCTTCTCAGGCGGCCGCAGCCATGGAAATGGGGGCCGATGCGGTGCTCGTCAACACGGCAATCGCCACGGCCAGTGATCCGGAAGCCATGGGAAGGGCTTTTGATTTGGCAGTCAAGGCAGGCAGGATCGCCTTTTTGGCCGAACTTGCCGAACCATCGGCCGGGGCCAGTGCCTCATCCCCGCTGACAGGGTTTCTCCATTAACATTCCGGCATCCGGAGCCTTCTCACAATGGATTTTCAGTCATGTCCTTTTATGCGCATGTCGAACAGTACGGAAATTTCGATTTTCCCCGGTTTTTTGAAGGTGTCAGCGGAGATGCGGTTGAACGAAGCCTTGCCAAAGACAAGCTCGGCCCCGTCGATTTTCTTAACCTGCTCAGCCCCAAAGCGGCCGAGTATCTTGAGCAAATGGCACAAAAGGCGCATCGGCTAACGATCCAGTACTTCGGAAAAACCATTCAGCTTTTCATCCCGCTTTATCTATCCAGCCACTGCTCCAACCAGTGCGCCTACTGTGGTTTCAACCGTAAAAACGACATTATCCGGAGAACACTCAGTCTGCGGGAAATTGAGGCGGAGGCCCGGGCCATTGCCCTAACCGGCATGCGGCATATCCTATTTCTTACCGGCGAATCTCCCTTCCACACGCCCACGGAATATTTGATTCAGGCATCTGAATGTCTCAAAAGACATTTCGCTTCGGTTTCAATCGAGATTTTTCCCATGGATGAAGCCGATTACCGAGGCCTGCGGCAGGCCGGAGTGGACGGCATGACCCTTTTCCAGGAAACCTATGATCCGGAAGTGTATCGCCGGGTGCACCTTGCCGGCAGGAAAACGGATTACCGCTACCGGCTGGATGCCCCGGAACGGGGCGCGCGGGCGGGATTTCGCATGATCAATATCGGAGCGCTGTTAGGGCTGAGTGAACCGCGTCGTGAAATATTTCATACCGGCCTTCACGGACGTTACCTGGAAAACCGGTACCTTGAAACCGAGGTGTCGATTTCCCTGCCGCGCTTTAACGATACCGAAGGCAGTTTTAAGCCCGATTACCGGATCGATGATAAATCCTTTGTACAGTTCATGACCGCCCTGCGCCTGTTTTCGCCAAAAGCCGGGATAACCATTTCCACCCGGGAAAACGCCCGGTTCAGAGATCGCCTCCTTTACCTGGGTGCCACACGCTATTCGGCCGGGTCCTGTACCGGGGTCGGCGGGTACGCGGAGGTCAAGATGCAACAAAGTCCGCAATTCGAGATTACCGACACCCGGAATGTTGACGAAGTGGCGGCAGCGATCGTTGCCGGCGGCTACCAGCCGGTTTTCAAGGACTGGGATGCGATTGTATGAACATCTATCGGCGATTTTGTCACCGACTGCGCCCAAGCAAAGCTCCATGCCCACAAGGTGTCCGCCGTGGCGAGCATCATGACCGGTGTCATTCTCAGGAAAGAAGGGTATTATGACTGATCCCGACCAGCTCAGCCCCGTGCTTCCAGACGGAGTCTACGGGATCACCGCCGAGAAGTTTTCCGCAGGCCGCACCAATGTCGATGTGGTTCGGGCCATGATTGCGGGCGGCATCCGGATCATCCAATACCGGGAGAAACGGCCCGCAAAAAGTTTTTCCGGCATGCTGGATGAATGCCGCCGGATCCGTCAACTCACCCGTGAGGCGGGCGTTCTGTTGATCATCAACGATTACGTCGATATCGCCCAGATGGTCGATGCCGACGGTGTCCATGTCGGCCAGGACGACTTCCCGGTGGAAACGGTCCGCGGGTTGATCGGACCCGGCAAGATCATCGGCCTGTCAACCCACAGCCCCGAACAGGCTGCCGCCGCCGTTCCCGCCGGAGCGGATTATATCGGTGTCGGCCCCATTTTCAACACTGCCACCAAGGATGATGTCTGCGCGCCGGTGGGACTCGAATATATTGATCATGTCGTACGCACCTGCCCCATTCCCTTTGTCGCCATCGGCGGCATCAAAGAGCATAATCTGAATCAGGTCATTTGCCACGGGGCAAGAACAATCTGCATGGTCACCGAGATCCTCGGGGCTGCGGACATTGCCGCCACAGTCCGCAGGCTGCAGGCGGCCAGTCTTCACGGCGGTCGGCGCATACATGGCCTTTTCCATGAGTTTTGATTTTGATAGCTTAAACCGGAAACTCTGATGCTTACATAGGAAACAAACCGCATTCGGCTGTATCCGGAGAATCAGGCATGTTTGGCTCAAACAAACACTGAGGAAAGACGCACATGAAGCGTGGAGACTTTATGAAATTGGCTGCAGGGGCATCTCGGATTCCCGCCAAGACCGGGAAACCTAAGCCGGGTTCTCGGACCAAGGTTTTTCTGTCAGGGGTGAGCAAGGGTGCTTCCGAACAGAAAACCGGTCAACAATTCTGACAACCCCTATCCTGCCGCCACCAGACCGTCGGCATTACCGCAATGGTGGAGATCCTCAAGGAGTTTCAGCACATCGTCCTGATGCCCCGCTGCTCCCGGCATATATTGGCAGGCAGCACATTGGGTCTGAAGGCTGCGGCGGGCTACTGGCGCCATGATACCCGCCCGGAATACCACCACGGGATCATCAACCATGTGGTGAACAACTGGCTGGGTGGATGGAGACCGGCCCTGGAATCTGAAAAAATAACCAATAACAGTCTTAATCACTATCTGGGATGACAGGATCCTCAACCATGGATACGATATTTTGAAGGCGTTCCTCTAATCCTGCTGGAATTCGCCAATTCCGCGCTCGGAAGACATTAAGAACCGCCTTGCCGGGATGACGGCATTCCCTACCAAAAGCGGTTTTGTTCCTTTCTCCTCGCCTGCGCCTACTGTAAAAACACCATGCTGTCATCGACGCCCAGCGCCGAAAAAAAAATGCCCCATCCCGCTCGACACATCTCCCGCACAAGAATCTGCAACACACACCATATTTTGTGGTCAATACCCTCTTGACACACAAGATCCTTCTTCATATACTCACCGCCACGAAAAAGATAGTTCTTATCAAATTGACAAAACCCGGGAAATAGGTTAGCTGTTCCGGATTAAACACTCGACTCCGGGGAATTTCGGCATCGACCCTGCACTTTCTTGCCGGTATTTCCTGAAGTTTTCAACAGCGTTTCGACAAAGAGATCATCATCAATGGACAATGAAAAAACAAGTGATGTTATCGACAAGCGAAAAGAAAAACTGGCCGAGCTGAAAGCCAGGAATGTACAGCTTTTCCCAAACGATTTCAAAGCAGCGCATACAATTCGAGATATATTGTTTCAAATCGAAAGTCACCCGGAAACCATTACCTTGGAAACACCAGTGTTTATGGTCGCGGGCAGGATGATGGCAATCAACCGGTTTGGAAAATCCACGTTTATCCGATTCCGGGACCGGACCGGACAGCTTCAGGCTTATATCAAAAAGGACAGCGTCGGGGACGGCGCCTACGAGCTTTTCAAGCAACTTGACGTCGGCGATTTTGTAGGTCTGAAAGGGGGCCTGTTCCAGACCAAGACTCGGGAATGGACCCTTCTGGTTACCGAAATCCGTCTGCTCTGCAAGGCCACAAGGCCGCTGCCCGAAAAATTTCATGGACTCAAAGACCCTGAAAAACGCTATCGACAGCGCTATATCGATTTGATCATGAACGCCGACGTTCGCGATATCTTCATCAAACGCAGCCGGATGATTCAGGCGATCCGGGCTTTTTTGCTGGATCGCGATTTTCTGGAAGTTGAAACGCCCATGATGCAGACCCTTGCCGGAGGCGCCGAAGCCACCCCGTTTGTCACCTTTCACAATGCCCTGAACATCGATCTTTTTTTAAGAATTGCGCCGGAGCTTTATCTCAAGCGACTGGTGGTGGGCGGTTACGAACGGGTTTTTGAAATCAACCGGAATTTTCGAAACGAAGGGGTTTCGACCCGTCATAACCCTGAATTCACCATGCTGGAGTTTTATCAGGCATATGCGACTTACGAAGATCTGATGGATCTGACAGAACGCATGTTTTCCGAAATCACATCCATGGTTACCGGGTCAACACAGATCATTTACCAGGGAAACACCATTGAGATGTCCGGAAAATGGCAGCGCATGACCCTGGCATCCGCCCTTTCCGAAATCGCCGGAATTGATCCGGAGATGCTGAATGACAGGCAAGGGCTGCTTGACTTTGCCGCCTCCCGGGGAATACCCATTGCCCATAAAAACCGCCTTGGGAAAATTGTCACCAAGCTCTTTGACACCCTGGTGGAACCGCATCTGATTCAGCCCACATTTATCACCGGATATCCGGTTGAAGTTTCCCCGCTTTCCCGAAAAAACGATATCAACCCCCTGATCACGGATCGTTTCGAGCTGTTTATCGCCGGCTACGAAATCGCCAACGGCTTCTCCGAACTGAACGACCCGCAGGACCAGAAAGACCGGTTTTTACAGCAGGTCGCGGACAGAGACGCTGGAGATGCGGAAGCTCACTGCATGGACAGCGACTACATCGAAGCATTGGAGTATGGCCTTCCACCGACTGCAGGCGAAGGGATCGGCATCGACAGGCTGGCCATGCTGCTGACGGACTCGGTATCCATACGGGAGGTTATCCTTTTTCCGCACATGAAACCCCTGACAAAGACCGCTTCCGAACCTAATTAAACCCACAATGTGAATTACCATGATGCAGTTTGAATTATTTATCGGCGCCCGCTATCTGCGAGCCAAGCAAAGAGAGGCATTTATCTCTCTGATAACCCTGCTGTCCATTGCCGGCGTAACGGTCGGTGTTATGGCGCTTATCATCGTCATTGCCGTGATGGCCGGATTCGAGTCGGATTTGAAGTCTCGCATTCTGAGCGTGGAATCCCATATTGTGGTGATGCGCCATGGCGGCGGCTTTACGGATTATGCCAAGGTAAGCGACTGGATCAATGGCATCGAAGGCGTGAAAGCATCCACCCCTTTCATTTTATCTCAAATCATGGTCCGGTCCGCATCGGCAATGTCCGGCGCCGTGTTAAGGGGCATTGTGCCGGAATCCGCCGGAAAGGTCATCACTTCTATCGGTCAGGTAGACCTGAAAGCCCTGACGCCGCACAGCGCTTTAAAACCGTCCGCAACGGATGTCCCGGGAGTTGTCCTCGGAAAAGAACTCATGAAGAATTTGGGCGTGGCAAAGGGTGACATGATTAATATCCTTTCTCCGCGCGGCATGATTTCACCTGCCGGCCTGATCCCCGTGATGAAACGATTTCAGGTTGTCGGATCGTTTGAATCCGGCATGTATGAATATGACGGATCCATCGCCTATGTCCATCTGAGTGATGCGCAGAAATTTCTCCACATGGAGGATGCCGTTTCAGGCATCGAGGTTCGGGTGAATGATATTTATAAAGCCCGGCAGATATCCGAAACGATAACCAGCCACCTGGGGTTCCCTTACTGGAGCAGAGACTGGATGCAGATGAACCGGAACCTTTTTTCCGCCCTCAAGCTCGAAAAAACCGTCATGTTTATTATTCTGGCCTTGATAATTCTGGTAGCGGCCTTCAATATCGCCAGCAGCCTGATCATGATGGTAATGGAAAAAACAAAGGATATCGCTATATTAAAAGCTATGGGAGCAACCGATCAAAGCATCCGGCGCATTTTTGTATTTAAAGGGATGACTATCGGCATTATCGGAACCACTCTGGGTGTCAGCCTAGGCTTTGTATTGTGCAAACTCCTTGAGCATTATAAATTCATTGAACTTCCCGGAGATGTTTACTATATTACCAAACTTCCGGTTCTCTTGAAGACCTTTGATGTCGTTTCGATTGCAGCCGCATCCCTGATCATCTGTTTTATCGCAACGCTGTACCCGGCCAGGCAGGCTTCCAGGCTTAACCCGGTAGAGGCGATCCGGTATGGATGACGACCTACTCGGGAAACCGTTCCCATGCAAAGGACCATCGTCACGGAGGCGCAGAGATTCCAAATACTATGGGTTTCCGGATTCGGCATGATACGAAAGCGTTATTTAAAGATATCTGAAATCGTCCGGTTAGGTTGATTTATGGTAAACAGCAGGGAATATGACTGCATTGATCAAAGCGAGATGGATAGCAAAATCCTTGTTCAGGCTAAATGCCTTAAAAAAAGTTTTATCAGCAGCGGGTCACGGATTGATATACTGAATGCGGTGGATCTGACGCTTAACGCTGGAGAAACCGTGGCCATTGTCGGGGCATCCGGTATCGGCAAATCCACCCTGCTTCAGATTCTGGGCACTCTGGATCAACCGGATTCCGGGAATTTATGGTTCCAGGGGAAAAATATTTTCAAACTGAGTCCCTTCCAACTGGCAATTTTCAGAAATTCATCTGTTGGTTTTGTGTTTCAGTTTCATCATTTGTTGCCGGAGTTCACCGCGATTGAAAACGTCATGATGCCCGGCCTCATCAAGGGACTGACCAAACCTGTTTCCAGAAACCTTGCGGAACGGATTCTCGTGAGAGTCGGCCTGAAGAGCAGGCTGCATCAACAGGTCACAAAACTTTCCGGGGGAGAGCAGCAGCGGGTCGCACTGGCCAGAGCATTGGTTTTAAAACCGCCGCTGCTTCTGGCCGATGAGCCCACCGGGAATCTGGATCAGAAAAACAGTGAACAGGTTCATGAATTGTTAATGGAATTAAATCGTGAAATGAATATGACCGTAGTGGTTGTTACTCACAATATGAAACTGGCGTCCTATATGGATAGGCGCGTAACCATCACGGATGGTAACCTGGTCGAAGCAAACTGAGGTGTCAATATGTTAAAACGGTTATGTTACATCATTATCGGAATCTTATGCGGTTTTCCTGTTATGGTTTTTGGTGCCGAACGCATCCAGGTAATGGTCTTGCCGTTTGAAATTCACGCCCAGCAAAATCTGGAATATTTAAAGGATCAGGTCCCTGAGCTTATCCAGCGCCACATGGAAAGAGACGGCGCCACCATTGTCAAGCCGGAGCCTGCATCCGCGGCACCGGGAAAGGGATTGACAGTTGAAGCCGTCCGCCAGCTTGGCTCCCAGAAAAGTGCCGATGTAGTGATCTGGGGAAGCCTGACCTGGCTGGGACAGAATTTCAGCCTGGATGCCAGAATGGTCGATGTTGCCACCGACAAGCCGCAGGCATCATTTTTTTCCGAAGGCGAGGGTGTTGAAAATCTTCCTGCAGCCGTTAAATCTCTTTCCGATGCCATCAGTTCAAGGCTTTTCAAACGGGATAAAATTGCGGAAATCCGAGTTGCCGGCAACAAGCGGATTGAACAGGACGCCGTCAAACGTATTGTAAAGACGCAGCCGGGTGACACATTTCTCCCCAAGAAATTATCCGAGGACCTGAAAGCCATTTACTCCATGGGCTATTTTGACGATGTTCGGGTTGAATCCGAAGACAGTTCCGCAGGTAAGATCATCATTTTTGTCGTCAAGGAAAAACCCACCATCCGCCATATCTACATCAAGGGCGGCAAGGACTCTCAGAACATCGGGGGAAAAACATTCAAAGAAGAGCAGACAGAGGACATCGTCAAGCCGAGCAACCTGATCTTTGATGACGAAAAAATCCTGAAAAGCCTGGACATCAAACCGGGATCGATTGCGAATACATTTAAAATACAGAGCAATATCAAGCGCATCGAAGACATGTACAAGGAGAAGAATTACCACAACGTCAAAGTAAGTTATACCCTCAGGGAACAGGAGAATAATCAGGTAGACCTTGAATTCGCCATTGATGAAGGTAAAAAAGTCCTGATCAAGGAGATTCGGTTTGAGGGAAATCAGGCATATTCTGATAAAAAACTGAAAAAAATAATGAAAACCACTGAAAAAGGCTTCTGGTCCTGGATCACATCCTCGGGCGATCTGAAAACGGAAGATCTGAACCAGGACGTTGAGCTGCTTACTTCTTTCTATAGCAATAATGGATACATTCAGGCCAAGGTGGGAGAGCCCATCGTCGAGTTCAAGGATAACTGGATTTATATCACAATCAAGATCGATGAGGGAAAGCGATACAAAGTCGGGACAGTCCGGATTGCCGGAGATCTTCTCAAGCCTGAAGCAGAGATGATGAAACTGATAAAAATCCCCAAGGAAGAATATTTCAGCAGGCAGGTCCTGCGGGATGACATCACGGTCATCGGCGATCTCTATTCGGATGATGGATACGCTTATGCCGATGTCGTTCCCAATATTGACCAGGACAATGAGAAACTGCTTGTCAATATCACCTTTACGATTTCAAAAGGCAATCTTGTTTATTTTGAAGAAATCCGGATCGCAGGCAATACCAAAACCCGTGACAAGGTGATTCGCCGTGAACTCGATTTCTATGAACAGGAATTATTCAGCGGCAAAAAATTAAAGCGCGGCATCAGAAACCTGAACCGGCTGGACTATTTTGAAGATGTCAAAGTCAATACCCCGAAAGGAAGCGAACCCGACAAAATGATTCTGGATATTGACGTCAAAGAAAAGCCGACGGGCACTTTCAGTTTTGGCGGCGGCTACAGCAGCATCGAGAATTTGTTCGTGGTCGGCGCCATATCCCAGAGAAATCTTTTCGGACTCGGTGAAGTACTTCAACTGAAGGCGCAGATTGGAAGTGTTACCCAGCGCTACGTGCTGTCATTTACCGAACCCTGGCTGTTTGATATTCCCTTGTCGGCCGGATTCGATATATATGATCAGATACGAAACTATACGACTTACAACGTAAACAGCGTCGGCGGAGACGTTCGGTTCGGATATCCGGTCTTTGACTACACCCGTCTATATCTTTCCTACGCATATGACGTCAGCGACATGACGGATCTGACCTTCGATCCCACAGCCTCCGATTTTTGGAAGTCAATGGTCGGGCAGCATACCACCAGCAGCATCACCCCGTCGATACGCTACGACTCGAGAGATAAGGCTATCAACCCGACTGAAGGTACCAATGCCTCCCTTTCGGTTGAATATGCCGGACTTGGCGGAGATGTCGGCTATACCAAATATGTTGGAGAGGCCGGCAGATATTTTCCGCTTTTCTGGAGCACCGTGGGTTTTCTGCATGCCAAGGCCGGCTATGTTTCGCAGCACGAAGATGCGTTGCTTCCGCCATGGCAAAGATTTTATCTTGGCGGAATCAATTCACTGCGCGGATTTACCTGGGACGAGCTGAGCCCGAAAGACCAATATGGCAATGATATCGGCGGCGATAAATTCGTTCAGTTCAACGTTGAATATATATTCCCCCTGATCAAGGATGTCGGTCTGATGGGCGTTGCGTTTTATGATACCGGCAACCTTTACGATAACGGCCAGGATATCGATCTGGGGAATTTGCGTCAGAGCGCGGGGGTCGGCATCCGCTGGTACTCTCCGATGGGACCCATCCGGCTGGAAAACGGCTGGGTCCTGGATGTGAAACCCGGAGAGGCTTCAAGCCGCCTGGAATTCACCATGGGCCAGGCGTTCTGATAAACCAAATACTGACTGCTTTCATATAACCAAGCACCATATTTCTAAAAAGGGGTTTTAAAAAATGAACTTAACGAAGAACATTCTGGCTGTTGGAGTTTTATCTTTTTTCTTTCTGACAGGGACATCATCCGCAGCGGATGTTGCCAAAATCGGAGTTGTGGATTTCCAGAAAATCCTTGAAATTTCCAACGCCGGCAAATCGGCTCAGGGTGAGATCAACAAACAGGGAAAACAGATGGAGTCCGATCTCAAGGACAGGGGCACCGAGATCGAGGAAATTGAAAAAAAGATTGATCGTGAATCCATGGTCATGAGCAAGGAAGTCCGGGAAGAAAAACAGCGGGAAATGAGAATCAAGATCGGCGATTTTAAAGCCCTTCAGCAGAAATACATGGAAGATTTCAAGGCACTGGAAAATCGGATAATCGGCAAGATTCAAAAAGAAGTGGTAGAGCTGGTTCAGGAAATCGGAAAAAAGGAAGGCTATACGCTGATTGTCGAAAAACGGACCGGCGGCGTTGTTTATGCCCCTTTATCCATTGACATCACCGATTCTGTAATTCAGGCTTACAATGCACAGCCGCCAAGGCCGGATGAAACATCCGCAACGACCGCACCTGAAAAAAAGAAAAAATAAGGTTGATTCAAATGGAAATGACGCTTGCCCAGATTGCATCGCAAGTTCAGGGCCAATTTGAGGGAGACGGCAACAAAAGCATTACCGGGGTCGCGCCGTTTGAATCCGCCGATGGTTGTCACATCACCTTTGCGGGAAACAGCCGCTTCCTGAAACGGCTTTCTGAAACCCGTGCCGGCGCAATTCTGGTTCCTCGCGATTCTTCGGATACCGATGCGCGCGTCATTCGGGTCAAAAACCCTCAGGCGGCTTTTTCCGATGTGGTCCGCTTATTTCACCCGCCCGTTCCTTTGTGGTCCGGGATCAGTCCCAATGCCCACGTGGGTCGGGATGTCCAGATGGGGGAAGATGTCGCCATTGCGCCTTTTGCGGTTGTTCAGGACCACGTCAGGATCGGGGATCGGGTCACCCTTCATCCCCATGTTGTACTAGGTGATCATGTGATCATCGGCAGCGATGTGGAAATTTTCCCCAACGTCACCATATTGAACGACACCCGCATCGGCAGCCGGGTGAAAATCCATGCCGGTACCGTCATCGGCGGCGACGGATTCGGGTATACACCGGATTCAGGCAGTTACCACAAAATCCCCCACCTTGGAATCGTACAGATAGACGATGATGTCGAAATCGGTGCCGGCAACACCATCGATCGGGCGACATACGGAAAGACATGGATTCAAAAAGGCGTAAAAACCGATAATCTGGTTCACATCGCCCATAATGTCATCGTTGGAGAAAACACCCTTCTGGTGGCACAGGTCGGCATTTCCGGAAGTACGACCATTGGCAGACAATGCATTCTGGCCGGCCAGGTCGGCGTCTCCGGTCATCTCAAGATTGGAGACGGCGTGACCATCGGACCCCAGTCCGGCATCGCCGGTTCCGTGCCGGACGGCGTTATTGTTTCCGGATCACCGGAAATGCCCCACAAACTTTGGCTCAGGGTTCAACGGACCATTCCGCGGCTTCCCGAGATCAAAAAGAAACTGACTGAGATGGAAAAACGTCTGAATGAAATCGAAACCAGATTAAATAACACGGAGACTTAATAGCGTGCATCGCCTTGATATCTCAGAGATTTTAGCGCTTTTGCCGCATCGGTACCCAATGCTGATGATCGATCGTATCATCGACATGGTTCCGGGAGAAAAATTGACGGCAATAAAAAATGTTACCATCAACGAGCCCTATTTTACCGGACATTTTCCGGCCACTCCGGTGATGCCCGGCGTATTGATCGTAGAGGCGATGGGACAGGCGGGCGGAGTTCTGATCATGTCGGATGTGCCGCGGGACAAAATACCCAGCGCCGTTTATTTCATGGGTTTTGATAACGTCAGGTTCCGCATTCCGGTAACTCCCGGAGACCAACTGATTCTGGAAGTCAAAATTATAAAAAAGCGATCGAATGCCATCAAAAAATCCCATGTCGTTAAATTGTCCGCAACAGCCACGGTCGGCGAGAAATTGGCGGCAGAAGCCGAATTGATGGCTACTTATGGAGACCCTGAATGATTCACCCTACCGCAATTGTCAGCCCGAAAGCTGAAATAGGCGCCGATGTAAAGATTGGCGCCTATTCTGTTGTTGCCGATCATGTCCGTATCGGCGACGGAACCGAAATCGGCCCCCATGTGGTCATTGATCCCTATTCGAGTATCGGCGAAAACTGCCGCATTTTTCAGTTTGCATCCATTGGCGCCATTCCGCAGTCTCTTAAATTTGAAGGAGAGAAAACCTTGCTGACCATCGGCAAGGGGACCACCATCCGGGAATTTGTTACGATCAATCGCGGAACGGTTTCCGGCGGGGGAATCACCGAAGTGGGCGAAGAGAATTTTATCATGGCATATTGCCACATCGCCCATGATTGCATCACCGGAAGCAAGGTGATACTGGCAAACGCCGCCACCCTGGCCGGTCACATCACCATCGGCAATTACGCCACCATCGGCGGAATTGTCGCCATCCACCAGTTTGTTCGAATCGGAGATTACGCCTTTGTCGGCGGCGCATCCGCCGTTGTCAAGGATGTTCCGCCATTTGTCATTGCCGCCGGCGATCGGGCCTCGCTGCACAGCCTGAACACAGTGGGGCTGAAGCGGCAGGGGTTTACCCCGGCCACTCTGTCTGCTTTAAAAAAAGCCTACCGCATCATTTTTCGCATCGGTCTGACTTTGAACGAAGCCATTGAACGGGCCCGTGCCGAAGTGGAACAGATTCCTGAAGTTGTTCAGTTTATTGATTTTATCAAGTCGTCCCAGCGGGGCGTCACCCGCTGCGGCAAAAGCAAGGATTAACATCGGTATCGGATATGAATAAATTGCGGCTTGGAGTTGTAGGCGTCGGGTATCTGGGTAAATTTCATGCTGAAAAATATGCCAGAATGGAAAACGCGGATCTGGTCGGCGTCGTGGATACGCAGCGCAGCCAGGCTGACGGGGTTGCCTCAAGATTCAATACACAGTCATTTTACAACCACAGGGATCTCATCGGAAAAGTGGATGCCGTCAGCATTGCCGTGCCGACCCCGGAACATTTTGCCGTCAGCCGGGATTTTCTTGAAAACGACATCGATGTCTTGATTGAAAAACCCATTACCACATCCCTTGAAGAGGCCGATGACCTGATTCGTCTTTCCGAATCCCGCGGCCTGATTGTCCAGGTCGGACATTTGGAGCGGTTTAATCCGGCAGTGACCGCCTTGCAGGGGGTTGTCAAAAAACCCATGTTTATCGAATCCCACCGGCTCAGCATCTATCAGGACCGGTGCACCGATGTCAGCGTGGTTCTGGATCTGATGATTCACGACATCGATATCATCCTGAATTTTGTCAAGTCCGATATCAAGAGCATTCAGGCTTCCGGAATTTCGGTGATTTCAAATCATGTCGACATTGCCAATGCCCGCCTGACTTTTGAGACAGGTTGCGTTGCCAATGTCACCGCCAGCCGGATTTCCACAAAAAATGAACGAAAGATCCGTCTGTTTCAAAAAGATGCCTATGTATCCGTGGATTTTGCCAATCATGACATCACGCTGGTGCGGAAAAACGAGTCCGCCACCGGCGGCATTGTTCCCGGAGCTGAAATTCAGCAGATGTCTTTTTTAAAAGGGGACGCCCTGGAAGATGAACTGACTTCATTTGTGAATGCCGTCATCCAGCGCCAGCAGCCTGAAGTCACCGGCCAGATGGGCCGCGATGCACTCAAAATCGCCCTGCACATCATGGATCAGATTCGCGCAACCAATGTCCGATATGGCGCTCAGTAAGCCATTATGAACCCGCCAGGCGACAGTTTTCCATGCATTTTTATGATTGCCGGCGAGGCTTCCGGCGATCTTCACGGCGCAAACCTGGTCAAAGCCCTGAAGGAGAAAGACCCGAATATCGATTTTTCCGGCATCGGCGGCAAGGCCATGCAGGATGCGGGCGTCAGGATCCTGGTGGACGCTGCGACGTTATCGGTTGTCGGCATCACCGAAGTATTTTCAAAACTGGGCGGCATCCTTAGCGGCATGGCCGCCGCCAAATCATTTCTGAAAAACGCGCGCCCGAACCTGCTGATCCTGATTGATTTCCCGGATTTCAATCTGAGGGTTGCGGCAGTTGCTAAAAAATTGCATATCCCGGTTCTTTTTTATATCAGCCCGCAGATCTGGGCATGGCGATCCGAAAGGGTCAAAAAAATCGGCAGACTGGTGGATCACATCGCCGTAATTCTTCCGTTTGAAGCCGATTTTTACCGCAGACACCATATTCCGGTCACCTTTGTCGGCCATCCGCTGCTGGATGCGCTTGAAGGTCCCCTGCCTTCTCCGGAGCGTCACTTTCCGGATTCCACGCCAATCATCGGCCTGCTGCCCGGATCCAGGGAAGGCGAAATTTTTCGTCACCTGCCGATCATGCTCCAGGCGGCCGAAATCCTGTCCGCGCGGATGGACATCCGATTTGTGATTTCCATGGCTCCCGGCGCCCCCCACAACGCCGTAAAAGCCCTGTGCCGCCCTTATCTGGACAAGATTTGCATGGATATCGACCCTGACGGCGCCAGATCCGTATTCGCCAAAACCCATATGGTCGTGGCGGCGTCCGGAACCGTGACCCTGGAAGCAGCCATTGCCGGAACACCGGTCATTATTATCTACAAGGTTTCGCCTTTAAGCTACAGGCTCGGAAAAGCCCTGATCAAGGTCAAAAATATCGGACTTGTCAACCTGATCGCAGAAAGGGAAATTGTCCCGGAACTTATCCAGGACCGGGCATCACCTGCTTTGATTGCCGAAACCGTAATGAAACTTGTAAATACCCCCTCTGCACTGGATGCCATCCGCCGCAATTTTGCCGATGTCAGGAACCGGCTCGGTGAGCCCGGCGCCTCCGCCCGCGTCGCCGATATTGCGCTGAACCTGCTTATGAAAGACAGACTATGATCCGTCCCTTACTCAAAGACCGGCACAAACGTCTCTTGGAGTTGATAAAAGACAACCGGATGCGGCTTTTTCTGGCCATGCTGTGCATGCTGGTCATGGCCGCCGCAACTTCCGCAACCGCGTTTCTGGTAAAACCCGTTCTGGATGATATTTTCTTCAATAAAAATGTCCGGATGCTCACTTTGATTCCCCTTGCCGTCATCGCAATTTACCTGCTCCGCGGATTCGGCATGTACGGCCAGGAGTACTTGATGAGTTATGTCGGCCAGGGAATCATCCGCAGGCTCCGGAACATGCTCTATGACCATATTCAGGATCTGCCCCTGTCTTTTTTTCATGCGGAAAAAACCGGCGTCCTGATGTCGCGGATCACAAACGATGTCAACATCATCAAATCCATGGTATCCACGGCCGTCACCAGCGTGCTGAGGGACTGCTTCACCCTGATCGGCCTTGTCGGCGTGATTTTTTACCGGGACTGGCGGCTGGCCCTATACGCCATCATCATTTTGCCCGTCGCCTTTCTGCCCATCGTCCGGTTCGGAAGGCGGGTGCGGCGCGTCAGCACCGGCTGCCAGGAATCCATGGCGGAGCTGAATTCTTTTCTTCACGAGACGTTTTCAGGAAACAAAATCGTCAAGGCGTTCGGCATGGAAACCTATGAAAAAGAGCGATTCCATGAAAAAACCCTCAGTCTTTTTCATCTGGAAATGAAAGCCGTCATAGCCCGCTCGCTCTCATCCCCCATCATGGAATTTCTGGCAGGACTCGGAATCGCCTTCATCATCTGGTACGGCGGATATCGGGTCATTAGCGGCGAATCCACGGCCGGAACGTTTTTTTCCTTCATGGCGGCGGTTCTGATGCTATACGATCCGGTAAAAAAGCTGAGCAACCTGAACAATTCCGTTCAGGAAGGCCTTGCGGCCGCGGACAGAGTCTTTGACATCATTGAAAGAGAATCCGTCATCCAGGAAATCGATCATCCCGTCGAGATTCCGTTTCACCCGCATGCCGTATCCTTTGAAAATGTCGATTTCCGATACGATGAAACCCCGGTGCTTAAGCATATCAACCTCCGGGCCAATGCCGGCGAAATCCTCGCACTGGTCGGCATGAGCGGCGGCGGGAAAACGACCCTGGTCAATTTGATTCCCAGGTTTTATGACATCACCAGCGGCGTGATCCGGGTGGATGAAACCGATATCCGCAAGGCCTCCCTGAAATCCCTTCGAAAGCAGATCGCCATCGTCACCCAGGAACCCATTCTGTTTAACGACACCATCGGAAACAACATCGCTTACGGCAATCCGTCGGCCCCTTTTGCGGATATTGTCGATGCCGCCAGGGCAGCCTTTGCCTATGATTTCATCGAGCGGCTCCCCGGGCAGTTCGACACTTCCATCGGCGAGCTGGGCAGCCGCCTGTCGGGCGGCGAAAAACAGCGGCTGTGCATTGCCAGAGCACTTTTGAAAAACGCACCCATCCTCATTCTCGATGAGGCCACGTCATCTCTGGATTCGGAATCCGAAATGCTGGTGCAAAAAGCCCTGGAAAATCTCATGAAAGGCCGCACCACGTTCGTGATCGCCCACAGGCTCTCCACCATCGGATATGCCGACAGAATCATCGTTATCGTGAACGGCGAAATCGTCGAGCAGGGTTCCCACGATGACCTGATGGCCGGACAGGGCGAGTACCACAAGCTCTACGAAATGCAGTTTGTCGGCAGGTAAAGCGGCAATGGGCCTATCCAGGGGTTTTGCAGGCTTTTTCGGGGCGGCGGCGCTGCTGTTTTATTGTTTCCCGCAATTGGATATCGGATTCTCCATGCTTTTTTATGATCCGGCCGCCCGCTTTTATCTGGCCGGATCCCCTTTCTGCAAATGGATCTACGAATCGGTTGAAATCGTGTCCGTTATCTTTGTGGTTCTTGCCATCCTGTTTCTGGCGGTAATATGGATTCAAAAACAAAACCGGTTCGGCCTGTCAGCAAGGCACCTGATCTATCTTCTGGCGGCGCTTGCGATCGGCCCGGGACTTATCGTCAATCTGGTTTTAAAGGACAACTGGGGGCGCGCCCGGCCTTATGACGTGGTACAGTTTGGCGGCACATCCGCGTTTACCCCGGCATTTGTAATTTCCCATGAATGCCGCAACAACTGCTCCTTTGTATCCGGCCATGCCGCCATGGGCTTTTATTTCATCGCCTTCGGGTTTCTCTGTCCAGGCCGCCGCCGGCTTTTCTTCCTGCTTTCTGCAATTTGCGGTGCCGTCGTCGGACTGGTTCGAATCATCCAGGGCGGCCATTTCCTGAGCGATGTCGTCTTTGCCTTTTTTATTATCTACGCCGTATCGGCTGTTTTATACTGGATCATGTTCGAAAGGAATTCACCGCATGAAACTCTCCATCATCATTCCGGCCTATAATGAAGAAGACCGGATTGTCCATACCCTCGATGCCTCCCTTGCGTTTTTGAACCGCCAGCATTATCACAGTGAAATCATTGTCGTGAGCGACGGCAGCACGGACCGGACCCGGTCGGTCGTGGAAGGCTTCGACTCCGGGGAAAAGGTTGACCTTCGGGTCATTGAATACCATCCCAACCGGGGAAAAGGCTATGCGGTCCGGACGGGAATGCTGGCCGGAAACGGGGGGATGCTTCTGTTCATGGATGCGGACTATGCGGTGCCGATTGAGGAAATTGCCAAAGGCATCGACCGGATTGAATCCGGTTGTGATGTGGCCATGGGCTCCCGGGCCGTGGCCGGAGCCGTGGTCGCAGACCACCAGAATTTATTCCGGGAGCTTTCCGCCAAACTCTACAATCTGGTACAGATGGCATATCTGGGGATTTACTACAAGGACACCCAGTGCGGGTTCAAACTGTTTACAAAACCGGCGGCCCGTCGGCTATTCGGACTACAGAAACTGAACAGCGTCATCTTTGACCCGGAAATCCTCTGGCTTGCCAAAATAGCCGGTTTCAAGGTCGCGGAATTTCCCGTGAACTGGCGCCACGTGGGGAATTCCCGGATCCAGTACGACAGCCTGAAAAAATCACTCTTTGTCTTCCAGGAGCTCTTCCGCATCCGGAAACTGCATGGATGAAACGGCCCATGCCAAACGAAAACAGCATCGTTAGACCACGGCGATACTGATTAACATCATGATGGTGCATGGGAAACCGCCCGGATGTCGGAAGAATCCTCCGGTATCCAGCGAAGCCCGCCTTTGAAGCCGTAACACCGGTACAGATAAAAGATTTTAACCGGTTTCGGGTCCGATTTTTTACGGAAAACGGGCAGTTCAACGGCCAGCTCAACCCGCTGAAAAACTTGGTCCAGCCGGGTGTGGCTCTGAGAATCATAGGTGACGCCCACGCCGTCCCATCCCATAACATCCGCGTCCTTCCACCAGTAGTCATAGACATTGGGTCGCTCCCAGCGATTGATCGCAAGGGTCCTGGGCCGGCCCGGCGTGTAAAATGCCAGTTCGCTGGCCATCTGGTAGTCGAGGCCGAAAATAAAGGTGCGGTGCGGATCCGGCATCTGACTAAAAAGTTTTCCGGTAGCCTTTCCCAGATCATCCCAGCCGGCAATCTCTGCGGCTGCCCGGTCCAGGTCCACCGGAATCGGCAGGATCGGCCAGGCTGCGTGGATCAGAACGAGCGCCGTCATCCCGTAAGCGATACCCAGTCCCCAGTTCCATATCCGCCGGATGGCGGTGCCGGCTCCAGGGTCGCCGAAATAGGCAGCCGTCAATACGGCCACGGTCAGGTAGCCGGCTCCGGGCCAGTTGCCGTAAATCCGGCTGTGAAGACTCAGCAGCACAAAGCCTGCGATCATGGGAAAAGACGTCCAGAAAAGATATGGATAAAGCCAGTTTCCAGGCGGATAGTCTTTTCGGGCCACCCGTATCCAGGCCCAGATCGCCAGTATGAATACCAGCGGAGACAGCAGGGCCGCCTGAGAACCCAGGAAATCCCCCAGAAAATTCCAATGCAGGGCATTGGGCTCATTGACACCGCCGATTGAGGCCACATGTCTGACCGAATTCCAGTGATGCCGGGCGTTCCAGAGAATGACCGGGGAAAACATCAGGCATCCGGCAAGAACCCCGATGTACGGCCGAGCACCTGCAAGGCGCTGTCTGTGAATCGGCGAAAACAGGCCATACAATAACGCGCCCGGCAGAAAAACCACCATGGTGAACTTGCTGAGCATCCCCAATCCGAACCAGATGCCGCCTGCGAGCCACTGAGACCAGGCGTCTTCTTCGTAGGCCCTGGCCACATGATAGGCTGCCCCGGCCCAGGCCGCGGCCTGGAGCCCGTCCGGGGTCGCAAGAAGTCCTCCGACATTGAACTCCAGGATGGACTGGGTCAACATGGCTGTTGCAAGTGCCGTTCGGTGACCCATCCAGCGGCCTGCAATCACAACCAGATAGGCCGAGGCAATACCGACGGAGAGAACCGACGGCAGGCGGACAGCCAGCTCCGTCTGGCCGATAATCCAGGTGGAGAGCCGGATGGCCCAACCGATCAGCGGCGCCTGGTCATGGTAGCCCCAGTCCAGGTAACGGCTCCACTGCCAGTAATTGGTTTCATCCGGAATCAGGAGAAACGTTCCGGAATAAATCAGCCTGAAAACCGTGAATCCAATGATCCACAGCCAGGCTATCCGCAGATAGCGTTGTTCGGAATTGTCTTGCATCCTTTGTACGTTCCTTGATCCATCAATCCAACCGTTTGCGGAAAAGGCGGACGGCAGCCCAGAATACAGCCGCGCCCAGAATGAGAAGGCCGGCAAACTGGGGCCACAGTACATCCAGTCCGGTTCCTTTTAAAAAAACACCTCGGATAATAATCAAAAAATATTTCAGTGGATTCAGATATGTCAACCACTGCACGACCCTGGGCATATTGGCGACGGGAAACACAAACCCGCTCAGCATAAAAAACGGCAGTATAAAGAAAAATGTCGTCATCATGGCCTGCTGCTGGGTTGCCGAGACCGTAGAGATAAACAGGCCGACCCCAAGGGTGCTGAGCAAAAACAGGCAGGTCGCCGCAAGCAGCAGCGAGATGCTGCCGACCAGGGGGATGTCAAACCAGAACACTGCAAAAAACGTCACCAGGATCATCTGCACCTGGGCAATGAGGATAAAGGGAATGGTTTTCCCCAGGATCATTTCAAGTGGTTTCAGGGGCGTTACCATGAGCTGCTCCATGGTTCCGGATTCTTTTTCCCGAATAATGGCCATGGAAGTCAGGAGCATGACCAGCAGCATGATCAGAAACGCCACAATGCCGGGAACGTAAAAATTGCGACTGTCCAGATTGGGGTTATACCAGGTGCGGATCCGGTCATCGGCTTTTCCGTAGCTCATCTTTACGGGATGCAGCTCGCGGATCACCTGATTGTTGAACCGCTCCAGCACCGTCAGCACATAGGATATCCTTACGGCCGCCATATTGCTCATGCTGCCGTCCGCCAGAATCTGAACTTCCGCCGTTTGCCCCTTTCGGATTTTCGCGCTGAAATCCGGCGGTATCTTGATTCCCAGATTGACTTTCCGCATCAGCAAAAGCTGGTCCATATCCCCTGGCCTTTCGACAATTTCAGTGATGTGAAACGTCTTGTTGCCGCCGATGGCATCCACCAGCATCCGGCTTTCCGTCGTGCGGCTGAGGTCCAGAAGCCCGACGGTAATGTCGCGGACATCGGTTGTCACGACATAGCCAAAGAGAATGAGCTGAACGAGCGGCGCAATAATAAGCAGGGGCCGGTTTTTTTTATCCCGGAAGAGTTGGATGAATTCCTTTCTGACCAGTTCCCTGACCCGTATCCGGTTCATGTCATCCGCCCTTTCACGGTAATTTACAGCCCCTCTTTTTTCAGAACCATCAGGTTAAGAATTGATAGCGCGCCGAACATGATTGTCAAAACCAGATAGCTGGGCCAGAGCGTCGAAAGCCCGAGGTCTCTCAGATAAAGTCCGTTTAGTATATCGATGAAATAGGTGGCCGGGACAATCCGGGTCACCATCTGGAGAACGCCCGGCATGTTTTCCACGGGAAATACAAAATTAGACAAAAGCAGCGACGGCAGATAGGTGATCAGCACCGCAATCTGGTTGGCGACAAGCTGGGACTGGGTCACGCTGGATATCAAAAGGCCAAGACTGAGCGCCACGCCCAGATACAGGGATGATGCCAGTATCATGAGCCAGAAACTCGATTTCATGACAACACCGAAGAGAAGCTGTCCCATGAGGATCGCCACCAGCACGTCGATCAGACCGATGATGAAATACGGAATGGCCTTCCCCGTTAAAAACTCCGCCGCAGGGACCGGCAGGGATCGGATGGTTTCCATGGTTCCGCTCTCATATTCTCTGGCAACCACCAGAGAGGTGAGCATGGCGCCCACAATCATGATGATGATGGCGATAATGCCGGGAATAATAAAATTGCGACTTTCCAGATCCTCGTTGAACCAGACGCGGATGCGGCCTTCAACCGGCGGGCGGATGGGCTCCATGGCCTGGCGGTTCAAAAAATCAAGGAGCTGGTTCTGGTTGTAGCGCAGCATGAACGCCGTCAGGTAGCTTCGGGTAATACCGGCAAAATTGGGGTCGCTGCCGTCGATCAGAATCTGCACCGGACTTTCCCGGTCCGCCCGGATGTCCGCGGTCCACCCCGGAGCCAGGATAATCGCCACGGATGCCAGGCCCCCATCCAGATAGCGGCCGGCCTCCCGGTCATCGGCAACCTGACCGACGACATGGAAATAGGAAGAGGCATCCAGTCTTCGTATCAGGTCCCGGCTCAGATCCGTCTTGTCATGATCCGCCACCACGACCTGGATATTGTCCACATCCAGGCTGAGCGCATAGCCGAACAGCAGAATCAGCAGCAGCGGAATGATAAAGGCCAGATACAGGCTTCTGAAATCCCGGATCAGATGGTAATATTCCTTGCGGCTGATGGCCTGAATTTTGATCAGGTTCATGAGCGGCTCCGGGTCATGAGTTGAATGAAAACATCGTTTAAATCAGCGTCCGTTCTTTCCGGGAACATGTCCTGCACGATCCGGGAAGGCGGGCCGGAAACCACGATTTTTCCTTCGTTGATCATGACCACCCGGTCGCAATGCTGGGCTTCATCCATATAATGGGTGGTAACAAACACCGTAACGCCGGTTGTGGTCAGATGCCGGATAAAGGTCCAGAACTGTCTTCGGGTAATGGGGTCTACCCCGGATGTCGGCTCATCCAGAAAAAGTATCCGTGGCTCGTGAAGTAGGGCGCATCCCAGAGCCAGGCGCTGGCGCCATCCCGGCGGCAATTCGCGGGTCAGGCGATGCGCTTCGGATTCAAGCCGGGTCATTGCCAGAACCCACTTTATCCGCTCCGGCCATTTTTCCACTGGAACGCTGTATATCCCCAGATAAAAACGGATATTCTCAAACGGCGTCATATCTTCATACAGGGAGAATTTCTGGGACATATACCCGATGCTGTGTTTGATTTCCTCGGACTGGGTAAAAATATCCAGGCCTGCCACATGGCCCTCTCCTGAAGACGGAGTGATAATGCCGCAAAGCATGCGGATGGTGGTGGATTTGCCAGCGCCGTTCGGCCCCAGAAAACCGAATATCTCGCCTTGCTGAACCGAAAAGGAAACCCGGTCAACGGCGACAAAGCGGCCGAAGCGCTTGACCAGATTTTGTACGCAAACAGCTTCAGATGTCAAAATGCTCCCCTGAAAGCATCTGATCCGCAGCCTCGATGCGGTGGATCATGGCCTGTTCAAGGGTTGAAAAATTCGAACGAAACGTCTCCGGAGCCGCCTGATCCAGAACATGGGCATTGTGCATCAGGATAATCTGATCGCATTTTTCACCCTCGTCCAGGTAAGCTGTTGACACCAGGATGGTCATGCCCGCTTCCCGCATGGCACAGAGAATTTCCCAGAATTCCTTTCTGGAAACCGGATCCACCCCGTTGGTCGGTTCATCCAGGATCAGCATGCTTGGCTGGTGCACCAGCACGCAGGCAAGTCCCAGCTTCTGCTTCATTCCCCCGGAAAGATCCCTGGCCAGCCGGTCCTGAAAAGGCGTCAGATTGGAAAACCCCAGATACTGGTCTTTTCGCTTTTTTCTTTCAGCCCCGAAAATACCGAAAATATCCATAAAAAAATCCATGTTCTCCGCAACCGTCAGGTCCGAATAGAGCCCGAAGCGCTGGGGCATATATCCGATGATTTCCTTTACCATGGCTCTTTCCTGGACCACATCCAGCCCGTTGATTTGAATGCATCCCGTCGAGGGGCGGATCATGGCGGCAATCATCCGCAGCAAAGTGGTTTTGCCGGCTCCGTCCGATCCGACGAACCCGAAAATGGATCCGCCCTGGACCGTAAAAGAAACCTGAGACACGGCCTCCACCTTGCCAAAACGCCTGGATACATTATCCACGTGAAGCATCGGGGATCCGGCGGTGTTCGGCATCTTCAGCGGCGGATTCATCTTATCGGAACCAGGCATCGGCAGGCATTCCGGATTTTAATTCCATATTGGGATTGATCAGCGAAATCTTTACCAGATAAACCAGCTTCACCCGCTCTTTCCGGGTCTGGATGATTTTGGGTGTAAATTCGCCTTCCGGCGAAATATAGGAGATAAACCCGTCGTATTTCTTGTCCGGAAAGGTATCGATTTTAACCTCTGTCTTTTGTCCGGGCCGAACTTTGCCGATCTGGGTTTCATCCACAAACACCTTGAGGTCGATCCGGGAAAGATCGGCCAGGGAGATCACTTCCCGCCCCGGTGTCACCACCTCTCCCGGTTCGACATTGCGGCTGGTCAGCATGGCATCGAAAGGCGACAGGAGCCGGGTATAACCAAGCTGAATTTCCGCAAGATTCAATGCGGACGCCGCTGCATCGCATCTGGCGATGGCTGCCTGAATATCGGCATGGGCTGCCTCGATTTTTTTCAGATTTCCCTTTGAGAGCAGCAGCTCCGCCTGAGCCTGAGAAAGTCTGGCCTTTGCCGCGTCAATGGATTCCTTCCGAAATCCTTCCTTGGCCAGGTCATAGGCTTCCGCTGCGCGCCTCTGGGATTTAACGGCGGTTTCGTATTTCAGCGCAACATCATCTCTTTCTTTTTCGGCGATGTAACCGCTCCGGAAGAGATCGTCAAACCGGCGTTTATCTTTCTCGGCGTCCTTCATAGTAATTTCAGCTTCCTGAAAAGACAATCTGGCGCGCTCGACATCCTGGGAGCGGTTTCCTTTTTCCTGGTCCGCAAGCAGCGCAGCCGCAACCTTAACCGCGGAATCCGCCCGGCTGACATCCGCGGGCAGGGTATTTTGATAGATTTCCAGATTGACTTCAAGCTGTTTCCGGTTTTCAACTGCCTGACTCAGGTTGGCCCGCGCCTGATCCAGGCGGGCCTGGAATTCTTCCGGCTCCAGTTCGGCGATACACTGTCCGGCTTTCACGGACTGGCCTTCATCCAGATTCACCTGTTTGACCTTTCCGGACACCTGAAAGGAAAGGTTGGACTGCGTGGATTCAAGCGTTCCGGAATAATACAGATCCGCGCTGCGCTGCCTGTACTGACCCCAGAAGACCAGCAAGCCCACACCCGCAAGAAGCGCCAGTGTTCCCATAAATATGAACTTTTTTTTCACACAACGCCTCCCGGACAATCCATCAGATGACAGAAGACGGACATCCGATGCGCTGAATGCCCATCACCGCCGCCTGTCATCTAAGACCTGCGCCCGCTTCACTAAGTTTTTTCAGTTTCAGAATCGCCACCGTTCCCTGGCCGATCCGGCTTTCAACATCCAGACACCCGCCGTACGCCTCCAGAAGTCGGTGCACAATGGAAAGCCCCAGCCCGGTACCACTGGCTTTCGTGGTAAAAAAGGGGTTATAGATCAACTGGATGTGTTCCGGGGATATCCCCTGCCCCGTATCCGTGATCCGCAGCTCCACCTGCCCATTTTGCAGGTTCTGCATGCGGATATGGATATTTCCCTGATCCCGGATGGCTTCAGCGGCATTCAGGAGAAGATTCCAGAGGATCTGGCGGAAATGAAGCGGATCCATGGCGATGCGGATGCGGGGAATCAACTCTCTTGTTATGGAAACCCGCCGGCGGCAGCTCGGATCATTTTCAAAAAGCGCAAGGGTCTCCAGCAGTACCTCATCCAATACAATGTCCGAAATATTACCCAATGGCGGTCTGGCAAACAACAAAAAATCGCTGACGAGCGAGCTTAACCGGTCTGCCTCTCTCAAGATGATCCGCATCAGTTTTTCCTGTCCAATGGGAAGCTGAAGTTCGTCTTTCAGCATTTGAATGGATCCGGTCAGGGACGCCAGCGGATTGCGGATTTCGTGGGCAAGCCCGGCAGCCATTTCGCCCATGCAGGCCATTCGATCGATGCGACGGACATGTTCCTCCATGGCTAGAAGTTCTATCCGGGATGACCTGGCCTGTTCGGCCAGAAAGCTGCTTAGCCATGCCACCGCAAAACAGGCCGCCATGGTAATGATAATTTTATATGTTACCACACTCAGACCGTCTGTAAGCAGCAGGGACCGGGAAAAACCAAAGGGCTTCAGTACACTGTAAAATTCGAGCTCAACCATCAGGCCGTACTGAATACTCGACAGGGCGGCGATGACCATGCTGCCCCTTCTAGAAAGAAGCAGGCTGGAATAAACGATGACCAGAAGGTACATGAACGAAAATATACTCGAATAGCAGCCTGTTGCAAATACGATCAAAGAAACGATGACCGTATCGATGATGATCTGCAGATAGGCGAGGAACGGAATATAACCGCCCTGGCGGAGAAAGAAGACATACCCGATCGAAAGTATCAGCACGACGGCGTTAATGCCATACAGCAGTAACAATTGCGGATTCGGGGCGCTGAATCGCTGTCCGTACTGGACAATGATCGTTGACCCCAGAAGGAACAATGTAAAGAGAACCCTGAAAAACATCAACCAGTTGATTTTTTTCAGAAGATCATCGTCGGTGCGGACAGGGGTATTCATTTGGATTGAAGCGGACTTTCGATTGATATTAATGAAAATGTTGAATGGCGGCTATTTCGTCAACAGGTTCATCTTCATGCTTTTCTGAACCGGCGGATCATGGCTGCTATCCGGATATCGCCCCTGCGAGCTTGAAGATCGGCAGGTACATGGCAACGACCAGTCCCCCAATGGTGACACCCAGAAAAACCAGCATAAAGGGCTCAATCAAGGAAGTGAGATTTTCGACCGCCTGGTCCACTTCCTCATCGTAAAAATCCGCGATTTTACCAAGCATGGCATCCAGCGCGCCGGTGGATTCACCCACCGAGATCATCTGACAAACCATTGCGGGGAAAACGCCGCTTTCCGACAGCGGCTCAGCCATGGTCTGCCCTTCAGCTATCGCGGAACGCACATTGTAAAGGGCGGCCTCGATGGTCTTGTTGCCGGAAGTCTTGGCGGTAATATCCAGCGCATCCAGTATGGCAACCCCGCTGGCCAGCATGGTGCCCATGGTGCGGGTGAACTTGGCCACCGAAACTTTACGAATCAGCATGCCGACAACGGGCAGCGTCAGCACGAACTTGTCAATGATGACCCGGCCTTTCGGCGTCCTGTAAAACCGTTTGAAAGCGAAAACCAAAATGACGATGGCGCCAAGAATATACAGGATCTTGCTTTTGACAAAATTACTCATGCCGACAACAATCTGGGTGGGCAAGGGCAGTTCTTTGCCGAAATCAGCGAACATCTGCTGGAAAACCGGAATAACGAATACCAGAATGACGGCCAGTACGATAAAGGCGATCACCAGGGTGACGATGGGATAAGTCATGGCGCCTTTTACCTGGGCCTTGAGCTTGGCGGCCTTTTCCATATATCCGGAAAGCCGCCTTAGAATTGTGTCCAGAATACCGCCGGCCTCTCCTGCGGCAATCATGTTTACAAACAGGTCATCAAACTGCCCGGGGAATTTTTTAAGGGCATCCGCCAGGGTGGAGCCGCTTTCTACCGATTCCTTGATATCTTTGAGCATTTTTTTAAAAGTCTTGTTTTCCTGCTGGTTCAGTAAAATATCCAGGCACTGCACAATGGGAAGCCCTGCATCAATCATTGTGGAAAACTGTCTGGCAAACAAAATCACATCTTTTTCAACAACCTTGGGTTGAAGAAACGAAATGTTTTCAAAAATATCCTTCGGTTTCTCCTTAACCCGCGTTGGCGTGATACGAAGCCGAGTCAGATGGGACTTTACAGCTTGTTCGCTGGCCGCTTCCATTTCCCCTTTCTGAATTTTCCCGCTTTTGTCTTTTCCGCTCCATTGGTATACAGTCATTTTCCCTCCAATCATT
>JBBIPX010000031.1:0-20512 GCA_037442625.1 Desulfobacteraceae bacterium
TTACGCGCTTTCGTATCGGGGCGTGACGTAAGGGCCCTCCGGGATCACGGCGATGGCTCCGTCCGAAGGCGCGGCGATCGCCTGGATGAAGTCAAGGGGCAAAACCCCTTCATTCCGGCAATTGACGCCTGTCAGGGACTTGTCGGCCTGTGACAGCCCTTCCGAATAAAGGTGGATATCGGCGATTTCCATGGGTTTTAGCTGCATTTCGGTCTGCCATTCGTCGATGGATGCCTTGGGCTTATGCAGAATCGCATCCCGAAAGCCTTCGGCCCCAAGCTGAATCAGTTGCTCTTGCGCCTTGACATATTCATCTGAGCCCATCCCTTCGGAACACTCGGAGAAGATCACGATATTGCCCCCGGGTGCGACCAGATCCATGGCGCCGACCATGCCTTTGACGGTCTGGTAATAGGTTTTGTCCAGGGGATAGCCGCCGCCGCAGGTGATAACGGTCCGGTATTTGGCGTGCACGGGGATTTCGGCATAACGGCGCATGTAGGCTACCGCCTCCAGATGGCTTGCCTCAATTTCCCCGAAGTTGACGAATGAAAGATTCCGCTTGTCGTCGATGACCGTATTCACGGCAAATACCCGGCCGAGCATGCGGATGATTTCCATTTGCTCCTCATGGAGCGGATTGCCGTCAAGAATGCAGTTGGCGGCTCTGGAGTGCTCCAGGAAGCCTGCGTTGTGAAATGTCGTGATGGTATCCTGGTGGGCGATTCCGGGAGCAACCACTTTCCTTCCTCCGGAGTAGCCTGCCATAAAATGCGGCTCGACCAGCCCTGTTGCAATCTTTAGGTCCGCTTCGACAAAACGCCGGTCGAGCCTGACAGGCGTGTTCCGGGATGTCGCGCCCAGATCAACATGATCCGCGTCATTTCTGGCGAAATGATTCACAACGCTCACGGTATCGAGCACCCAGTCGCTTCCGACCAGTTCGCGCAGTTCTTCGCCTTCGTTGGGCCGGTGCAGCCCGGTTGCAACAAGTACGGTGATGGCGCCCGGCGAAATTCCAGCCTGGATCAGCTCCCGGATGAGCGGCGGCAGAATTGCGGAATTGGGCACAGGACGTGTGATATCACAGATGAGGATGCAGGCGCTGCGGCAGCCTGTTGCCAGTCCGGACAGCGGACCGCACGCAACCGGATTCGCCAGTGCTTTCAGGACGGCACCTGTTGGATCCGGCAAAACAGGCATCTTGTCTTTTTCGAATATCGCAATGTCCCGGGCATCCGGAAAATCAATAACCAATCCGCTTCTGCCATAATTCATCTTTACCCGCATCTTTGCCGACCTCCGCGATTTTGGACCCGGGCGCCACAGGCCCTATGTCCCATTTTTCCCTCTTTTAGTTTATCGTTTAATGAATCGATATGCAACCGATTCCGCAGCAAGTGGATATTATTGGCAACACACTCTAAAATCTTTTTTGTATCTGTTTATAATTTGATGCTCGCGTAAAAAGTCGGATTCTAAGACGGCATCGTAAAAAGTTCGCAGGCAAGGCACGCAAATCCTGAGGAATGAAGTGTACTTATGCGTACGCTGCAATGACGAAGGATGCAGCGCAACGCAGCATCCGGACTTTTTACGATGCCGTCATAATTTGGTAAGTCCATAATTCGCAAATTGTACGAATAACCGCCGACCGTTCCATTGATAAATAATATTCAATATATACTTATAGATATAAATAATTTGATGTTTTTAAAAATAGTCTTGACATCTTGATTTTTTATTTTTATAAAGAAATATAAATTGGTAATACCAAATAACAACAAACCATACAGGCAAGCAGGAGGGCGGCCTGGCGTGGGTAAAGGCAATCAATCCGTCGACAATGATTTTCGGATTCCATGTGTTGATTCAACCGCAGAATTCAAAACAAATTCAATATGGGGGGGATAAATGATCACCTGGACACAAATATATACGCCTGTCTTTGGAAACGTGCTGCTTTCGGCACTGGTGGCGGCGATACCCGTAATCGTTCTTTTGGGTGTTCTCGGGTTCGGCCATGTGAAGGCGCACTGGGCGGCGATTTTAGGGCTTCTGTCCTCGCTGCTAATCGCGATTCTTGTTTACGGAATGCCCGCAAAACTTGCCCTTGCCTCCGCCGGATACGGCGCCGCCTTCGGACTTTTGCCCATCGGGTGGATCATTCTGGGTGCGATTTTCGTGTACGATATCACCGTGAAAACAGGTGATTTCGAAGTGGTCAAACATTCGATTTCCGGAATTTCGGATGACCGCCGTATTCAGCTTCTTCTGATCGGCTTCAGCTTCGGCGCCTTCATCGAGGGCGCGGCGGGCTTCGGGACGCCGGTGGCCATTTCCGGAGCCATGCTGATCGGCCTCGGGTTCCGTCCCCTGAAAGCTGCGGTGCTGGCCCTTATCGGAAACACGGCCCCGGTTGCCTACGGCGCTCTGGGGATTCCGATCATCACGCTTGCGACGGTCACAGGGTTGAATGAAATGAGCCTCAGCCAGATGGTGGGCAGGCAACTGCCGATATTCTCCCTTGTTGTGCCTTTCTGGCTGATCTGGGCCATGGCCGGCCGGAAGAAGATGATGGAAGTCTGGCCCGCCTGCCTGACCTGCGGACTCAGCTTTGCCCTCACGCAGTTTATTGTCAGCAACTTTGTGGGACCTTCCCTTGTGGATATCATCGGTTCCGTTGTTTCGATGGGCGCAACCCTTGTCCTGATGAAATTCTGGAAGCCCAAGACCTCCTGGCATTTTGATCATGAAACCGTGGAAGGGCGCAAGGCCGATGCGGACGCAAGGCCGGATCTGACCACCGGTCAGGTCGTCAAGGCCTGGATGCCCTGGGCGCTGCTGTGCATCTTCGTGTTCACATGGGGCTATCCGCCGTTCAAGAACTTTCTGAATGGCGGCGCCAAGGGCAGTGAGAATTTCCTGAACGGGATTTCTCTGATCAGTTTTTCCGTGCCGTTTCTTGACAAGGCTGTCATCAAAGTGCCGCCGGTTGTCATCAAGCAGTCGGCCGAAGGGGCTGTCTATGTTTTGAACTGGCTCTCCGCCACCGGAACAAGCCTCATCCTGGTGGGGATCATCAGCGGCCTTTTCCTCGGGCTTTCATTCGGCGAGCTGATTGCCACCTTCCTGAATACGCTGAAAAGGATCCGGATGTCCCTTCTGACAATCGCCGCGATGCTGGCTCTCGGATTCATGACCCGGTATTCGGGCCTTGATGCAACCATGGGACTGGCGTTTGCATCCACCGGTTTCCTGTTTCCCTTCTTCTCGCCGCTCCTTGGCTGGCTCGGTGTGGCGCTTACCGGCAGTGACACCTCATCGAACGTGCTCTTCGGCGGGCTTCAGAAAATCAGCGCCGAAGCCCTCGGCATCAATCCGATCCTTTCCTGCGCCGCCAACAGCAGCGGCGGCGTGATGGGAAAGATGATCGATGCGCAAAGCATTGTTGTGGCTGGTGTCGCCACCGGGCAGCAGGGGCATGAGGGAGAGATTCTGCGGGGTGTTTTCTGGCACAGCATTGCACTGGCATCTCTGGTGGGCGTGGTTGTTTTCCTGCAGGCCTACGTGCTGCCGTGGATGATTCCGGCGATTGCGTCGGCAGTCGTTAAGTGATATGCGAACAAGAACGCACATGTGAAAACCGGGAGAAAGCCAAGTGCGGGTGAATGCACGCGGCTTTCTCCTCCTTAAAGGGATGGGCCGGCGCCTGTCCTTACGAGAAAGGCAAACACGTCATGAACCCATCATTCATCAAGGAATTGCAGGCCATTGTCGGCGAGAACTTCGCCCTGACCGACCGGGAGTCCCTGGCGGTCTACGGCTATGATGCGACGCCGGAGCTGGAAAGCCGCCCGGGGGTTGTCCTGATGCCCGGCTCGACCGATGAAATCGTTCGCATCATGCGCCTTTGCCACGGGGCCGGGGTAAGCGTCACGCCCCGCGGGTCGGGTACCAACCTGTCCGGGGGCTCGATCGCAGGCAGTGAAGGGGTCGTGGTTCAGACCAGCCGCATGAACCGGATCATCGAGGTGGATGCGGAAAACCTGACCGCCACGGTGGAGCCGGGGGTGATCACAAGCGCTTTGCATCGCGAGGTCGAGGCGCGCGGCCTGTTCTATCCGCCGGATCCGGGCAGCATGAACATCTCCACCATGGGCGGCAACGTGGCCGAGAATTCCGGCGGCCTGCGCGGCCTGAAATACGGGGTTACGGCCAATTATGTCATGGGGCTTGAGACCGTTCTTGCCGACGGAAGTCTGCTTCGGACCGGCGGCAAGGTCGTAAAGGATGTGGCCGGATACTGCCTCAATCCGCTGCTGGTATCCTCCGAGGGCACTCTGGGTTTTTTTACCGGAATCACTGTCAAACTGATCCCCAAACCGCAGGTCAAGACCACGATGCTGGCCCACTTCCCGGAGATGCGCCAGGCGGCGCTGACCGTTTCCGCCATCATCGCGGCCAAGGTGATTCCGGCCACCCTGGAATTCCTGGACAAGGTCACCATCAAATGTGTTGAGGATTATGCCCATGTCGGGCTTCCCCTGGATGTGGATGCCGTGCTGCTCATCGAGGTGGACGGCCATCCGGTGGTGGTTGCGGAAGAGGCCGCCGGCGTGGAGGCGATCTGCAGAAAACACGGCTGCTCTTTTTTCCAGACCGCAAAAGACGCCGACGAAGCGCTCAATCTGGCCGCCGCCCGGCGAACGGCGCTCTCGGCCCTTGCGCGCCTGAAGCCGACCACCATTCTGGAGGATGCCACCGTGCCGCGCAGCCGCATTGCCGACATGCTGAAGGTCATTCAGGATGCGGCCAAAAAACACAATGTCACCATCGGCACGTTCGGCCATGCCGGGGACGGCAACCTTCACCCCACCTGTCTGACCGACGAGCGGGACAGGGACGAGATCGCCCGCGCCCACAAAGCCTTTGATGAGATTTTTGACGCCGCCATATCCATGGGCGGCACTATCACCGGAGAGCATGGGGTGGGGCTGGCCAAGAAAAAATACCTGCCGCGCCTGGTCGGTGAATCGGGTATCCGGGTCATGCGGGGCATCAAGCAGGCCTTTGATCCCAAAGGGATACTGAATCCGGGTAAAATTTTTTAGGTCGAGACGCCGGCTGAGACCGCCGGATCCTTAACTGCCGCCGCAACCTGAGGGTACCATGGACTACGTCAAACTCATAAACTGCATGCGCTGCGGAATGTGCCTTCCCGCCTGTCCCACCTACAAGGAGACATTTCTTGAAACCGCCTCGCCCCGCGGCCGGGTGGCGCTGGTGCGAAAAATTCAGGAAGGCGAACTGGACCTGTCGGAGCGCCTCCTGGAGTATCTGTCGCTCTGCATAGACTGCCAGGCCTGCGCCACGGCCTGTCCCTGCGGCGTCAACGCCGGGGAGCTGGTGGCCGAATTCACCTGTGAGCGAAAGGCGGGAAACCGGCTTGGCTTTATGGAGGATATGGTCCTTCGCAAACTGCTGCCCCACCCGGACCGCCTGGAAACCTCCATGGCGCCGATGCGCCTATACCAGCGCACCGGGCTGCAAAAACTGGTCAGGACGCTTGGCGTTCTCAAGATATTCCCCAAGCCCCTGGAGCGGATGGAAGGGCTGCTGCCCGATCTGCCCGAAAGACCGCTGCGCCGGGTCATCCAGGAAGACATGCCGCCCGTAAGGGGCGAGGCGCGGGCAACGGTCGGTTTTTTTCTGGGATGCGTCATGAGCCTGATCTTCAGCGATGCCAGCCGCGCCACGGTCAAGCTGCTGTCCATGCTCGGTTACCGGGTCGTTACCCCGAAAAACCAGGTCTGCTGCGGCGCGCCCAACATGCTGGCAGGCGATCTGGCGGGGCTGAAAGCGGCGGCCCGCAAAAACGTGGCTATTTTCGGGACTCCGGATCCGGACTTTATCGTCACCGACTGCGGCGGCTGCGGTGCCGAGCTGAAAAAATACGGCCACCATCTGGAGGATCCCCCGGCTGCCGCGTTCAGCGCCAAGGTGCGGGACATCTCCCAGGTTCTGGCAATGCATGCCGATGAACTGAAATTGCTCTTAAAGCCGCTGCCGCTGAAAGCGACCTTCCATGATTCCTGTCACATCGCCCACAGTCAGGGGATACGCAGGGAGCCGCGGGATCTGCTGAAACTTGTGCCCGGCCTGATGTTTACGGAACTGGAGAATGCCGATGCCTGCTGCGGCAGCGGCGGCACGTACAATATTCAAAAACCGGAAATGGCCGACCGGGTTCTTCAGCGCAAGCTCGACACCATCCGGGCCACCGGGGCGGATGTGGTGATCACCGGAAATCCCGGCTGCATGCTGCAGCTTAAAAAAGGTCTCGCGGATCATCTGCCGCGGGTCAAAATCATGCATCTGACCGAGGTGCTTGCGCGGAGCATTGGAGCGTGAACATCGTTTGGGTTGCGGTGCGGTCAAAAACAGGATAATAGAGTAAACATTTCAACCTTATTTTTGACTGGCGCCGCCCGATGAAATTTCAACCCATAAAACCAAAAAAAGTATCCACCCAGATTGCGGATCAGCTCCGCGCATCGATACTGAGCGGGGATTTTTCTCCCGGCGACAAGCTGCCCCCGGAGCGCGAACTGGCCGAGCTCTTCGACGTCTCTCGCCCTTCCGTGCGCGAGGCTCTGAATGTTCTGGCATCCGCCGGGCTGGTCAGGTCCAATCAGGGGGGCGGCACAACGGTCTTGTCCCTGGTGGAAACCAGTTCCGCCAACGCGCTCAGCGGGCTGATCCGAATGCAGCAGGATCGCGCGCTGGATGTGATCGAGGTCCGAAAGTGCATGGAGTCGTGGACAGCCTTTTACGCGGCCCAGCGGGCGCTGCCCGAGGATATCCGCCGCATGGAAACGATCATCGCCGGCATGGAGCGCAATCTGGAAGGCCTGCAGCCGTCCGAGGACCTGGACGCCAACTTCCACATCCTTGTCGCCCGCGCCACGCACAACATCGTCTGGCTGCACCTGATGCAGAATATTTTTGACGCCATGAAGGAATTTCAGCAGTCGGTCTGGCGGGCGGTTTATATCACCGGAGATGATCACCACATGCTCTGCCGGCACCACCGAAGCATCTTTGACGCCATCGCGGCCAAGGATGCGGAAGCGGCCCGCCAGGCGATGATGTCACACCTCACGTTTGCCGAACAGCGCAGCACCGCCTTTATCAGACAGAGCCAGTCTCTGGAATGACGGATGGCTTCATGGAAAACCCCGGATCGGCGCTTTCCGTCATTCCGGCGAAAGCCGGAAACCAGTGCCGATAAGTGGTTATGGGCTCCGGCTGTCGCCGGAGCGACGATAATCTGTGCCGATCAATCCGGAAAGCAAGACGCACAAAGCTCAGATACGGAGAAATTATGGAGCAAAACGAGCTGATTCGGCGGATGAAGGAAAAGGCCGGGCTGGTTCAGGCCGTGGTTTCAACGGTCGGCGGCATGGAAGCGGTGCTGCGGTATGCCGTTGATATCACCCTTCGACAGAACGGTAATACCATCGCGGCTTTCGGCCTGGATCCGGAGAGCCGTCAAAAGCTTGAAGCGTTATGCAGCGCGGCAGGCCTGACGGCGCTGCATCCACCGCTCGGAAATCATCAAAGCCGGATTCATACGGCGCTGACCGCTGCGGACCTGGCCATTGCCGAAACCGGCACCCTGGTTCTGGATTCCGGAAGCGAAGACTTAAGGATCGCCACCATGCTGAGTGAAACCCATATTGCCTGGATACCGGCTTCCCGGATTGTTCCCGACGCCGGGGCCCTTTCCGCCTACCTGGTAGAAAGAATGAAATCCCCGCCGGGCTATATGTCTTTTATCACCGGCGCCAGCCGCACCGCCGATATCGAGCGGGTGCTGGCCATCGGCGTTCACGGCCCCCGGGAGCTTCACATTCTCATCATGGAGGAAAATCCGTCATGATCCGGACCGCTCAGGATATGAAAACCTACAAAGAGCGGATTAATACCGCCCTGGGAAACCGGTTTCTGCGAAAGGCCCTGGACAATTTCGCCTCCGCCTACAAGGTGTCCCGCGCCAAGGCCTTCGAGGGAATCGATCTGGATGCCCTGAAATGTCAGATCGCGGAAGGCAAGGACCAGGCACTGACGGAACTGGAGAGCCTGTTTCAACAGTTCAAGGCAGGGGCGGAGGCTGCGGGCGCCATTGTCCATCTGGCGGCAACCGCCCATGAGGCAAACGAGATCATTGCAAGGATCGCAAGGGACAATGGCGTAAAAACCATTGTCAAATCCAAATCCATGACCGCCGAAGAAACCCATTTGAATGATCATCTGGAAGCCGCGGGCTTTAAAGTGACCGAAACCGATCTCGGGGAATGGATCATTCAACTGCGGCATGAAGGCCCTTCCCACATGGTCATGCCGGCCATTCACCTTTCCCGCCAGCAGGTGGGGACCCTTTTCGGGGATGTCACGAAAAAGCCGGTGGATCCGGAAGACATCGACCGCATGGTCAAGGTGGCCCGAAAAGAACTCCGTCCGGCGTTTCTGGCCGCGGACATGGGCATCAGCGGCGCCAATATGGCCATTGCCGAAACCGGCACCCTGGGGATCGTCAGCAACGAAGGAAACGCAAGACTCACCACAACGCTTCCCCGGGTTCATGTGGCCCTGGTGGGGCTGGATAAGCTGGTTCCGGATCTGTCGGCGGCCCTTCGCATCGTCAAGGTCCTGCCCAAAAACGCCACGGGCCAGGCCCTGACCTCCTATGTCACCTGGATTACCGGAGCCGTGGAATGCGCTACGTCCGCCACGGGGAAAAAAATCCTTCACATCGTATTTCTGGATAGCGGGCGGCTGAAGCTGGCAAGGGACCCGGTCTTTTCAGAGGCCCTCCGCTGCATCCGCTGCGGGGCCTGCGCGAATGTCTGCCCGGTATACGGCAAGGTCGGGGGCCATGCCCTGGGGCATGTCTATATCGGGGCCATCGGCCTGATCCTGACCTATTTTTACCATGGCAAGGACAATGCCCGGGCCATTGTCCGGAACTGCCTGAACTGCCAGGCCTGCAAATCCGTATGCCCGGTCAACATCGATCTTCCCTATCTCATCAAGAAGGTGTACGCCAATGTGTTGAAGGATGAAGATACAAAACCCGCCAAAAACACCATCCTGTCCGCGGTCATGAAAAACCGGAGGCTGTTTCATACCCTGCTCAAGATGGCCGCCGCCCTGCAAAAGCCCCTGGTTGAAAAAGACGCGGGGGTCCTGCGGCACCTGCCGTTTATTTTCGGAAAGGCACATGATTTCCGGACCCTTCCGGCGCTTGCCGAAAAACCGTTCCGGGACCAGTGGCAGAAAATCCGCCCGCAGATTGAAAATCCAAGGTACCGGGTGGCGCTTTTCGGAGGGTGTGTCGTGGATTTCGTATCTCCGGAGCAGGCCGTTTCCCTGGTTCGGATTCTTTCCGGCCGCAATGTCCAGATGGAATACCCCATGGGCCAGAGCTGCTGCGGACTTCCGGCCATGATGATGGCCGAAGAACAAACCGCTGCAGAGGTGGCAGTTCAAAACCTGGAAGCCATGGATCCCGGACGCTATGATTACATCATCGTGCTTTGCGCATCCTGCGGCTCGCATCTGAAGGAAGGGTATTCGCGGCTCCTGGCCGACAAGCCGGAAACGTCCGAAAAATTGCGGCAGCTTCACGATAAATTGATTGACTTCAGCTCATTCATGGTCAATGTTCTAAAAGTGGCACCGGAGGATTTTGAGCAGCATCACGCCCGGGTTGCCTATCATTCTCCCTGCCACCTTTGCCGGGGCCTTGGCGTCACCCGCGAGCCGCGGGAGCTTCTTCAGACGGCGGGCCTGGATTATGCGCCCTGCAAGGACGAAGACGTCTGCTGCGGATTCGGGGGTTCCTATTCGCTGGAATTTCCCGAGATTTCCGCGGAGATCCTGCGACAGAAACTGGATCAAGTTGAAAACACCGGCGCCGGGATTCTGGTTACCGACTGCCCGGGTTGCGTGCTCCAGCTCCGCGGAGGAATGGGCAAACGAAACAGTCCGATTCAGGTCAAACATATCGCGCAAGTTGTGGCCGACAATCTGAAGAACCCCTGAGACGGCTGATGCCGGAATTTTGCGTCTGGGTCCAATGGATCGCAAAGAAAGGGGGGGTGTGATTCAAAAGAGTTATTTCAATTCCAGCAACTGATTTACTGAGAGGTTTTAAATGGGTCTATTGAAAATTGATCATGAGAAATGCCGGCAGGACGGCCTCTGTGCGGCCGAATGCCCCATGGGGATCATCCGGTTTGAAGGAAAAGGAAGCTGCCCGGAGATTCCCTCCAGAAATGAGCCGATGTGCATCCGCTGCGGCCACTGCGTGGCGGTTTGTCCCCACGGCGCGCTGGATCACGCCGATGTGCCGCTTGCCGCATGTACGGCCATCGATAAGGCGCTTGTCATCTCGCCGGAACAGGCCGAACAGTTCCTGCGCTCGCGCCGCTCGGTCCGGCGGTTTGCGGATAAGCCTGTGGAGCAGCCCGTCTTGCAGCGGTTGATCGAGATCGCCCGCTATGCCCCGACGGCCAGCAACGCGCAGCTAGTGGAGTGGGGGGTGATCAACGATCCGAAGCGGTTGCACGCCATCGCAGGCCGGGTGATCGACTGGATGCGGGATCTGCTGAAAAATCCGAAATCGCCGGCCATGCCGTATTATCCCATACTGGTGAGCGCCTGGGAGGCCGGTTTGGATCCGGTTCTGCGTTCCGCCCCCTGTCTGGTGACGGCCATGGCGCCGGGACCAATGCCCAATCGCACGGTCGATCTGACCCTTGCGCTCGGTTACCTGGAGCTTGCCGCGCCCCGATATGGACTGGGAACCTGCTGGGCCGGCCTGCTGCAGGGCGCGCTTCTGGCAGACCCCTCCCTGAAGCAGGCGGTCGGGATCCCGGAGAACTATCCATTTCACTTTCCGATGATGATCGGTTATTCCAAAATGCGCTATTACCGGCTGCCCGAACGTCGGGCCCCGATAATCCACTGGCAATGACATCGGTGAATTTAACCTGTAAAATCCTAAAACCCGAAAATTCAGGAGGAAGTTATGAGCGTTAAAATTCTCATCACAAGAACGGTTCTCCCGGAAAAAGCAAGGGATATGTTGAATTTATTCAAAGAGATGCGATCGTTGGCGATCGTTCAGGACGGGTATATTTCCGGTGAAACCCTGAAAAGCGGCGACAGGCCTGATGTTTATCTGGTCATCAGCACATGGGCGTCCGCCAATGATTGGGAAAACTGGCTGAAGAGCACGAAACGGCAGGTGATTCAAGAAAAGATTGACGCCCTGCTGGGCGGCAAAACGAATTATGAAATGTTTCACTATGGCCTGAGAGAAAATTGAGCATTTAAAACGCACCGCGTCCGTCATGCGGAAAAATGTTCTATTTCCCAACTGGGGGGAACTTCTAAAATTTGAAGGAATCCATGGTTAACGGCGGCCATAAGGCCATTTATGCGGATCTTGTCGGACGCCTGGCAAATGCGGACCTCGCAGCTTCATCGCGGCATCTTGGCCTTTTGCTGAATGATGCCGGAGAAGCCGAGGTGCCGTTTCTGGGCAGTACGTATCTGGTATCCGGGCAGGGCGTGCGGCGAGCGGATGGCAAAAGGTTTCCGGATGCCGCAGGAAGTGCTTTGATCCATTATGTGCTGAAAGGCAGTGGCAGTCGGCCAAGCGGGCGGTTTGTCACGTTTGCGGAGCTTGCGGGGCCCCTGTTTCAGCATGGCGGTTATTCCGGCAGCGCCCTGGAGCTTCCCGTCATAAGGCGGTTTCAGGGCCGAATCCAGGAGCTGTTTGCGGTTGCGGTATCGGTCGGTGGCCGCCGGGGCGGAGAAGCAGGTCTGGGTGCGGTGAGCCTGATTTTTGATTTGCTTCCCCATATTCCGATGCAGCTTGTTTTCTATGACCGGGATGATGAATTTCCCGCCAGGGCGACCCTGCTGTACGACAGGAACGCAACGCAAATGATCGATTTTGAAGTGTTGGCCGTATTGGTGACCGTATTTATTCAGTACCTGACAAAGCCCCGATGAGGCTTGACCGGCCGGCTGCCACTGAAAAAGGACAGAGGTTATGGGCCAAAGGGGTTTTCGATCTCTCCTTCGGCGATGGAAGGGGGGTAGACGATACGCCGCTTGCCGTCCCGGGTCCACTGCATCAGACAGGCCACGGCTTCTGATCCGGGATCGGTTCCGAAAATGACCTGATGCCCCTTGTGAAAGCGAAGGCGTCCCATGGTGCCCTTGCGGTCCGATGCTTCCAGTGCGGCTGCGATTTTCTCCGGATCCAGGGAAGCGGCCGATTCGATGGCATCCTTTAGCAGGTATACGGCTTCGTATGACGGCGCCGGCCCGTGACCGGCTTCAATGTCGGCGCCGTAGCGGTCCGCATAAGCGCGGTAAAACGCGCGGGCCGGCGGGTGGCGGTCCGATGGGATATTGCCCAGTTCAAACACGACGTTCAAGGTGCCCGATATTTGACCGTTAAACGCCTGCCATGCTCCGGGCCCGACCATGGGGGAGATAAAACCGCACAGCAGCGCCGGAATTTCCATTTCCTTCCACTGCCGGGCCAGATTCCCGCTTTGCGGCATGTCAAAGATCGGCAGGATGACCTGGGCGCCTTTGGCCTTGGCTTTATCAAGGGCCGATGTGAAATCCGCTGCGCCGTAGGCAAAATGATCCGCGCCCAGTACCCGCCACCCCGTTCGGTCGAAGTAGAGCTTGATCATGATGGCAACCGTTGATCGGGCCCAGGCGATATCCTGGGTCAGGAGATAGACCCGGTCAAACCCGAAGCGGGCATTCAAATATTTCATGATCTGGATCAGTGCATCGGCCAGGTATTTGGTGTTGAGTCCGGTCCGAAAGACATAGCGGTACCGGGGATCTTTCAGCACCATGGATTCGATGGCAGGGGTCATGGCGATGGTTTCCAGAAGCGGCACCCGGTGGCGTGCAAATATGTCCATCGCGGGCAGCAACACTTCGGAGCGAAAGGGACCCACAACGACGGCATGCGGTTTTTCAGCCTGGATAAATTGTTCCAGTTTCCGCAGGCTGTCGGTTTTGCGGTTGTTGTCTTGGGCATCTTGAAGATCGGTGGCGGCAAGCCGCATGGGGATCCGTCGGGTATTCAGCCGGATGCCGCCGCTGCGGTTTATTTCTTCAACCGCCAGGGCGGCCGCCCGCATGCTTTCGGCGCCCTCGACGGTGGTCAGGGAGGTTGCAGCCCCGATCACGACCGTATCCGCGGCATGGACCCGAAAATCCGTATGAATCAGGCCAAGAACGAATCCAAAAAGATAAAAACAGGTGGCGGCAATTCTCATCAAGCGATCTCGTCTATAAAAAGGGGTATGTTTTCGGCTGCCGTTTTGATGGAGCGGGCAATTCCAGCTTTCTGTTGTACGATGAAATTAAATCTGATAATTACAATTGAACGGCTTCATATGCAATCATAACCTTTTAACCGCCATCGTCCTGACTCGCCACATGACTGACACTGCTATAAACGCTCCCTCGATGGGGGGTGTCAGATTTTCCATTTTTGCAAAATTATTGATCGTTATCCTTCCCCTGGTTTGTCTGCCCATCGCCATCCTCGGGTATTTTTCCATTGAGGCGGCGGAAGAACGGGTCAATCGGCTGGTGCGCCATGAACAGATGGTCAAGGTCGAAGGGTCGGCGGACAAGATCAACAATATATTCGACAATTGCCGCATCGATCTGGAGACCATCGTCCGGCTGCCGCTTCTTGAAGATTATCACATTGCCAGAACCTTCCGGCTGGCGGCTGAAACCGAGTTCAATGATGAAAACATTCAGAACCTGTTCAGGGATTTTCTGCTGCGGACGCCTTTTTATTACCAGATCCGCTTTTTGGGTGCCGATGGACGGGAACTGATCAGCCGCGCGTCATCCGAAATCAACATTGCCGGGGGTGCCCGTGAAGATCCGGCTTTTTTTGAAAAAGCCGGATCAACCCATCCGGGAAAAATATTTTTCTCGGATATCCTGTTTTCCGGCCGCAGAAACGGGTATGTCATGCATTGGGCCATTCCGTTCTACTCCGGCTGGCATGAATTCAGCGGCCTGATCGTTATCGATCTGGACTTTGAGAAAATCATCCGGCTGGTCAGCGGCATTCGTGTGGGTGAAAAAGGCTATGCCTTTCTGGTGGACGGACAGGGCCGCAACACGGCGCATCCGCAGTATGCGCCGTATCAATTGGGTATCGACTCCTATCCCGAACCGAGCTTGAAGGAACTGGTGCGGGAAATGGTCACCGGCGCCAGTTCCTGGAAGAGCTATGTTCATGACAACGTGGAAAAGGTTGCGGCCTTTGCACCCGTCCCCGCCGTGGGCTGGTCCCTTGCCGTCACCATTCCCGTGGACGAATTGGGCAAGGAAGCCCTTGCCATCAAATGGCGGGTTATTGAAGTGGCCGCCATCATCTTTATCTTTGCCGTTGCCGGGGTCAGTTTTCTATCCTATTATCTGATGAGGCCGGTGCGTGAACTGGTGGCTGCCACCAATTGCATGGCCGAAGGCAATCTGAATCAGGAGATCCCGCTCCGGTCCCGGGACGAACTCGGGGATCTGACGCGATCCTTCAACCATATGGTCAAAAACATCGCCCGCATTCAAAATGAACTGATCCGCTCGGAAAAACTGATTTCCCTGGGCAGGCTTTCGGCGGGGGTGGCGCACGAAATCAGAAACCCTTTAAATGCCATGAAGGGGGCCATCGTGCATATTCAAAGACGCCGGGCGGGCGATCCGCTCATCGCCGAATATACCCACCTGGTTTCCGAAGAGATCGACCGCCTGAACGGCTTTGTCACCGACTTCCTGCATTATGCCAGACAGCCCCAACCCAAGCCTGTTCCAGCGGATTTAAACCAGTTGATCCTCTCCACCCAGAATCTTTTTGCAAAACAGGCGGATGATATGGGCATCCGCATTCACAACCTTCCGGACCCCCGTCTTCCCCTGGTGCCTCTGGATGCCAACCAGATGGAGCAGGTTTTCATCAACGTGCTGATCAATGCCATGGATGCGCTGCCATGCGGCGGAGATATCGCTTTTTCCACGCATTTCCTTGAAAACGGGAATAACGGGGATCGCTCCGATCGGGTGCGAATAGAGATCCGGGATAATGGAAACGGAATTGACGCAGCACACCAGCGGGAGGTTTTCGACCCTTTTTTCAGCACCAAGGAGTCGGGAACCGGGCTTGGCCTTCCCCTGAGTCTCGGGATCGTGGAAGGCCATCAGGGGGCCATGACCATCTCATCCGATCGCGGCAGCGGGACCGTGGTTGTCATCGATCTTCCGGTAAAACAGGAGCAACCGAAGGAGGGAACGTGTCCGCTAAAACCGCATTGATCGTGGATGATCGCATCAGCACCCTGAAAGTCATCCGCGCCATCCTGGAAGATGAGGGGTATACGGTGTTGCAGGCCGCAAGCGCCGAGGAAGCCTTGCGGGTTTTTCATCGGAACGTCGGGATTGATGTGGTGCTCTCGGACATGAAACTGCCCGGAAAGGACGGCCTTTCGCTTTACCGTCTCTTGAGCGGCATTGAAAATCCGCCCCCGTTTGTGATCATGACCGCCCACGGAACGGTCAAGACCGCCGTGCAGGCCCTGAAGGAAGGCGTAACGCATTATCTGATCAAACCGCTGGACTACGAGGAGCTGATCATCGTACTTGACAAGGCCGTACTGGAATTCGCCCGGCGGCGGGAGCTGATCGCCCTCAAGGCGCAGGTAAACGCGGAAAATACCTTTCACGGAATTATCGGCGCCGATTCCCGGATGCGGCAAATTTTCGATAGGGTACGCACCGTCGGCGCCACGGACGCATCGGTGCTGATTTACGGTGAAACCGGGACCGGCAAGGAGCTGCTGGCCAGGGCCCTGCACCGGGAAAGCCCCCGCCGGAAGAGCGCCATGGTCTGCATCAATTCGGCGGCCCTGACGGAGAGCCTTCTGGAGGCCGAAATGTTCGGGTATGTCAAGGGGGCGTTTACGGGTGCGGCATCCGATCGCAAGGGCCGGATCGAGCATGCCGATCGGGGCACCCTGTTTCTGGATGAAATCGGGCACATGAGTCTTGGCCTCCAGAGCAAGCTCTTGCGGTTTCTGCAGGAAATGGCTTTTGAACCGGTGGGCGGGGCTGCATCCCGCAATGTGGATGTGCGGATCATCGCCGCCACCAATCTTGATTTGCATGCAGAAATCAAAGCGGGCCGCTTTCTGAACGATCTTCTCTACCGGATCGAGGTCGTCCCCATCCGGGTGCCTGCGCTGCGCGAACGCCGAAATGACATCTGCCTTCTTGTGGATCATTTCATCCGGGTGTTCGCCCGGCAGTACGACAAGCCGGTTCAAAAAGTCGATCCTCAGGCCATGCGGATTCTGATCGATTACACCTGGCCGGGCAATGTCCGGGAACTCAAGAACAGCGTCGCCAGGGCAATGATCCTGTCCAAAAGCGCGACCCTTACCGCGGAAGACCTGCCGTCCAAAATTCTTGCCGAATCGGGCAATCCGGACCGGCATGCCGGGATGCCGCTCATCCAGGGGCTTCCGGGCGGCGGCGTCACCCTGCGCCGGATGGAGACGGAGCTGATTCAAAAAACCCTGGAAAAACACCAGGGGAATAAAAGTCTTGCGGCTCAGAGCCTTGGCATTTCCAGAAAAACCTTGTACGAGAAAATCGATCGATACGGACTTGCTTCCGCCGAACCGCGTTGAAATGTTAAGGAACCCCATAAATGACCGACATGCTCGTCCGGTTGTACGAAATTCCAGATGTGAACGGCGCTGTGGAAAAAATGGAGCGGATCGGGGTCCGGGTCCGCCGTCCGAATGTGTGGGAAAAGCCGGTGCTGATGGACTGGGTGAGGTCCCAATTCAGCCTCTCATGGGCGCTGGAATGCGAAACCGCATTTGCCGCAAGACCCCCGTCATGCTTTATTGCGGTGAGAGACAAAGCTCTGATCGGATTTGCCTGCCATGACTGCACCCGCCTGAATTTCTTCGGCCCGACCGGAGTGGCGGCCGATGCCAGAGGAAAAGGGGTGGGGACGCTTCTGCTGCTTTCATGCCTTCACGCCATGCGGGACAGCGGGTATGCATACGCCGTCATCGGGGGGGTCGGCCCTGCCGGGTATTACGCAAAGGCCGCGGGCGCCATGGTGATTGAAGGATCTTCTCCCGGAATTTACGATTTCAGCCTGACCGGCAAGAAGCATCCGGATGAAACCTGAAAAAATGCTCGGTGGATCAACGGATCGCAACAGTGAAAAATTTTAAGGACGGAGATGACAAAACAAATCGATTTTTCAGAAATTGAAGGCATTCAGGTCGGGCACGCGCAGAATCCGGATGCGGCAACGGGCTGCAGCGTCATTATCTGCAAGGATGGGGCGTGCGTCGGCGTCGATGTCAGGGGCGGCGCCCCGGGGACAAGGGAGACGGATCTCCTGAATCCCGTCAATCTGGTTCAGAAAATTCATGCCGTCATGCTTGCCGGCGGCAGCGCCTTCGGCCTGGATGCCGCAGCCGGCGTAATGCAGTATCTTGAGGAAAGGGGCATCGGCTTTGATGTCCAGGTGACCCGGGTTCCCATTGTCAGCGGCGCCGTGCTCTTTGATCTGACCATCGGGGACTGGCGGGTCCGGCCGGATAAGGCCATGGGATATCAGGCATGCGTGAACGCAGGCCGCGGGCCGTGTATGCAGGGCAGCATCGGCGCCGGCACCGGGGCGACGGTGGGAAAGATTCTGGGCGCGCAGCGGTCCATGAAAAGCGGGCTGGGCTGTTACGCCCTTCAGGCGGGAAAGTTGAAGGTCGGCGCGCTGGTCGCCGTCAACTGCCTGGGTGATGTCCTGGACCCGCTTTCCGGAGAAAAGCTGGCAGGTCCGCTGAACGAAGACATGCAGACCCTGGCGGATACGGAAGACATCATGATCCGGACCTGCTTGGCGGAAAAGAATCTTTTTTCCGGGAATACGACCATCGGCATAGTGGCCACCAATGCCGCCTTTACCAAGGCGCAGGCCACCAAGCTGGCTTCCATGGCCCAGAACGGCTATGCCAGAACCCTGCGGCCCGCCCACTCCATGTTTGACGGGGATACGATATTCGCCATGTCAACGGGAAATATTGAAGCGGATCTCAGCGTTGCGGGGCTTCTGGCGGCCCGTGTCATGGAACGGGCCGTGATTGCGGCCGTCACCCATGCAAGATCCCTTTGCGGCGTCAAAAGCTGCTCGGATCTGAAATCCGGCGTAAAATGACGGGGGCGCGGGGTTCAGGGCCATTCTTGAAAGCCTTTGTCAGTGCGGTGTCCATGACGGCCTCATAGCCGGTTAACCGGGCGATGACGCCGTGACGGGCATCCAGGAAGGTGAAGTCTCCCAGCATCTTGTTCTGTCCCGCCTGACGGATTTCGAGCACCGCGGTGACCCCTTGTTCCGGAAACCGGCTGCAATACTGGCGATAACTTGCGCCGAACGTGGGCAGGGAAAGCATTCCCTTTTGCTCAAAGCACCAGACGATGGCCATCTGAAAGGCTGCGTCCAGAACCAGCGGATCACCGATCCAGCGGCTGCGAAGGGGCTCTGTCGTCCACTGGTCCGGTGGCGGGGCCGATGCCAGTTCTGCGACAATGGCGCGCGGCGAGAGGCTGAGGATGCGCCGGAGCCCCTTGAGCGCATTGCCGTGAAAAAGAATTTTGTCGTACACCTCTTCCATGGGCCGTGAATAGGAATGGGACTTGTCCAGATAGCGGGAAAAGTCAAATTCCGGGGCGGCGGCCAGTTCGTTCGACAAAACGGCCCTTGCCCGGGTGTGAATGATTTCCTTCCCGTCCTTGAACCCGTCCCGGATTTCAATGTCCATTTCAAAATCGGGGCCGTTTTTGCGGGTTTTTCCGGTCATCAGGCGAATGGTCTTTTTTCCGTCATCCAGCCGGATTCCCTTCAGGAGCCGGATGTCATCCAGGCCGGAGAGCTGAAGCCCCGGGTTTTCATGAAGCGCGCCGTGTCCCAGCCATTCCGTAATGAGCGCAAAAGGCACCACCGGTTTGCCGTTTAAGATGTGGGCTTCTAGAATGGGATATCGGGCGATGTCAATTTCCCGTTTGATGCTGAGGGAAAGGGTTTCTGGCGACTGCGCTTGTTTTAACGATTCCGGATGCGAAAAGCCGGCGCCGATCACCACTTCAATCGGAGCGCCGGGGCCGGCCTGAAGTTCCCGCAACAAGCTTTGGGCGCCGGTTTCGATCGGAATCAGGCAAACGCCGCTTCGCTTGAATTCGCGCCTGAGCAAGTCGCCGACCATTCCGCCGTCCCAGGGGCCCCAGTTGATGGAAACCACCCGGCATTCTTTTCGAAGAAAGGATTCCCGGTGCGCCATTTTGTTCAGAACCTCGTTGGCCATGGCGTAATCCGCCTGGCCCCGGTTGCCGATCCTTGCGGTGATGGAGGAAAAACAGACAATGTGCCGGAGCGGGTCTTTCCGGGTTGCGGCAAGAAGGGATTCAAAGCCGGCAACCTTTGTATCGAAAACAGCCGCGAACTGCTCCGGCGTCTTATCCAGAATGAGCCGGTCTTCCAGCACGCCGGCACCGTGAATGACGGCCGTGATGGGGCCGTGAACCGTTCGGACGGTTTCAAGGATGCGCGAAAGTGCCGTTGCCTGCCGCACATCCGCTGCGTGATATTCGACGCGGGCGCCGGTGGATCGAATGGCATCCAGGGTTTTGCGTATCTCGCGGTTGGCCAGATGCCGCCTGTATGCGGATTCCAGTTCCTTTGGAGAAGCCTGACCGGACAATTCGTTGTGCAGGATGGCCTGTTTCATTTCGGACGGTTCATGCACGTGGGCCAGCCATTCAGGCTCGGGAACCGGCAAAGGGGAGCGTCCCAGAAGAATCAGAGCGGGCCGGAATGCTTCGGCAAGGGCCATGGCGACCCGGGCCGTAACCCCCCTTGCGCCGCCGGTAATGACCACCACGTCCCGGGGATTCAGGGGGGCCGATCCTTCGGGGCAGGGCGCAGGTTCAAGCTCCAGGCGGTAAGCGGTATTTTGGGGCAAATCCGGGCAAAGGCCGATTTCAATCCGGCCGTCCGGATCCCCGGCGCCGAGTGCCGCAAGGATTTGGGCCGCCAGGCGGTCCGAATCCCGCCAATCGGGTGAAACGTCGATGGCGCGGCAAAGAACCTGCGGCCATTCGATGGCGGCTGTTTTGATCAGCCCCGCAAGTCCCCCCGGAACCGGGCGGCAGCCTTTCTCAAGAAGGCCGAAAGCGCCGTCCAGGCAGGTGACGGATGCAAACAATCCGCCGCCTTTTGTCGCCGCATCCAGGATGTCCTTTCCAAACCGTCTGGAAAGAAGAAATGCATTTTTTAGATATGCCGCGTCGGTTTCATCCGGATCGC
>JBBIPX010000031.1:20612-28341 GCA_037442625.1 Desulfobacteraceae bacterium
CTGGAAAGAAGAAATGCATTTTTTAGATATGCCGCGTCGGTTTCATCCGGATCGCCGAGCCGGTCGTCCGCCGCGGGAGGCATGAGGATCAGGCCGGCGGGGCGGAGGGCAAAGGCATCCGAAAGCAGCTCTTCCACGGATGCCACAATCGCGTCATATCCGCTGGAAATGATTCCGTCTGCGATTTTTCGAGAAAGTCCGGTGCCGTCATCCGTGATGAGGACAGGGAGGTCCTTGGCAAGCGGCAGCCGGGAAGCCGGGGTGAAAGCGGCTTGAACCGCCGATAGGATCCGCCGTTCCGGATAAGTGGTCTCCTGCGGCTGAAAGGGCGTCTCCGGTGCCTGCCGAGGGCAATTCTTCGAGCAGATCGCTGCCGTTGCCGGGTCTTTTTTTTTAAGAAAGGCTGCAATCTGTCCCAGGGTTTTGAGGGTTCCGAGGGTATCCGGGGGAATTGGGGGAAGCCCCGGCATTTTTTCCTCAAGGGTTGCCAGGATTTCAACGCGCTTGATGGAGTCGATGCCGAGATCCGCTTCGATGTCCATGTCAAGCGCCAGCATCTCGGCCGGATATCCGGTCAGCCGGCTGACGATTTCCAGCAGGCAGGCTTCAACATCCGGGTCCGGCTGTAAGGCCGGTCGGGACAGGGGCAAGGCGCTCGGGCCGGAGGATTCTGGAGCGCGGGCGGTTTTTTCGCAGAGAAAGGCTGCGATCTGTCCCAGGGTTTTGAGGGTTCCGAGGGTATCCGGGGGGATTTGGGGGAGTCCCGGCATTTTTTCCTCAAGGGTTGCCAGGATTTCAACGCGCTTGATGGAGTCGATGCCGAGATCCGCCTCGATGTCCATGTCAAGCGCCAGCATTTCAACCGGATATCCGGTAAGCCGGCTGACGACTTCCAGAAGACGTGTTTCAATGCCGGGATTTTCTGCCGCCGATGCCGGCGCTGAAGTGCCGGCAGGCGCATCCATCGGAAAAAGATCAATGCCTGCAGTCCGCCCGCCGCCATCTTCAGTCCGCTGCCGATCGTCCGTTGTTTCCGGTTCCCTGACGGGCGGGGAGACCGGATCTGAAACAGCAATCCCCAGGGATGCTTCGGCAATCCGCCGGGTATGCTCCATCATTTTTTGAAGGGTTTTGCTGGCTTCGGTCTGGGTCTGAAGAAAAAGCTTGTGGGCTTCGGTGGTCTGAAACTGAAGCGACTGCATGGATTTGAGGCCTTCCTGAACGGCCTGCAAGGCATGGGAAATGACCTGCGAAGACGGCTGGCTCATGCTGGTCGGACTGCCTGAAAACACGGGCTGGGGTTTGGGGCTCATGGATATTTCCACTGGATCCGCCCATTTCCGGGGCGAAATTAAAGGTTCAACATTCGGGGTTTCCGGAAGGGGCTGCTCGAAAGTCTGAGTATTTTCCCTGTCCGCAGGGGGCCTTGCGTCCGGATTCTGATAGTTGGCGCCGGACAGGGAAACCTTCATCAAGGGTTTTCTGACGGGAGCCGCGGCTTCGCCGGCTTCCCAGCAGGGGAGCCTGACCGGATATCCCGTTGCCGCAAGCCGGCAGAGAACTTTTGCCAGATCGATTCTGGCGGAGTCCTTGCCGGAGGATGCATCCAGGGCGATCGCCGCCGCCGGGCGACTTTTCAGGATCGATCGGACCAGTCCGGTGAGGATCGGTCGGGGCCCGACTTCGATAAACGTCCGGATGCCCGTTTCATAAAGATGTTCAATGGCGGCAAGAAACTGCACCGGATGCGTGATTTGCCGCCCGAGCAGGGTTTTAACGGCTTTCCCGTCGCCCGGATAAGGCTCTCCGGTTACATTGGCGATGACGGGTATATTTGAAGGACGGATATCAACGGCCTGCAGAAACTCGCTGAAGGGTTTTGCGGCGTCCTGGACCAGGGGACTGTGAAAGGCGGCCCCGACCGGCAGGCGGATAGCTGAAAATCCCTTCTCAAGGCAAAGGGCTTCAGCCCGGGCGATTGCATCGGGTGATCCGGACAGCACGCCCTGCGTCGGGCTGTTGATATTGGCAAGGGTGATTGGAAAGGGGGCGCTCCGAACCAGTGCCTTCAGCTCCGCGATCGGCGCCTTGACTGCGATCATGAGCCCTTGCGCATCCTTGCTTCCGGCCGTTTCCATGAAATGGCCTCTGGCCGCGGACAGTTTCAGAAAGTCTTCCGGGGAAATCCACCCGGCGCAGGCAAGGGCGGAAAGTTCTCCGAAACTGTGGCCGCAGGTTGCATCCGGCGTGATGCCGAAGTGCTCCAGAATTTTTATCATTCCCAGGCTGACGGCGCCGATGGCCGGCTGGGCGATGCGGGTGGATTGCAGCGCCTTTTTCCGGGACTTTGCTTTCGCGGAATCGGAAGCTGAAGGCGGATATATCCGGCCGCTCAGTTTCGGATAAGGCGCTTCAGGGGGCGTCCGGCTTTCCGAAAATGATAAAAACGCATCATCGGCCGCATCGATCACCGCCATTGCCTGCGGAAACATGCAGGCCAGTTCCCGGGCCATTCCCACATACTGGCTTCCCTGCCCGGGAAACAGGAAGGCGATTTTCCCCTCCATGGGGGCGCTTCCGTAAAAGAGGCCGGATGTGTTCCAGAAAGGCCGTCCCTGGTGCTGATCCATGGCCGACAGGGCTTCCGAGCAGGCCATCTGCAGGTCATCGGCCCAGGAAGCATCCTGGCTTTCAGTCTGCTGAAGAAGAATCAGCAGGCGGCAGGGGTCTTTGGCGGAAAACGCGGCCCGGGCCTTTGCCGCAAGAACGCGGAATCCGGCATTCGAGAGCCCTTTTGAAGCCGTGGCCTTCCAGCCGGCCAGATCCTTTTTGAGAGTTTCCGGCGAGGGGCCGGAAAGTGGCAGGATTTCAACGGAGCCATCCCAGGCGATCTCGGATTTCCGGTTGTCGTATTCCTCCAGAACCGCATGGAAATTGCTGCCGCCGAATCCAAAAGCGCTGACGCCGGCCCGCCTGGGATGCTTTTTGCCGGAAAGCCAGGGCATTGCGACGGCATTCAAATAAAAGGGGCTGGCTTCGATATTCAGGTTCGGATCCGGCTCCCCGGCTTTCAGGGTCGGCGGAAGCACCTTGTGATAGAGGGAGAAGGCGGCCTTGATCAGGCCTGCTGCGCCTGCCGCGGCCTTGGTGTGGCCGATCATGGATTTAATGGAGCCAAGTGCGCAGCGTTGCCCGGTTTCAGGCTCCGGCAACCGGGATTCGCTGAAAACCTGCTTCAAAGCGGTCAATTCCACCATATCGCCCACGCGGGTGCCGGTGCCGTGCGCTTCAATCAATCCGATTGTGCCGGGATCGATTCCGGCCTGCTGGTAGGCGGAGCGAAGCGCCCTTGCCTGGCCTTCGGCCCGGGGCGCATAAATGCTCTGGGATTTGGCGTCGCTGGATGTACCCATGCCCTTGATGACGGCATATATCCGGTCGTTGTCTCTTTCGGCGTCCGCCAGCCGCTTTAAGACCACCATGCCGAGACCCTCGCCCAGCAGGGTGCCGTCCGCGTGCTTTGAAAACGGCCGGACATCGCCGGATGGGGACAGGATCTGCGTCCGGGAAAAGCACATGTGCATGAATATGTCGTTCAGGGTATCCACGCCGCCGGTGATGACCATATCCGACCGGGAGGTGATCAGCTCCATCATGGCAAGGTGAACGGCGCTCAGCGAGCTTGCGCAGGCCGCATCCACCACGCAGTTGGTGCCGCCCAGATCCAGCCGGTTGCAGATGCGTCCGGCAACCACGTTGCCAAGAAGGCCCGGAAAGGAATTCTCCTGCCAGGGCACAAAACCGCTGGAGATGCGCTGCATGACTTCACCGATCTTGTCCGGCGACAGCCCGGAGTCTTCCAGGGCTTTTCGCCATACCGGGTGACCCAGGCGGGCGCCCAGCGGAATCACCAGCTCCTGGGTTCCCGTAACGCCGAGAATGACGCTGGTGCGGTTGCGGTCAAAATTCCGCTCCGGTCCGTACCCCGCATCGGTCATGGCCATTTTGGCCGTCACCAGCCCCAGCATCTGGGAGCTGTCCGTGGCCTCCAGGATCGCGGGCGGTATGCCGAATTCCGATGGATCGAATTCGACGGGGGACAAAAAACCGCCCCTTTTGCTGTAAACATGATCCGGCGTTTTGGGGTCCGGATCAAAATAATCCTCCGGAGACCAGTGCGTCGGGGGAACATCGGTGATGGCATCGAGGCCGTGAACGATCAGCCGCCAGAATCCTTTGGCGGTGGGAGATTTGGGAAAGATGCACCCGATGCCGATAATGGCGATCGGGGGGATCCGGGCCGGGGCGGGCGAATTGCAATCAATCTTTGTTTCAGTTTCTGGCATCAATCGTCTTTATAAAAACCGTTGCGGCGCATGGCGCCGATGTGTCTCCGGAAAATTGCGGTTCCCTGTGGGCAAGCAGCAATGCATATCGATTGTTAATACCACGGTTATCCAATAATTATCAATGGATAAGAACACTAATGCATATATTTTACAATGGCGTCCAGCGGCAGCGGCGAATAGGCGTCCACACTCGGGGCAAGGGCAACTCCCTGGCATCGGATCCAGTTGGCGCGCGTCAGAATGCATGCGCCGAACAACAGGTTCATGGCGATGGTAAGGGTGTCCCGGTTGTCGTATCTTTCCAGAAAAGAGCCCCGGACCCAGGCATTGAAAGCCCCCATGGCCGGACCGCACCATATCTGGTAATCCATTTTCCGGTCGGCCCTGCCGCAGGTCGCCCACCGGGAAGACTGGCCCAGGTAGGAGCGAAAGACAAGCGCCATTTTATGCCGGGGGTCCTGCTTGGCCCGGTCAAGCTGCCGGGGGTCCCGCTCCGTGAAAAACGCAGTTATCCGTCTCCATTCTTCATCCAGACTGCATTTAAAATAATCCCGCTCGAGCTGGATGCGGATTTTTACCGGAATATCCTCCAGCCGGTCATATGCGGCGTAAATCTCATGAAGCTTTGCGGCGCGCTGCGCAAACATGGTGCCGCGCTTCAGCACCTGAACCCTGCCGCCCATTTCAAACATATCGGCTGCCGGCGCCATGGCGACATCCGCCTGCCTGGCTTCGGCCAGAAGCCGGCGCACATCCTCGGACGTTCCCGCCTCTATGCAGGCCTGGTTGACGGATCCGGTCAGAACATAGGCGGCTCCCATCGAAAACGCCGCTGCCGCTGCCTGCGGGGTTCCGATTCCGCCGCCGAGTCCGACGGGGATGGACTGCGGATACCGGTGCGTCTTGACCATCTCGTTTCGAAGCGCAAGCAGCGTGGGCAGAAGAGAAATTGCGGGGCGGTTGTCGGTATGGCCGCCGGAGTCGGCCTCGGCGGTCAGGCTGTCCGCCATGGGAATGTGCCGGGCAAGTTCGACCTGCTCCCGCGTCAGGGTGTTATTCTCCAGCAGGTATGTCAAAAATTTTTCCGGAGGGGGGGCGAAAAATCTCTGGGCGACTTCTTCCCGGGAGACTTTGGCAACCACCTGGTTGGGGCAGACAATGTTTCCCCGGCAGTCCCGGTAAATCCCCGATACCCGGTATCTTACAAGAGCCGGCGTCAGGTTCGCAAATGCGGAAGCGCAGACCTTTCGAATGCCGTATTGGATGTAAAGGCCGACCAGGGCATCTTCCAGATCCGGGTCGCCGGGACTGTGAATCAGATTGAACCCGTAGGGGGAATCTCCCAGCGTTTGCCGGACGCCGCAAATGGCCTTCTCGACTTCGGCGGGGGTCAGGCCGGCAGCACCGTAAAATCCCATCATTCCGGCTTTTCCCAGAGCCGCGAGCATTGCCGTTGACGTGATGCCATTGGCCATGGCGCCGCCGACATAGGCATAGCGAAGCTGGTTGCGTTTTTTAAATTCGGGGTCTCCCAGATTTTCCGGAAGCAGGGAAGGCGCATGGGCCAGAACCGGAAGGCGAATGCCGGGTGCAGTCCCGTCAGGGGGCGCATCGGAATCTTTGCGGGCCGCGGACAGTTCAAACGACAGGAAGCCTCCCCTTGCGGCGGCGGGCAGGCCGTCTTGATCCACCAGAACAAAGGGCCGGTTCACGTGGTAGAGGGCGCTTTGAAGACCTGCGGCATCTGATTGCGGCGGCAAGTCCCCCCGGGTCCAGAACCCGTTCCGGGTAGTCTGCAGCGAATCAACCATGATCGATATAACGGGTCAGAAGCGTGGCGGATATTTTTTTCATGAAATAATTTCTAATCAAAATGTCGGCGGGTGTCAAGAAAGATAACCCCGGGAAAGGCGTTCAATCTTATTGTGAGGAATCAGGGGGCGTCACCTCCTTGTCCCCGCCGGTTCATCAATGGCCCTTAAATTGAATGCAAGCGGATACTCCATCATCTCATCCACGGTGATCTGCTTCTCCAAATCCTGGTATCCGGTGAAACGGATCCGAACCCGGTGTTCTCCGACAGGAAGAATAACCGTCAACGGTGACGTGCCTTTGAGATTTCCATCGATATAGACGCTGGCGCCCTGAGGGGTCGTCCTGATCTTAAGCGGCGTAAATATGGCGTTAGGCGCGGATTTGGCTGTCACGTGCGGGTGCTTTTTTTGTTCTGTTTTTTGAGAAGGCTTCAAGTGAGGCTGATCCAGGTGTGCGGGCGCCGGCAGCGGTTTATGTTCGCGTAAAAGCGGTTTCGGCGCCGGTTTGTTAACTTCCGCGTTTTCCTCCGCGGGCGGCGCTGCGGGAGAAGAAGTTGAAGAAGTTGAAGGTGTTGAAGGTGTTGAAGGATGCGATTGCATCTGGATTTCCGGCAGGGCAGGATTTTGTTTTACTTCAGGAAGGGAAGCAGGGATATCCGCCTGCCTGGATTCCGGGGAAGTCTTCTCGGCGGCTTCAGAAGGTTTGGCCTCCGGTTGGGCAACAGGCGGCAGCGCAGGCTGTGTTTCCGATGCAGGAGGAGACTGTAAGGCACCCTGCGGGAAAGCAGGGGAAATTTCATTGGATTCGGGCGGAATATGCTTTTGAATGAGCGGCGGATTCTGAGGGAGTATGCCCCTGGTATCAATAAAATAAAATATTGCGTATCCTGCGGATGCAAGTGCGGCTACCCCTGCGGCTACGGCGAACATCGCACCGGGACGACTTTTTTTCACTTTCACCCTGACAGGCGCCGCTGTCGCAGCCTCCGGCGCATTTCCGCCGAGGCAGTTCTTCAAGGCCGCCACCAGCTCCTTTCCGGTCTGGAAGCGTTTTTCCGGCTCTTTTTGCAGCGACTTCATGATCAGGCCGGATAGCGCACCCGGGATCGGGGCCGCCAGAGTGCGGGGTTCAGGGGGGGTCAATTGAATCACCTCGTTAAAAACCGATACAAGCGTTTTCCCGTCCCCTCCGAACGGCCTTTTTCCCGTGCTCAATTCATAAAGGATGACGCCGAGCGAAAAAAGGTCAGATCGACCGTCAATGGGTTTTCCCAGGACCTGTTCCGGAGACATGTACGCCGGTGTACCCATGATTTCCCCCGCCTGGGTTTGCAGCGTCGCGGAGGCATTGTCGATATGGGCGACACCGAAATCGGTGATCTTCAACTGGCCGTCGGGTTGGACGACGATATTGGCCGGTTTGATATCGCGGTGAATGACGCCTTTCTGATGGGCGTAATCCAGAGCTTCGGCAATCTGAATCCCAAATTCGACAACTTCATCAAGCCGCAGCGGTTTTGCCTTGATGGCATCGGAAAGGGTTTCGCCTTCAAGAAATTCCATCGC
>JBBIPX010000032.1:0-28279 GCA_037442625.1 Desulfobacteraceae bacterium
CTTCGATTGATATGATTCGAATGGTCAATTCGGGCACCGAAGCCACCATGAGCGCTGTTCGGCTGGCTCGCGCCGCCACCGGCCGGGATTTTATCATCAAATTCGACGGCTGCTATCACGGCCATGCTGACTCGCTGCTGGTTTCCGCGGGATCAGGCGTTGCCACCCTTGCCATTGCCGGCAGTCCGGGCGTTCCCGGTGCCGTCGCATCCCAAACCCTCTCCTTGGTCTACAATGACAGCGAGGGTTTCACTGAAATCATGGGCAGGATGGGGGAGAAAGTAGCGGCAGTCATCGTTGAACCTGTTGCCGGAAACATGGGGATGGTGCCACCTGCCGAAGGCTTTCTGGAAACGCTCAGGTCTGCAACCGCCCGAAGCGGCAGTCTTTTGATTTTTGATGAAGTCATGACCGGATTTCGCGTTGCCCATGGCGGTGCTCAAGCCCTGTACAATATTTCACCGGATTTGACAACGCTTGGGAAAATCATCGGCGGCGGGCTGCCTGTAGGCGCTTATGGCGGTAAACGTGATATCATGTCGCAGATCGCGCCGCAGGGTCCGGTATATCAGGCCGGAACGCTTTCAGGAAACCCCCTTGCAATGGCTGCCGGCATAGCCACCCTGAAGCAGATCAAAAAGCCCGGTTTTTATGAGTCCCTGGATTCTGCATCTGAGATGCTGATCGACGGTCTTACCGCAGCAATTCAAAAAAGCGGCGTCAAAGCAACGGCCGGGCGGATCGGTTCGATGGCGGGCCTGTTTTTTACCGACAAAATTGTTCGAAATTTCGATGATGCCAAGACCGCCGACCTTGCCTTGTTTTCAGCTTTTTATCGCGGCATGCTGGCCAAGGGGATTTATCTGGCGCCATCTCAGTTTGAAGCGCTTTTTATTTCCGCAGCCCACGGCAAAACCCAGATTGCGGAAACCATTCACGCCGCTGAGGAAGTTTTTAAGGGACTTGCAGCGTGAGTTCCGACCCCAACCACATTCCCGCAAATCTACAACGGATTTATCTGATCGCTGTTTGCGGAACCGGAATGGGCGCGCTTGCCTGTTTACTGAAAGATCTGGGATTTGAAGTGACCGGGTCCGATCAAAAAATTTATCCCCCCGTCAGTCTCCTTCTTGAAGAAAAAGGCATACCCGTTTTAGAAGGCTTTGATCCGGAACACATCACTTTGAATCATGACCTGGTAGTTGTCGGAAATGCCGTCCGGAAAGACAACCCGGAGGCTGTCCGGATGCGGGAGCTGAATCTTCCGTTCTGCTCCATGCCACAGGCCATCAACCATTTTGCAGGCTCTGGCAAAAAAGCCCTGGTCGTTGCCGGCACCCACGGCAAAACCACCACATCCGCCCTTCTGGCATGGATTCTGTTCAGCGCAGGTCTTGACCCCACTTTCATTATCGGCGGCATCCTGAAGAACTTTTCCGCAAACTACCGGGTTGGAAGCGGCCCGTACATGGTACTGGAAGGGGATGAATATGATACGGCCTATTTTGACAAGGGACCGAAATTTCTGCACTACGATCCGACGGCGGCCATCCTTACCAGCATTGAATTCGATCATGCGGATATCTTTAATGACCAGACTGCCGTAAAAAAAGCATTTGATGCCTTCATTTCAGGGATGTCTCCCCAAAGCACGCTGATTGCCTTTGATCAGGACCCGGTCATCCGAGAAATGATTCAAGGCCGCCCTTGCAGGATATTGTCATACGGCTTGGATTCCGGGTCTAGCTGGAAGCTTGGAAACCACTTTACAGATCCGCCCTGGACCCGTTTCGATGTCATAAAAAATGGGAAGATCCAGGGTCGGTTTCAAACGCGAATGATCGGCGAACACAACCTGTGGAATGCCCTTTCCGCCATTGCGGTTGCCGATGTTCTGGGGATATCGCAGCCGGAAATTTCCACAGCCATGAAGACATTTGAAGGCGTCAAACGCCGGCAGGAAATCCGCGGATGCAAAAAAGGCATCACGGTAATGGACGATTTTGCCCATCACCCCACGGCTGTCCGCGAAACCCTACGTGCGGTCAAATCATTCTATACTGCCGGAAGGATCATCGCCGTATTTGAACCCCGCACCAATTCCAGCATGAGAAAAGTATTTCAAAACGACTACCCGCTGTCTTTTGACGGTGCAGATCTTGTATGCATCCGAAATCCGCCACTTCTTCACAAAATTCCACTCGTGGAGCGGTTTTCCGCCGAGCTTCTGGTAAGCGATTTGAGAAAACGGGGCATTGACGCCCATTTTTTTCCGGATACCGAAACGATTATAGATTTTCTGGTTGCATCAGCAAGACCTGACGATCTGGTTCTCATCATGTCCAACGGCGGATTTGATCAAATTCATGACCGCCTGCTGGCTGCGCTATAACCCCCGAACAGACAACTTTCCTTATCCAGATGTAATGAGGACCAAGAGGGGGGATTTTCAGAATACCGATGAAAACGCCTTTCCGATATCTCACTGCAGGGCTTTGCACAATGCTCGGGGTGAGCATTCTATTGGGGATCGGAGCCATATGGTATCTTCATAGCGATCAACTCCGGGTCCAAATCCTGAATTCTCTGAATCGCCGTATTCCCGGAACTGTTTTCATGCAAGGCATCAGCTTCTCCCTGATTTCAGGCCGGGTTGAAATCCGGAATCTTAGAATTGTTGATTTTTTTCAGGAAGAAGCCGCCGAATGCGAGCATCTGTCCCTAACCATTTCCTGGCTGCAGCTTCTCCGGGGAAAGCTGCACGTTCTATCTGCAAGCATTGAAAAACCTCGAATCAAGATTTTGGTTCTCCCGGACGGCGCCTTGAATTTTTCCCACATTTTTTCGGATTCTACTTCTGATCTCAATAAATCAGATAATCAGGCCCGCACTTATCTTCCATTCGTTCTGGATAGCGTGACCCTGATCGATGCAGCCCTCAGTTACGAGAATCCACAGGAAAACCTGTCGATCTGTCTTGAAAACATGGATGCGGATTTCTCGGCAGATTTTCTGAAACAGGCGGGTAAAACCAACATGCGAATCGGAAGCGGTCAGATTTCAAGCCCGTTTTTTCATTCCGGATTCGGACCCGTTTCTCTTCAGGGAAATCTTGAAGATGGTCAAATCCTTCCCTTGCATCTCAGTCTGTTATCCCCTTGCGTGAATGCCGAACTTTCGGGAAGCATCACGCAAATCTGGCAAGCACCCGAGCTCGGCATGCGAGTGAATATGGACAGTGCGCTTGCAGCGGTTCAGCAAAGTCTTGATCTAAAAACAGCGCTTTCAGGCTTGCTTCATGTCAACGGAACAATTTCCGGCCCCCTGTTAAACCCGGATGCCGCGCTGAACCTGATCAGCGAACAGGCAGCGGTTTCCGGATATTTGCTGGATCATTTTCAAATGACTGCAAGTCTCAAGGACAGAATCATTGACCTGGATTCTGTTTCCGAACCTGCCGGCAAAGGCGCATTTCGCATCGCTGGCGGCGCGGATCTGAGGCAGGCGTTTAAATCCGGACTTTTCGCAGGGCCCCACGATTTATCCACACTCACCGGCAATCTCCAGGTTTTTCTGAATGCCGTGCATCTTGACAGCGTTCGCACGGATGCAACCGGCATCGTCAGCGGAACCATCGGCCTGCATTGCAACGGATATCCGAGTCATGCCCCGAAGGCGGATATCGGTATTGACCTTAACGCCGCGCGGCTTTCAGTGCATCGGGATGCGGCTCCCGTTGATATCCGGGTCAACGCTCAATCTAAATGGGACAGCAGCGGATTTCGGATTCAGAAGCTCCTGGCACAGGCCGGAACCACCCGTCTGAAGGCAGACGGATTCTGGAATGCATTGGACGACCATGTTTCCGGCGATCTGATTTTCCAATCCGGCGACCTTGCCAAAAGCCTATCTCCGTTGGGGATTTCAGATGCGGCAGGAAATCTGGACATGCATGTAAAGGTATCCGGCACGCTGGAGCGACCCGAGTGCGCCCTGAAATTAAAAAGCAGCCGGCTGGGGTTTGGCCAAATCCGGGTTGGCACTCTAGAAGCTGATGCCGAGATAGCGCCATCCGGCATCCTTCGCATCACCGCCCTGTCCCTTAAGAATCAGGGCTCAGAACTGACAGCCAAAGGCGAGGTGCCTGTTTATCCCGGGGATACCCGTTCTCAAAACCATTTTGCGTTAACCGCTTCATTCCGCCAGATTCACCCCGAATTTTTTTATAAATTCTCGGAGATCAAAGGCATCATCGACGGAAACTGCAAACTGGAAGGAACGGAAAAATCACTGTCCGGAGCCTTGCAGATTCAGGCAAACGGCCTGAAAGTTCAGACGGTCCACATGGGAAACGTGACCGGAGATTTTCTTCTTTCTGAAGGAAGTATCCAAATACAACGCTTGTTTCTGCAAAACAAACGCTCGCATGCGGATTTTTCCGGGAGCATTCAGGTTTTTGAAACCGGCACACTGTCGCTACATCATTCACTACCTTTTCATTTGAACATATCCGGGGATGCCTTGTTTGCTGAGGATTTCATGGATTCTTTAGAGGGGGATTTTTCAATTGCCGCCGAACTGTCGGGGACTCCTGGAAAAATGACGGGAACAGCCGCCCTGAAATCCGGACAGATGGATACGGGCCAGAAGATCTTCGGGCAGAAATTCACATCCATTGAATTGGCGGCCGATTTCAAGGATAACAAGCTGAATATTTCCAAAGTCATAGCGGCGGCGGCGCCAGGCGAATTTCTGGAAGCCTCGGGCTGGATTTCCCTGGACAGATCATTTTATTTTTCACTGGCTGCAAATGGCATATCCCTTGGCCATGTGGACACGCTGGCTCGCAACTGGCCTGCTGGAGAGGGAAAACTCTTTATAAGTCTTATGGGAAACGGGCGCCTGGATCATCCCATAATTGCAGGTGAAATTGCATTAAATCCTTTTCGGATATACGAAAGCAACTGGGATCATACCCGTATCGAATTGCAGTTAATCGACGACCGGGCCCGTTTGCAATTACACTCGCCGATCCGGGGATCATTTTCCTGCCAACTTCAAACACGGGATTATGCCGCTGAGCTGGATTTTACCCAAATAGAGCTCTTGCCTTTTTTTCAATCCGCCGGACTGACAGGAATCGGCGGAACGGTTTCAGGGCAGCTCTCTGCTTCCGGAAATCTCAATTCACTGAAAACCCTGAAGGCTGACGCCGGTTTTTCCAAACTTTCGTTGAATGCAAAAGGGCAACCCATTATCGAAGGTCATGATCTAAATATCGGCATTCAAGACGAAGCCATTATCATACCCAGGAATCACCTGACCCTTTTTCAGGATGGAACCCTTGATATCGGCGGCAAAGCCAGGCCAGGCCAGAGCGTATCGCTGAGCCTGAATGCCGATATCCCGATGAATGCTGCAAGGCATTTCAATGAAGGGCTTTCGGAATTGCACGGGAATCTGATACTCTCCGCTCATATGAAAGGCCCTTGGTACAGTCCGGATATCGAGGCGTCGGGTGAAATCCGGAACGCAGGCTTGACGTTTGACAATAGCGACCAGAACATCCACGACGTGAACGGCCGGATCCATATCACCCCAACGGCAATCGCCATTGATTACCTGGAAGGCCAATTGAACAGTGGCCGAATCCGACTTAAAGGCAGTGCCGAAATCGATGATTTCCGGATACAGATGATGCATTTTAAGATGACCGCATCGCAGCTTCCGATCAAAATCGAAGATACGCTCGATGCCAAACTGAATGCCGATCTAACCCTTCAGGGCACGGCTCAGGCGCCTTCGCTTCAGGGAGAAATCGTAGTACTGGAAGGTCTCTATTATAAAAATGTGAGCCTGAACCCGATCCGTGCACTGATCCAGCGTGAACGCAGCTATCAGGCGCATCAGGAAATTGTTTTCCCCGCTGCAATCCAGAATACACTCCTGGATGTTCGGATTCCGCCCCGCAACCTGTTTGTCGTGGACAATAATCTGGCGCAGCTTAACCTGTCTCCGGACATGCGGGTCACCGGAACCCTTCAGCGCCCCGTCATCCAGGGCAGAACCCGGATTGATTCTGGAAGTCTTCAATACCAGAGCACGACATTTACCATCAAAAAAGGATTTATCGATTTTACCAATCCGTATACCATGGAATCTGTTCTGGACATTCAAAGCCAGGCAGCCATCCAGAACTGGACGGTCTTTCTGGATATTTCGGGGCCACTGGACAAATTGAATCTGAAACTGTCGTCTTCACCTTTCCTGGATGACAATGATCTATTATCCCTTCTGATTATGGGTAAAACATCACGGGCCGCAATCAACAAAACCACCGACACTTCGGCTTCTTCACAAAAAATGCTTGCCGATCTGCTGTCAGCATCTATCGGCAGCGATTTAAAAAAGGCGTCCGGGCTGGATATCCTTGAAGTGGATTCAACCGGAGAAAGCCGTTACGTCAATGATGATCCGCTGAAAGTGACATTCGGAAAAATCATTTCTCCGCAAGTCACGCTGAAATATACGGTTGAAACCAAGGGCGGGGTGACGTTCCAGCGCACCATCACCGAGTATAAGTTCATCGAAAATATTCTGTTGAGCGGATTTCAGGACAGCAGGGGTGTTTTTGGAGGAGAAATCCAATTTCGCCATGAATTCCGGTAGAAAACCCGATAGAAAACATAGACAGATGACAGGTATCAGAAACCAGAAGTCTATAAGTGCGGAAACTGGGAAGTGCTGCATCCCTGGTTTTCGGCGCTTCCTTGCTCCGGCTTTGATACTCATAAGCTGTTTGTTGCTGTCATCTTTTCAAATTAATGCCGCCGATTCATTCCTGCAGGAGCCTGCCTGCTTTTCCAGGAGTCGCGGCGGATTGATAAAAGACATTCGGATCCAAGGCGCTTTCCCCCTGCTTGAGCGGGATATTCTGGGTGCCATGACGCTTCACATGGGAGCAGCCATGGATCCTGCCGGAATATCCGTTGGCCTGCCCGAACAGGAATCCAGGCTTGAATCCTATCTTGAGAAGCAGGGGTTTATCCATCCCGCCGTCACGATTCAGGCGGTTTTGGATCCATCAGACAGCCATTATGTGGTTCACGTCAATCTGGACAAAGGCCATTACCGGCATCTTCAGAAAATCCGGTTCATCGGAAACCGTGCGTTTTCGGCCATCCGACTTAAAACCGGGATGACAACCTGGAAAAAGGCCTTGTTGCCCGGGGTCACCGGACGCTTCATTCGTTCCGATATTGAAAAAGACATTAAATATCTTACAGCGCTTTACCGAAACCACGGATATCTGGATGTTGTAATTAACGACAACCTGGCTCCCTGCCCGGATCAGCCCTATCAGGCAGACCTTGAGATATCCGTGTCCGAAGGCGCGCATTATCGGTTCGAATGGGAGGGGAATGCTGCATTTTCTGCAACCAGCCTAAATAGAGACCTGGCTTTTTGGGACGACGGCAAAATTAATGACATCAACATCAAGCGCAGTATCCGTAAAATCATGATCCGGTATCGAAAAGCCGGATATCTGGAACCACAGGTCCAAATCCGGGAAATACGCGCTCGATCCGAAGAATCATTCCCTGAAAAAGTCTTTGGCGTCACCATCGCGGAGGGACCGAAAACACGGCTTGCCCGGATTCGGATAGACGGCAACCATGCCCTTGCCGGAACCGAAATCGAAAAGCAGATTCTGTCTCAGCCCGGAGGAATTTTTGAGCCCGGTGTCCTGGTGAAGGAAACCCTGGATGAAGATGCACAGGCCATTGCCGCGCTGTACTTCAGCAAGGGGTTTCGAACTGCCGAGATCACACCGGAAATATCACTGACTCCGGATCAGACCCGGGCGGATATTCAATTCGTTATCCATGAAGGCAGACAAACCATCGTTACTGAAATCATGATCACCGGCCTGAATGCGATTTCAGAACAAGTTGTCTTTGACGCCCTCACGCTGAAAACCGGAAGCGCATTTTTTGAGGATACGCTTGAAAATGACAAAATCAAATTGACGGAACTGATTTCTGAAACCGGTCACCCCCATGTTCAGGTTCAAGCGATTGTGACTTTCCCGAGTGATCCTTTTCAGGCAAGGATCGAATACCGGATCGAGGAAGGTCCCCGTGTGGTGATGGGGGACGTGATCGTTTCCGGCAATTTCACCACCCGGGAGCGCATCCTGAAAAATGAAATGGATATCAAGACCGGAGACCCGTTTTCCCTGAAAAAACTGCTGCAGAGCCAGAAAAACATCCGGAGCATGGAGATTATCCGCTCCGTTCAGTTCCAGCCTTGCGGTCTGAAAGAAAAAGCCGACCACGTTGATTTGATCATTTCGGTTGAAGAGGCCAAACCCTATATTCTGGATGCCGGCGTCGGCTACGAAACCGAAAAAGGGGCTTTTGTCCACACCCGCCTGGAAGACCGCAATTTGCTGGGCGCAAACATCAAAGCCTGGGCTGAAGGCGAAATCAGTCAGATCGGGTATAAGGCCGAAACAGGTCTGACCGAACCCCGCTTGATGGAAAGCCGTATTTCCGCCGATGCGCTGATATATGCGGAAGATCGCTCTGAATTCAATCAGAGTTTCGGGGTTCGAATCATAGGATCTTCACTGGCATTTTCCCGTAAATGGGAAAATAAGATCAGCGCCGGCGTCGCCTTCAATGCAGAGCAACGACAACTCTATGAGAATAACGATTTATTCTCGGAGTCATTTCAAACGGATTATCTGGCGATTAACGGATTTGCCCCCAGGAGTCTGATGATGATAACGCCCAAGCTTCAGTATGATTCCCGTGATTCTTTTGTCAGACCCCGCAAGGGCATATTCGCCGCCGGATCGGTGGATATTTCAAGAGGAATTGACGGCGATCTGGATCATTTCCTGAGATACAAGCTGGACACCCGTTACTATATCACGCCGCTGAACCGGCTCACGATTGCCTGTTCGGCCAGGTGGGGCTATATCGAACCGGAGAATGCGGAAGGGATGATTGCCGCGGATCAGCTTTTTTATCTGGGCGGCTCCGCAAATGTCAGGGGATATGATGAAAACATGCTCAGATTTGATGCCAACAATACCTCGGTTGGCGGCCTTTCATCCATATCCGGAACGATCGAAGCCAGGATTGACCTCGGAAATCAGATCGAGCTTTGTTTATTTACAGATGCCGGATGCCTTGGTCAGTACCAGGTCAACAACATACCCGATGGCTTCAGGGCATCCGCAGGCATCGGGCTCCGTTATATCACGCCCATCGGTCCGATCGGCCTGGTTTATGGATTCAAGCTGGATCCCGAACCCGGCGAGGCTCCGGGACGGTTTCATGTTTCCATCGGATACACGTTTTAACATAACAAGTCCGGCAGATAGTCCGAAGGCGATGGATGGATTATAATCATCCTTGAACCGTCTGCCTTCAGATGCCGGCCCGACCTGTTGATTTATACGGGAGAATGCTATGGAACAAAAAAAATATATCGATCTGATCGGCTTTCCCATGGATCTGGGAGCAGACCGCAGGGGCGTGGACATGGGGCCGTCCGCCATCCGCATTGCAGGCATGGTGGAAGAGCTGGAAGCGCTCGGATACCAAGTTCAGGATATTGGCGATATTTTCATCCTTTCCAAGGAGCGGCAGAAAATCATCAATCCGAAGTTGAAATATCTGGATGAAATCGTCAAAACATCCTGTCTTCTGGCTGAAAAAGTGGAACAATCGCTTCGGCAGGGCCATTTCCCCTTGTGCATCGGCGGAGATCATTCGATGGCCATTGGATCGGTTGCCGGAGTTTCCGCCTTCTGTCGAAGCATGCGCCGAACTCTCGGCTTGATATGGATTGACGCCCATACCGACATGAATACCGAAGAAACCACGCCATCCGGAAATATTCATGGCATGGCAATGGCCGTATCCCTGGGGCTGGGTAACAGCTCTTTGACCCAGATTCTGGGATTTTCCCCCAAAGTAGAGCCTTCCTGCTGTGCGCTTATCGGAATCCGAAAAATTGACCCGCTTGAAAAAGAAACCGTAAAAACGCTTCAGCTTCCCGTCCATACCATGAGTGACATTGACCGGAACGGGGCGCATGCGACGATTCAAAATATTTTGAACACCCTGAACCATGTGGATCATATCCATGTGAGCTTTGATCTGGATAGTGTCGACCCTTCCGTCGCCGCAGGCGTGGGAACCCCGGTCGCAGGTGGCCTGACCTACCGTGAAATCCACTTGATCATGGAAACCATCGCAGATTGCGGCTGCATGGCATCCCTGGATATCGCAGAAGTCAACCCCATTCTGGACAATCGAAATATCAGCGCAAGGCTTGCCACGGAGCTGGTCGCATCGAGCATGGGAAGGCGGATATTATAAAGGAAATCCATATGTAAGTCATTCTCGTTGGACGCTTTACACTGCTGCGTTTTTTGTCGCTCTTTTGAATTTTCCGTTTTGTACTTGACCCTGAACCATCAGGGAATATATAACCGATCATGATTCTCAGTATCCTTAAACGGGTTATTTAAAAAGCATCCCGGGCCTTAACCCCTCAATTTATACGCATGGCGATGGGCGGCCGAAAACCATCTTCAATTGTTTTTTTCCCATAAACGGATCCAAGAGTGAACGATTCACAACCATCTGCTGACAGAATCCGATTTCGCGCATTTGCCGTTGGGGCGTTTCTGGCGATATTCATCTGCGTTGTAACGCCTTATAACAACGCATTTCTTCAGGCAACGCCGCTTGGCGGCGGTCATTTCCCGCTGGCGCCTTTTTTCATTCTGGTTTGGCTGACCTTTTTGGTTGCCATACTGAATATGGTTTTTCGAAACCGGGTGCTTATGACCGGAAAGGAGATTCTGGTTGCATGGATACTGATGGTGCTGGTATCCGGGATTGCCTATACTGGTCTGATAAGAACTTTTTTTATTAATTTGACTGCGCCGTTTCATTTTGCCACTGTAGAAAACCGGTGGGAGGCGGTCCTTCAGCCTTTTCTTCCCCAAGCCTGGTATCCCCGGAATTTGAATGCCGTCCAGATGCTTTACGATGGACTGCCCGGCGGCCGGCAGATGGCGTGGAACGACATCATTTCCAATATTCCCTGGAACGCCTGGATAAGGCCGCTTGCGGTCTGGAGCGCCTTCATTTTTCTTTGTTATGCGATGATGATCCTAATCATGAACATAGCCAGCAGGCAGTGGATAGAACATGAGCGGATGAACCTGCCGCTGCTCCAGGTTCCCCAGATCATTGAAGATGCCCTGGATCAGCATCAGTTGGCCAGTTTTTTTTCAAACAGCTATGCCCGCGCCGGAGTCCTGATTCCGGTTTTCCTTCATGTCTTGAATGGTCTGAATTTTTATTTCCCGTCCGTTCCCCAGATTCCGACGTTGATTCTTGCAGGACCTTATATTGCATCACAAGGACTTTTTTCCGGTTTCGTCAAGCTGAAAATTTATCTTTATCCTGCTTTTATCGGTTTTGCATTTCTGACATCCAAACAGATATCTTTTTCGTTCTGGTTTTTTTATCTGATTGGCTGCCTGTTAACCGGAATCCTCAGTGTTCTTGGTTACAGTATCCCCGACGCAGCCCTGGGAATCACCTTTGGCCCGACCCTGTCAAGACCGGAGGAAACCCAGATGCTCGGAGCCTACGGCGTCTTTTTTGTTTTTCTTCTCTGGCTGGGCAGGCAACATCTCAGGGAAGTGCTCCGCCAGGCATTTGGCCTTTCGCCGGCCACAAACACTGTTGTTGTCAGCAGGGAAGATGAGTGGATTTCACTAAGAATGTCATTTTGGGGCCTTGCGATTGGTTTTTTGGGATTGGTTGCCTGGTGCCACTACTTTGGCATGCCATTTGGTGTCGCCGTTTTATTTCTTCTGGCCTGTTTCATGGTCATGATCGTTGCCACACGGGTAATTTGCCAGGGCGGAATCGCCTATTTTACGCTGACAGCAGCACCCATTGACGGCCTGGTGGCGTTTTTCGGCCCCAAGTTTTTCAGCGGCGCCAGCATTCTATTGGCTGCGGTTATTCAAAAAGTTCTTTTTGTGGACCTTCGCGAATCCCTCATGCCGTCAATTCTCCACGCCAGAAAAATTACAAACCGGCTCCGCCACCAACGCCTGATCATCAGCGGAATCGGCTTTGTCCTGGTTGCCGGCGTGATCGTGTCCTTTCTCTCCATGCTTTTTCTTTGCTATAAATTCGGCATTCGAGAGCTTGAAATGGACTGGGCAACCCGAACCACCCTTAGCGTTTATGATAACATTCAGGCATTCATGAGCACGCCTGAAACCCGATCCAACTGGATTCTCATTTTTTCTCTGATAGGGGCCGCTGTCATGACCGGCCTGGTAATCTGTTACCATCGCATTTACTGGTGGCCGATCCATCCCATCGGCTATCTGACGGCATACAGTTCTGCCATGCGAATCCTCTGGTTCAGTTTTTTTCTGGGCTGGCTTTGCAATGCCCTCTGTATGCGGTATGGCGGTGTTTCACTATTCAAAAAACTCAGGCTGTTTTTTATCGGCCTGATTATCGGTGATTTTCTGATGGGAGGGATCTGGGCAATCATCGGCCTGTGGAGCAACGCCAGCTATCTGGTACTGCCGGATTAAACAATGCGTCTTTGCAATCTGAAACGGATTAATCGCCCATTGCGGTTTTACTATCAACTGTTACCTTAGGGTATCTGACGATTCATGTACGAAGAAGACAAAGAGCTCAAGGAATACCGGGACCTACTGGCCACTCCGGATCGTTTTGAAGAAGGTTTTGACTGGAAAGCCGTTGTCGGAGCGATTTTCATCGGTTTTCTCATGATGCCCGGAAGCATGTACCTTCAACTGGTCATCGGTACCGGTATCGGCCCTGCAGCCAGGTGGGTGACGATCATTCTGTTTGCGGAAATCGCCAGACGCGCCTTTACAGATTTAAAACAACAGGAAATATTTATTTTGTATTACATGGCGGGCGCCGCTCTGGCATCACCGTTCCAGGGGCTGTTATGGAGCCAATACCTGGTTCAGTCCGATGCCGCAAAAATGCTGGGACTTACAGAATACATTCCCCTGTGGGTTGCGCCGGCAAGCGGCTCCACATCCCTGATTGAACGTACATTTTTTCACAGGGACTGGATGATCCCAATTCTCCTTCTGGTCGGTTCTCAGATTATTCAGAGGATCGATCATTTCGGCCTCGGCTATGCCCTGTACCGTATTACTTCTGATGTTGAAAAGCTGCCCTTTCCGATGGCTCCGGTCGGAGCGCTGGGTACAATGGCACTGGCCGAATCCACGGAAGACCGTCAAAAAAGCTGGAAATGGCGTGTATTTTCCATCGGCGGGGTCATCGGCCTTTTGTTCGGCGGCGTTTATGTACTGCTGCCAACCGTTTCAGGTCTGATCTTTACCGAGCCCATTCAGCTTATTCCCATTCCCTGGATCGAATTGACCCGAAGAACCGAGGAACTTCTTCCTGCTGTTGCCACCGGAATCCAGCTCGATCTGGGGCTGCTGTTTATCGGCATGGTTCTTCCTTTCTGGGCGGTGATCGGCGGCTTGATCGGGCTGATCATCACGATTATCGCCAATCCGATTCTTTATCATCATGGCATCCTGCAACGCTGGCATCCTGGAATGGAAACCGTAGATACGATTTTTGCCAACAATTTTGATTTTTATATGAGCTTTGGCATCGGCTTGGGTTTGGCCATCGGTTTTATCGGTATCTGGCATGTGCTCCGTTCCTTCCGCAAAGGGCAGACCAATAGCAGGGGTAGTTTCAGAGACTTGTTCCATCCACCGGCAGGCAGGGGCGATTTCAATTTCTGGATTGCCATCGGCATTTATGTCTCTTCCACCCTTTCCTATGTCGGGCTCTGCACATGGCTTGTACCCCACTTTCCCTGGATATTCTTCCTGGGGTATGGTTTTATTTATACTCCCTTTATTTCATATATCAGCGCACGCATGGAAGGCATTGCCGGCCAGTTTGTCAATCTGCCAATGGTTCGGGAAGCCAGCTTTATTGCCGGAGCTAAATTTTTCGGTTATCAGGGAATTGAAATTTGGTACGCGCCGATACCGATCCATAATTATGGAAAGGCAACCGTCGATTTCAGGGAAATCGAATTGACCGGTACAAGTATCCGTGGCATCATAAAAGCGGAGCTGGTCGTTTTCCCGGTGGTGATGATAGCCAGCCTGCTCTTCTCCCAATTTATCTGGCAACTGGCACCGATCCCCTCCAGCAGTTATCCGTATGCCCTGAAGTTGTGGCATCTTCAGGCACTGAACACGCTGTTGATGCAAACATCCACGCTTGAGGGCAATTCGCTTTTCTATCAGGCGCTGAATGGCACATATGTTCTGGCCGGACTGGGACTTGGCGTAATTACCTATTTCATATTGTCATTGTTTGGGCTTCCCACGCTCCTGGTGTACGGCATTGTCCGGGGGCTCGGCCAGCACGCCCCCCACGGCATGATCCTTGAACTGATCGGCGCTTTTTTAGGCCGGTATTATTTCCTAAAACGATACGGGAAGATGTGGCGGCAATACGCCCCCGTGCTTCTGGCGGGTTTTTCCTGCGGAATGGGATTGACCGGCATGTTTGCCATGGGATTTGCGCTGATCCTGAAATCCCTTGGAAGGCTAGCTTATTAAGCCGCTTTGTAGAAATACTGGCTTTTGTCAACCAGTCGGAGGAGTTTCTTATGAATAAATTTTTTTTTATTCTGTTTTTTATCGGCGCCGGGTTATTATCAGGTACATGTCTGGCTGAAGCACCCGGTCAGGTTGGAGGATTTCAACTGGGCGCGGATATTTCCGCTTACAAAGATCGCGTTGATATGACATCGGCCCTGCCCATCCGCTATGCGGAGTTCATAAACGAAGTTGAAATCAATAAAACCGATATGCTGACCAGCGGCCTGATTGCGTACGGGACTTGCGCCGCTCCGGGTAAAGTGGTTCGCATCAAACTCAAATATGCCGATCCCGGACGGGATTTCTACGATAATCTTCTGATCCGATTTGAAAATAAATTCGGGAAACCCGATGAATGGCGCGGCGATCCTTTCCATATCGTTATTGCATGGAAATGGTCGTTTCAGGACAAGTCCAATAACCGCATCAGCCTCATCTTGCAGCACAATAAGCAGGATACGGATGAAAAAATCGGCAATTCCGTCAAGTTGACTATGATCGATGCAGTGGAAAGGGAACGCCAGTGCTATGATAAATTCCATCCGGAAGCCCGCGAACCTCTGCCTGATAAAGCGTCCGTCAAACAGGACTGGGATTTGCTGGTTCCCCGCTGACTCAGCACGGGAATCATCTTATGGACGAGACATCAGATAAGGCCCCGTGGGATGAAATCGCCTGGAATGGTATTGCATTCCAGAAACCGTCCTGCTGGGAAATTGCCACCATCGGTCGGAATTATCTGATGCTGGGAACCCGTAGAGACCCCAAAATGGAAATTACCTGGGGAAGCACTTCCAAATCAGCATCCCATCATCGCCGCCTGAAACTTCTCCAGTCCGATATCCGCAGGAAACACGGCCTGTCAGTCGATGTCTGGAATCCTCCAGAAAGCTGGTTAACCGCATTGCCCGGCCACAAGGTCAGTGGTTTTTCCTGGTTAAATGAGTCGGGAAAAGCCATCATCGTATCCTGCCCTACCTGCAACAGGGCATCTGTCTTCCAATTTTATCAAAGAAGAGATGAGAATCCCGGCAATTTTCACACAATCGTTTCCAGGCTCTTGTCAACCTTCAGGGACCACTCGGAGAACTGCCGCCTGAAATGGGCGGTTTTCGATATCCGCGCGCTCCTGCCCGCAGCGTTTCAGATCAAGTCGTATCAATTCAATCCGGGATATATGGCGATGGATTTTACAACGCATGGCCATATTATCGGCCTGTATCGCTGGAGCCCGGCCTCCGTGCTGCTTGCCGGAAGGAATTTATCTGACTTTGCCGGATCATTGCCATTTTATCCCGTCAGCACATCTGAAACGCTCAAAGATGCTGAAAGGATGGCATGGGCAAGCCCGCCGACATTCAGCCCGCTGGCTCAGATTGCAGCTTTTCTTTCAGCCAAATTTCTGCATCACCGGTTTCTGATCCGTCACGACTCAGGTACCAACCGCATTCTGGCGGTACGGTCGGAAAGCAGACACTTGATGGATAACAACATCTTTGATCAGATCGTCGCTGGTTATGAAACAAAAGCAATTTAGCCGAAGCGATGCCCTTTGCTGCATTCCTGTCCGAAATTCCCAGGTTTTGGAAAACCGTCTGGATTCAGGTGAAATACTTTTATCCTATCCGGAAACGCTCAGGCCGTGGTTTTCGAGTCTTATACTGCGGATGAATAAAAAAGCTGAATTGCGGCGTATGCGAAAGCTTCAACTGGATATTCTGGGCACTGGGGTCTGGGACCTGATAGACGGAAAATCCACAATAACGGAAATAATTGCTTCATTTGCAAAACTGCATTTACTCTATCACAAAGAGGCTGAGATCAGTGTAGTCCAATTTTTGCGGGAACTTGGCAGGAGGGGAATTGTCGGAATGAAACAATTAAACGGATAACCTGTTTCATTTCAATGAATTTCAGGGGCGGATAGTGTGCCCGGATTGGCTCGCAGTTCCGCCCCTTTGATGAAACATCAAACTCTTGCCTGAACACATATTCAGCTCATGGGTGAAGTGCCCTTTTCTGCACGCTGTTCGAGCTGAACAATTCTTGGAGTCATGAAAATCAGTAACTCCTGACTCGTATTGTTATCATTTTTTGTACCAAACAGATACCCCAGCACTGGAATTTTCGCAAGGAAAGGAACGCCTGTATCGCCCGTTGTCTCTGTAGTCTTGGTAATGCCGCCAATCACAAGCGTATCGCCATCATCCACCAATAGCTCCGTCGTTGCTTTTTTGGTGGCAAGTGTCGGAACGTTGGTAACAGGTGTGTAACTCACCACATCTTCCTTTATGATTTCTATCTTCATGGAAACCCGGTTATCCTGGGTAATGTGCGGGGTTACCTTCAGGTTCAGGGTAACTTTTTTAAACTTCGTCGTCAGCACTGCAGTGTTGGTGCCGGTTTGTTCAAGATAACCGATTTCAAGGCCTTGTTCGATAAATGCTTCTTTATTATCCAATGTCAGTATCTTGGGAGCAGAGATGATTTTTCCCTTATTATTTGCCTCCATGGCCTGAAGCGAGGCATTAATGACAACTGGCGTACCCGTAAGTTTCGTAAAATTAAAACCGATGGATCCGACATTTGTATTCGCCAAGGGGAAATTTACAGCGCCAGCGCCGAGGGTGTTTCCACCGACAGGTGCATTGGGATTCAACGTTCCGTCGGAATTGTATTGCTGATATCCCACCTGGACGTTCCAATTAACTCCAAGATCCCGTGTAAAGTCCGAGTTGGCCTCAACGATTTTAGCCTCAATTACGACTTGCGGCGTGACACGGTCCAGTTTTTGAACAATCGCACGCATACTTTTGACCTTGCTGGCGGTATCCGTTACAATCAACTGATTGGTCCGTTCATCACACGTAATGGAACAGTCGCTGCGATTTGGGGTGGTCAGTTTCACAACATGCGGCAGCATTTCTTCTTTGGCTTTGGCGTAATTGACCGGTATGTATTCTGTCACGACCGGTTCGAGTTCCAGACTTTGTTCTTTTGCCTTTTTTTCGGCCTCAAAGAGCTGTTGTTTGGATTTTTCTTCCTCCTCCAGTGTTTTCAGTCTGGCAATGCGGATGATTCCACCCTCCTGAACCTTGTCCAGTTGATTCATTTTTAGAACCAGATCCATAACCTGGTCCCAGGGGACAGGTTTTTCAAATGCCAGTGTGACCTTTCCCTGAACGTCCTTGTCAATGGCAAAATTCCCGCCGCTGTAGTCCGCAAGAAGGCGAAAAACATTCCGGATATCCGTATCAAAAAAATCGATCCCGATTTTCTCGCCTGTATAGACCTTGGGGACGTCATTACGGTAAACGCCGGATCGTCGGCTTTCCGGTGCAACAGACTTTGTTTCCCCTGAAGCATCCGCAAAACGCTCATGTTTTACAGAAGGCATTCCATCTGTTCTAACGGGTTGCCTCTCTTCAGCTTTATCAACAAATGCAGTCGTCAGCGGCGCATCGGGCCTGGGCGGAATTGAAGAGGCTTCGAAACGAATTCTGATCAGATTTCCTTCCTGATCCACAAAATAGGGAACCGCTTCCCGCAAATCCATAGCAATGACAGAGTCTGTTTTCATTGCTGGCGTCTGCAAGGGGCGAATCCGGTCGATGGCGCTTTCAAACCGGGTGGTGATCAACGGCAGTTTTCGAAAATCCGAAATATGGGTGCCGTAAAGCCTTAACTGAACGGCAATCGGGGAAACTTTTTCCATTCGATACCGGACCGGTTTCGTTGTTCCGACAATGACAGTGGATTTACCTTTTTTATCGCTGGAAAAATCGATACGATTCACCCAGGCGGCACCAGCGGAATTCTTTGAATTATTTTTTTTTGTAGAAGCAACCGGATATGTCCGGCTGAGTGTGGAAACATCCGCTGCACCGCCGTCTGTTGAAGACGTTTCCAGAATTGGCGCCTCGCTAACAGAAGGGGTCGCCATATTTGCTGCGGCATCTGCAGGAATTCTGGAGAAAAACACTTTCAAGCTGTTGCCATCACGGTGAACCTGATATGGGGCGTCTTTATTCAGGCTGATTTCGATTTTGCTGGTCTGCGTATCCACAACCCGTGACATGCTGATATTAGCTATCAAATCGGTATCTGTCGGTGTCACCGGCGTCCCAGTCCTGACGGTCGTCTCTGGAAAGTACAAAATGACACTTAAAGGAGAGGGTTGTTTGATGGACGTATAGGAGAGAATCGTATTCCCCTGAATATTCACCACATCCGCGTTGGGTTCTTTTGTGACCTGGATGCCCGTGATTTTTTTGGAAACAGCCTCCGGCTGATTGTCTTGTGCTGTTGGCAGGACGCCTGTGTCCGTGGCGCATCCCATCGCCACTCCCAAACACAAGATCAACAGTGCCGGCAGCTTGATGGATCGGAATAACCGAATAAAGTTACACTTCATACTACTATTCTCCGGAAGGTTTCTGGAATTTAAGCTCCGTATTGCGAGTGACAATATTGCCCAGAGCATCTTCAACTTCTTCTTCCACAACAATTCGATCTTTCTGGATATTCACCACTTTACCCGAATGAATTCCCATATAAGTACCCATCCCGACAAGATAGCCTTTACCGGTGGATTCCTCTACCATCGCTTTCAGACCCGATGGCGTTCGAACAACGGCAGTCAGCTTCAACTGACTTAAATCAATCATTTCAAGCGGCGTGGTAGGCTCACGTTTCTCTCTTTTTGGTTTTTCCGCCTGCAAAGCCTTGGCAGACTCATCTTTCAGAAGCGGAACAAAAGGATCGATTTTTCCCGCCGGATTATAGGAAACAGCAGCGGGTCCCGCATCCCCGATCAAAGGCTTCTGGCCAGCCTCATCGGATTTCTTCTGTATGGTGTCGGTTTTGCCGACAACTTCCGGGGGGGGTATTTGAGATGCATCCGAAGACGATGAGACAGCGGTTCCAGATGCGGGCGCAGGCTTTACACTCTCCGGTGCTTCTGAAATCTTTTTTCGAACGATCTCCGGCTTGTTCTGCGGCGTTTCGGAATTGCTGCATCCTCCGGAAAACGCTCCTATCAAGAAAAAAACCACCGCGATTTTGGATAACTGAATCATATTGGCGTTTTATTCCAGTCTATTATTTTCCAGCAGGTTTATTGGGTCTTATTGCGGCATCCTTTTTATCAGTTGCAGCCGGAGTTTCCACGAATTTATAGGTAACCGCAGTACAGGATGTAACCAGTCGGATTTCATCATTTGCAGGTGGAGCCATCTTGGCGTCCTTGCCTGGCGGCACCATCTTGATATCCCTGATATTGACAATCCGGTTCAGGTTTGAGACCTTATCGAAAAATACGCCGACTTGATGATATGTGCCCGCCACCGAAACGGATACCGGTATTTCAGCGTAAAAGTCCTTAATGACTTCAGGCTTGGGTTCAAAAAGAATGAATTCCAGCCCGGCATCGTGGCCGAATTGCGAAATACTGGTCAGAAGCAACGGAATTTCTTCCTTATCCGGCAATGCATTCCGGGAAACCCTGAAGTCTTCCTCGGCATCTTTCATTTCCTTCCTGAACTTTTCAATCTGTGCCGCAGCCGTTTTGGCAGTGGCCAGTTGCTGATCAAGCTGTTTTAACTGCCCGGTCATTTTATCCAGTTGGGTGTACTGCGGGTAATAAAAAAAATAACCGAATCCACCTGCCAGAAAACCAACCGCCAGCACGCATATCAGAATCCGTTGAACTGGAGTCAGAGCCGCGATTTTTTCTATTGCCGGCTCCAGAGATTCAAATGAGATGCCGGATAATTTCATTTTTTGACAGCCTTTTTAGAAGATTCTTTATCGAGCACTATGAATTTTCTGCATGTAATTTCAAAATTTTTTAACACAACATCCTTAATGGACTGCTGTTTGAGCGTTTTTAGATTCACGCTTGAAAAAAGTTTGGAACCTTCCAGTCGAATCATGAAATCCGCAACAGTCTTGTTATCCAGGGCAAGGCCGATGATTCCCACTGTTTCATCAGTAGTCGAAAGACTGGTAAACCACATGCGACCCGGAATCACCATGTTGGACATGGTATCCAGAAGAATGACCGGTGATTTGCGGTTAAGTTCCAGATTTTTAATGACAGCCGTTTTTTTCTTGATGGTACCGAGCTTTTTTTTGATCTCGTCTATTTCTTTGGTAAGTACGGTCAGATCATTCAGTTGTTGTGTGGCAGTCTTGATGTGACTGTCCATATCCTGAATTTTTCGGTCAAGGGTTATCTTGAAATATGACATTCCCAAAGTCAGGAATATCAGCGCAAGAAAAAAAACCGAGATCTGCTGTCGAACATTCTCTTTTTTTCGCGCCTTGCGAAAAGGCAGGAGATTAATCCGTATCATTTGTCATCAATTCTCCGGATGGCCAAACCCACACATATTGCAGCCTGGGGGGAAATCTTTTCAAGATAAGACGGGTCAAGCCTTTTATCGATTGAAAATTTACCGAAAGGGTTGATGATTTCGACTTCCGAAGCAGTTTCTGAGGCCAGGGTATGCCGGAATTCCTTTATATTCGCTCCCCCCCCGCTTATCAGAATCTTGCTGATCTGATCATCCGGATATGTTGAATAGAAAAAATCGATGGCACGCCGTATTTCAAGACACCAGTCGCCAATCACTGTTGAGACGATATCAGCGATTTCCTGGTGCGTGATTTTATCGGAAGCGCCATTCAACTTGATTGTTTCAGCATCTTCCAGAGAGCAAGCCGCCTTATCCGATATTTTGTGATTGATTTGATTACATCCCAGGGAAACATCCCGCATAAACAATGTGATGCCATCCCTAACAATATTCAGGGAAGTCTTGCCAGCTCCAATGTCGATCAGCGCCACAACATCCGCCTGTGTATCGTAATTCGCCTCATAAATATTCTGAAGTGCGAAGGCGTCGATGTCGATCACGCATGGCCGCAGGCCGGACAGTTCAATCAGGTTGACGTACTCATCGACCAGTTCCTTTTTGGCAGCTACCAGAATTACGTCCAGTTTGTTGGCAGTAATAGGACTTTCCCCAAGAATTTGGAAATCCAGATTCACGTCATTGATATCAAAGGGAATATACTGTTCCGCTTCAAATTGAATCGATTCCTGCAACTCGGCGTCCGTCATGCTCTGCACGAGAATTTTTTTCACTATGACCGAATACCCTCCGATGGAAACGGCCACATTCTTTTCTCTGACTTTCTGAGCGATGAAAAGTTCCCGAATAGCCTGCGATACAGTTTCTGAATCCTTGATAACACCATCCTCGATTACCCCGTTCGGTATGGTGATCATTCCGAATTTGTTCAACACGAACCCGTTTTTTCGGGATTCTAAAACCTCGCACAGTTTAATTGCTTTGGAGCCGATATCAAGCCCGATCAGATGATTTTTCTTTGCTAATAGCATTATGGGTTGAAGCCTGTTTGGGTTTTCAGTAATGTTTTTCAGCCAGCATCTCAAAAGATAGGTCGCGGCAAGCCATTACCTCTGTGAAGCGATTCAAATACAAGTCAACAGACAAATGTTCCCAATATCAATTTGATTATTCAGATAATAATTTTAATGAATTTACAATTGCCCTTAAATAATGAAATAGTCAATATATTTTTTCATCTGAAACATTCAATCAATATTAGATTACTGAAAAAACATTCATTTATTATGATCATACTGGTAATATATTGACAAATCAGTTTTTTATAGCATTTTTGTTATCCTGTAACCCAGAAAACTCTTTTTAAAATAAATAGTTCCGAGCCAATTGCAAAAGTCCATCGTCGTCATTCCGGCGAAAGCCGGAATCCAGTCCTTTCAAACTTTTCTGGACACCGGCTTTTGCCGGTGTGACGGTTTTAGTGAGTTTTGAAATTAGCTCTTTCCAATTAAAAGAATAACAATCTGTATTTTATTGGAAAATAGATAATAAACCAAAGAATGTCAGGTTTTGCTTAAAGCATTTTAAGCAAATAACATACCACGACATGGAATAAAACAATTTCTTCAGATAGTTACTGAAATAAATCATCCGTCCATCCGACAAACCTATTCCAAGAGCCATATGCAAGCGGATTGAGCCGCTCAATTGAAACCCACATCGCATTGTTTGACAAGAGCAGTTTTTATTAAACACAAGACGCAAAACAAGCGCCACCGACAAAATTTGTTAAATTTCAAACGATTTTTGACAAAACAATCTTTCTATGCGTAGCAAAAGCATCATCCGAAATGGAGTAAAACATCTTTTGCCAACAGGATGGGGATTGCCGATTCAATGCCCGTTCCAAGCATTAAAATTATTACACCGCATCCGGTTTTCTGCTCAGAATGGACGCACATTAAAACACGCGCAGAGTTTACCTTGACATTGAAATCAGTGTTGCCTATAACCTTTTCATGATAAGTGCCCGCGAACCTGCCGATAACCTCGCCGCCGCATTCCCGACACGCTAATGGCCCAGACAGAAACCGAAAAAACAAAACCTTTCCGACTGGTCAAATTCTTTACCATAATCAGCCTGCTGGTTATTTTTATTGGCGCGCTCGTGCTGAGTTTTTTAAATATTCACTGGGCAAGGTCAATGCAATTGAAAAAAAGCGAGGAATATGCCTTAGTTCTAGTTGAAAATCTGAATCATCAAGTTTTTCTGCAGTTCATCATCCCGGTTGTACTAAAATTCGGAAAAATCGAACTCAGCAATCCCGATCAATTTGAAAGAATGGATACGATTGTCCGCAGCACACTTCACAGTTTCAAAGTAGACATGGTAACGATCTACGATACCAACAACACGATATCCTACAGTTTTGACAAACAGCTCGTGGGGCGTAAGAACATGGGGGGAACAGGCTTCGAATACGCCCTTTCCGGTACCCCGACATCCACACTGGTACAACGCGGTAATTTTTGGGAAATTCCCATGGGGTTCCCGAAAGAAAGCCGTCTGATTACTTTTGCGCCGATTCGAGCTGAACGGCAGTTTTTACGCGTTTCGGGGCCCGTGCTGGGAGTTGTTGAAATCGTACAGGATATTTCCGAGGATTACCAAACGATTCTCAGCTTTCAGCTATTGGTGATTGCCACTTGCACCGCTGTCATGAGCTTACTGATCGGCGTATTGATTTATGTGGTTCAGCGCGGCGAGGCCATTATTCAGCAGAGAACCCAGGAGCAGATCAATTTAAAGGAAAAGCTGGCTCAGTCAGAGCGGCTGTCCTCCCTGGGAGGGATGGTAGCTGGAATTTCTCATGAAATTCGAAATCCTTTGGGCATCATCAGAAGCTCCGCAGAACTGTTGAAGAAAAAAGTCGCACAATTTGATCCTTCCAATTCCATTCCGGATATCATTGTGGAAGAGTCCAGCAGGCTCAATCTCATCATCACGGATTTTCTTAATTTTGCCAAACCCAGATCTCCGCATCGCGCTGCCTGCCAGCTTGCGGACATCCTTGAAAAAAACATTGTTTTTATCACCCCCCAGATTCAGGATCAGGGGTACATTATCGTTAAAAATTTCGCTAATCACCTGCCCGAGATTCTGGCGGATTCAGACTTGTTGTATCAGGCTTTTCTGAATATTTTCATGAATGCGATTCAGGCAATGCCGGAAGGGGGGAAAATCCAAACCGGCATCCAATCCACTGGCAGTATCGTCACGGTCAGCATTGAAGATGAAGGCTCCGGCGTTCCGCAAGACGTGATAGAAAGAATCTGGGACCCGTTTTTCACCACCAAGGAAAAAGGTACAGGACTCGGCCTGGGTATTGTAAAAAATATCATTGAATCCCATAACGGCAGCATCCGGGTCGAAAACCGGAAGGAAGGATCCGGTGCCCGCGTGATCATTGAATTGCCGATCACAAGCGACGAGAATACTGCAATTCAATAAAAAAACCGCTATTCTATATATCTGGTTGACGTTTCGTAAGCCTGCTGAGAAATCCCTTTTCGGATCACCAGAGTTTTCCCGATTTCCGTTCCATCCGACACCACGTCGGAATAGCAGCACCCGCCTTTTCTCTGAAAGGTTCTCAGGCGCGGGAATCGCATATCGACATATTGTTTCAACCGGACATCGCGAATCGGAACCGGTGAAAGCGAAACACTCCTGCAGGCTAGCGATCCCTGCGACAGCTTCATTCTGAATCCGGATAAGATACCTGATGAAAAATCCGTTTTCCGGTAACGGTTCAATTTGCCGCCTGCATTATATTTATTCCACTCAGATTCAATAAATTGCTTAATAAAATCATAAATATAACAGGCAGTTTCTAGATTACGGGCTGTTCCGCTGATCTCAAGCGCTCTACCCATTTTTCCTTTTTCGATCACATAGGCACCAACCCATATCCCCTTCACAAAATAATAATCCATCAAGAGAAGCGCGAGGGAATAATCCTCCCGGAAATGCCGGAGCGCGGGCTTTCCAACGAAAATGCTGAAATACTCCCTGGATGCATTTTGAGCGATCTGTGCAATTTCATATTTGGCCATCAGCTCATGTGCCTTGGTCATGGCAGACTCTGCCTCAAAAAGGTTGCTGCTTTGAGCCAGCGCCATGAGTTTTTGAATCCTGAGGCGGGTCTTATCTCCATCGCATTCCGATGTCTGAAAAATCTGCCGGCTGAGGGGAATGTACGTTCCGGTTGACATGGGATTGGCTTTCAACATCCGGCATGCGTTCTGAAAGCTACGGCCATGCGGCGGCTCCTGACAGGCATTTAAAACTTCCGCTGCTAACTGGTGTGCCATTTCATGAAAAAGCACCTCGCGGATATCGTTCCAGGAATGATTCATAACAAACCATCTGCTCAGGCCGATTTCCCGCTTTTCAGATGTCCAGTATCCCAGTCGGTTCTTAAAATCCCCTAAGGCGAACAGGGGCTTTCGCATCTGTTTGCCAAGCCCTGCATCGATACCCCACAGGGCAGCATCCCATTCACACGACAGGCCGTGAAGGATGCGCCGCTCCATGCCTTCCTGCACTTGTGCGTTTTTCATGAAACGGCAGCCGTCTTCCGATAAGCCAGATAGGTCTGCTGAAGCCCTTCGGACAGCGGAATGTCGGGGTTCCAGCCCAGGCGGCTTAAAATAGAGACATCGAGAAGTTTTTGGGGCGTTCCATCCGGCCGGGTGTCATCCCAGAGCACCCGGCCGGAAAATCCGGTCACTGACTGGATTTTTTCAGATAATTCACGAATGGTTATGTCCTTGCCGGTTCCTATGTTGATATGGGTGATCTGTCCGTCCTGAGTTGCCTGATCATATCGGCTATCCGTAAGCTTCATGACAAATACCGTTGCCGATGCCATGTCGTTCACATGGAGAAACTCGCGCCGGGCAGCACCGCTTCCCCACAGTTGAACAACCGGAGATATAATGCCGTCAAGACTTGGGGATAACAGCTTAGAGGCTCCCGGTGACGGAATGGGGATGCATAGATGCGTTCGGACTGAATCCGGTATTGAACCATTGACAGCTTCATCTTTCTGGATCGCAAGCCAGTTGCCATCCTCCGCCATTCTTGCCAAATGAAATTTTCGGATAAGTGCCGGCAGGACATGAGAATTATTCAGATCATAAGAATCGTTCGGACCATAGAGATTGGTGGGCATGACGCAGCGATAGCGGGTCCCATGCTGGCGGTTATAGGACTGGCACAGCTCAATTCCGGCAATTTTTGCTATGGCATATGGCTGGTTGGTGGGCTCAAGCACTCCGGAAAGCAGGCACATCTCTTTCATGGGCTGAGGCGCATGTTTCGGGTAAATGCAGGAGCTTCCCAGAAACAACAATCGCTGGACGCCTGCGCTGAAAGCCTCATGAATCACATTGCACTCAATCATCAGGTTCTGGTAGATGAAGTCCGCCCGATAGGTATTATTGGCCAGAATCCCGCCAACTTTGGCGGCCGCAAGCACGACATAATCAATGGGCTGGGTCCGAAAAAAATCGCGCACAGCCTGTTGATTCATCAGATCCAGTTCCTGGTGAGTCCGGGTAATCAGATGCTTATACCCGCTATCCTTCAGAAATCGTACAATCGCAGATCCCACCATGCCGCGATGGCCTGCAACAAATATCCGTGAATTCGGTGTCAAAGGGAGTTCAGGTTGCATCACGCAGTCCTAACGAGTTATTCGAAATGATTGAAAATTTGAAAGCCTTCCTTCTCCACCAGAAAATCCCTTCTGGCTTCCATCATATCTTTTTCCACCATGATTCGAATCAATTCATCAAAATCAATCTTGGATCTCCACCCCAATATCGTTTGCGCCTTTGTTGGGTCGCCGAGCAGGAAGTCAACTTCCGCAGGCCTGAAGTAACGGGGATCGATGCTGACAACCGCCTGGCCGGATTCGGGCGGTTTTTTGAGGCTTGGGCAATTATCCGTAAGAGACACCGAGTCAATCACACCGATTTCTTCGATGCCGGAATTTTTCCAAACCAGGTGAATACCAATGGTTTCAAACGCCTTTTCCACAAATTCACGGACAGAATGCGCTTTGCCGGTTGCAATCACAAAATCCTCCGGAGTCTGCTGCTGAAGCATCAGCCACATAGCCTCCACGTAGTCGCCGGCATATCCCCAGTCCCTCTGGGAATTGAGATTACCGAGATAAAGCACGTCCTGAAGCCCCAGACGGATTCTGGCAACCGCACGGGTAATCTTCCGGGTCACAAAAGTTTCACCGCGCACCGGGGATTCGTGGTTGAACAAAATCCCGTTGCAGGCAAACATGCGATAGGCCTCCCGGTAGTTCACCGTAATCCAGTATGCATAGACCTTGGCTGCACCGTAAGGGCTTCTGGGATAAAACGGCGTTGACTCTTTCTGTGGAATTTCCTGCACTTTTCCATACATTTCGCTGGTTGACGCCTGATAGAAGCGGGTATTGCCTTCAAGACCCAGAATGCGAATGGCCTCCAGAATCCGCAGTGTGCCCAGCGCATCTGAATTGGCCGTATATTCCGGAGTTTCAAAAGATACCTGAACATGGCTTTGCGCTGCCAAGTTATAGATCTCATCCGGCCTGACTTCCTGAACAATCCGGATCAGATTGGTCGCATCGGTGAGATCGCCGTAATGCATTGAAAAACGCACATCGGTTTCATGCGGGTCCCGGTAGAGGTGATCCACCCGGCGGGTGTTGAAAGAAGACGCCCTTCGTTTGATGCCATGTACTTCATATCCCTTGGACAGCAGAAATTCCGCCAGATAGGCGCCGTCCTGCCCGGTGACACCCGTAATCAATGCTCGCTTCATATTGAATAGTTCCCAATAGTTGTTTGATAATTATCAACAATACTTCGTATCGAAGTACATCGACCCGTGACCGCAGGCAAAATACCACATCCGGCGGTATTCAGGTTTTTAATGGTTTTCATCCTGTATCTGTTGTATGATCTTCAAAAATTACATACTATTTTTAAGACATACTTGCAAGGCGAAGCTTGAGAGATCACGGTAAATCTGTTCTATGTTTTTAAAACAGCACCGATGGCGCATGAGTTTTTTGTCATCCTCAAGTAG
>JBBIPX010000033.1:0-27618 GCA_037442625.1 Desulfobacteraceae bacterium
TCTGAAAGCCAGAAGACCTGCCTGATCGTGAATGGCCGGAATCTGCGGTAACAGATGACGGAGGTGGATTTTTCCACGGGCAAAGAAGCCGGGTGCAGCCCTTCAGATTCTTCCGAATTTGAAGGGCTTTTTTTATTTCATTGACAGGCCGCAACCGACAGGCTTCCCATAAGGGGATGACTGCCCGCGGCAAAGGAATCCCAGATGGCAACCGCCCGCCAGGTCCCAGTAAAAACAGGCATCCTGCTGGTCGCTTTCGGCACCCGCACGCCGCAGGCTTTGGATGCCTATCGGCTTATCGAGGACAAGGTACGGGGATTCTTTCCGGACATTGCGGTTCGATGGGCCTATACCTCGGCTGTCATGAGACAAAAGATGGCCGGCGCCGGCCAATTAGCGGATTCCGCGCAAATGGCCCTGGCCCGCATGATGGATGAAGGGGTTACCCATGTGGTGGTTCAGGCGCTTCACGTCGTTGCGGGAAAAGAGCACCACGATCTTTCAATCAACTGCCTTCTTTTCGGCCGGATGCGCGGCGGGTTCCGTCAGGTGTTGATGGGATTGCCGCTTATTGCATCCGGAGATGACATGGAAAAAGTCGCGGCTGCCCTGCTTTCGGCGATTCCCTGTGAGAGAAAACCGCAGGAAGCGGTCATTTTCATGGGTCATGGCTCTGCCCATCCGGCAAATGCCTGCTATACGGCACTGATGTATCATCTTCAGCAGGTGGACCCCAATATTTTTGTGGGGACGATGAGCGGCCGGCCCGGTATTGCAGATATTTGCGCCATGCTCCGGAAACAAAAAATTTTATCGGCATACCTGCTGCCGTGTCTGGCCATTGCCGGAAATCATGCGCTGAAGGACATGGCCGGAGAAGGTGCGCATTCCTGGAAATCCGTTATCGAAAACTACGGCATTTCCTGCAACCCTGTTTTAAAGGGACTTGCCGAGTACGACGCCATTGTCGATATCTGGGTGGATCATCTGAAAACAGTTGTCGGCGCTTTTTCATGAAACGCGCCGGAAAATCTTCGGGCCGGCCTAAAGATCTTCAGTCGGGCCGGAGGATCTTTTGGCAGATTCTGATCCTGGCTCTGGTGCTCGCGGCGATGGTGGTGCTTTCCAGCGGCCTGGGCTATCTACGGATTTCATTTTCCGATGTGCTGCGGATTGTTCTGGGAAAGCTGCCGGGAATGCACTTTCTTCTGGACGGTGTCAATTCGCTTTTTCCGGTTGTGGTTACGGACGTCCGGCTGCCCCGGATTCTGACGGCCGCCGCGGTGGGAGCAGGCCTTGCCCTGTCCGGCGTCGTGTTTCAGGGAATTTTGCTGAATCCGCTGGCGGATCCCTACACGCTGGGTGTATCCGCCGGCGCAGCCCTTGGGGCATCCTTTGCATTGTGGCTGAACATCGGCATCTGGGGAATCTGGTCCGTGCCGTTTTTCGCGTTTATCGGTTCCGGCCTGACCCTGACGGCGGTCATTTATCTGGCCTCTTCCAGCGCGGGACTGTCGTCCAGCAACCTGATTCTGTCCGGCATCATTGTTTCGGCCATTCTGTCCGCTGGCGTCAGTTTCATCAAGTACATGGTCGATGAACAGGTCAGCGTCATCATCTTCTGGCTGATGGGCAGTTTCGGCTCCAAAACCTGGGCGGATGTCTGGCTGACCCTCGGCGCCCTTGCTGCAGGGCTCGGGATCTGCGGATTTTTTTCAAGGGAGCTGAACGTGATGGCGCTCGGATCGCGAACCGCCGCATCCCTCGGCGTGGATACGCAAAAAGTCCGGTTGATCCTTCTGATCACGGCATCTCTTGTTTCGGCCGTCTGCGTATCGGTATCCGGGATCATCGGGTTCGTGGGGCTGCTGGTGCCGCACATCTGTCGCACGCTGACAGGACCCGACAACCAGCGGCTGATACCGGTCTCGATTCTTGCCGGGGCCATTCTGCTGCTGGGTGCGGACACCCTGACCCGGGCCGTGCTGCCGCACGAAATTCCCATCGGGGTGCTGACCGCGCTTACGGGCGGGCCTTTTTTCTGCTATATTTACCGGAAACGGCAGACAGGCGGGGTCCATGACGATTGAGACCGAGCATGTCAGTTTCGGCTACGGCGGACAACCGGCTGTCAGCGACGTGTCCCTGAAGCTCAGAGCCGGCATGTTTTACGGCATACTGGGCCCGAACGGCTGCGGCAAGACAACGCTGGTGGATCTGTTGATCCGGCACCGGACACCGGATGCGGGCAGCGTTTCCTATGAGGGCAAACCGCTGTCGACATACAGCAGAAAGCAGATTGCCCGAAAATTCGCATTGGTTCCCCAGCAGTATTCGGTCAATTTTCCGTTTACATCGCGCCAGGTCGTGATGATGGGCCGCTACCCCCATCTTGGCCGGTTTGCGTTTCCGGGTCCCGCGGATCACCGGCAGGTGGATGAAATCATGGATCAGACCGGTACCCGCGAATTTGAAAACCGGTTCATCTCGGAGCTGAGCGGCGGGGAGCGGCAGCGGGTGATCTTTGCAAGGGCCCTGGTTCAGGACACACCGGTGCTGATCCTGGATGAAGCCACGTCCAATCTGGATATTTCCCATGCGATTTCGCTGTTCGGCCTGGTGTTCCGGCAGGTCACGGACAAGGGCAAAACTGTGGTTGCGGTCATGCAGGACATCAATCTGGCCGCCTTGTTCTGCCAGTACCTGATTCTGATGAAAAGAGGCCGCGTGGTCCACCACGGCCCCTGCGATCAGGTACTCACCGAAAATGCGATTCAATCGGTGTTTAACGTAAAGTCCAAAGTTTATGAAGATTCTTATGCCGAAGCCAGACAGGTCGTTTTCAACCGGAGCTCCCATGTCCCATGATTTGAATATTGACTCCTTCCGATGGCCGGATTCCCGCAGGGACAAAAGGCCCGGGCTCCTTTGGCAGAGGTTGCGCCTGACGGCATGGATACTGATCTTTCTGGCTGCCCCGGCTGTCAGCGGATTTTGCGCCGGCGTTATCACGGACGACATGGGCCGGAAGATAACCGCTGCGGCCCCGTTCACGCGGATCATTTCCCTGTATCCCGGCCACACGGAAAATCTGTTTTCGCTGGGGCTCGATTCCGAGATCATCGGCGTATCCCCGGGCGAGACCTATCCGGAAAAAGCGCTGGCAAAGCCGGTTTTTTCCTATCACGATGATCTTGAGAAATTTCTGGGGGCCCGGCCGGACCTGGTGCTGATCCGGCCCATGATTGACCGGGGGTATGCCCGGCTGCTGGCCAATCTTGAGAAAAACGGCATCACGGTGGTCTCGCTGCAACCCGGAAACCTGGATGAAATTTACCGTTACTGGCGAACGCTCGGCGCCCTGACCGGAAAGGAATCGGAAGCCGGCCGGCTTGTATCCGGTTTCAGGGAATCGCTTGCAGCCTTCGGCCGAAGCGTCCGGAAAATCAGTCCCCGGAAAAAAGTCTATTTTGAAGCCATTCACGAACGGATGAAAACGTTTTCACCGGGATCCATGGAAATTTTTGCGCTCGAAACCGCAGGCGGCATTAACCTGGCCGGGGATGCCGAGCCGGTCCGGGACACCAATATCGCCGCATACGGGAAAGAGCGGATTCTCTCCCATGCCGCTGAAATGGATGTTTTTCTGGCGCAATCCGGTCCCATGAATCATGTCTCGATCGATTTGATTCAAAACGAGCCGGGTTTTTCCGCAATCAAGGCGGTTCGGACCCATCAGATTTACCTGATCGATGAAGTGCTGGTTTCAAGGCCGACCGTAAGGCTTCTTGAAGGCATTCGAACCATTGCTAAAATTCTGTATCCGGAACTTCAGTTGGCGCCAGAGCAATAATTCTGATTTATATCAAGGAGATTTCCGATTAAAGGAATCGTTGTTGCAGGAACTCAGAGCGGATCCGGGAAAACCACCCTTACGCTGGCCATGCTGGCCGTGCTGAAGCGCCGGGGACTTCGGGTCGTATCGTTCAAGGTCGGACCGGACTTCATTGATCCCGGCCATCATACCCGGATTACCGGTGCGCCCTGCCGCAACCTGGATGGATGGATGCTTTCAAAGTCCTGCAACCGGGAAATCTTCAGCCGCCACATCCAATCCGCCGACATTGCGATTGTAGAGGGCGTCATGGGTCTTTTTGACGGGTATGACGGAAAAAGCGAGGCCGGTTCGACCGCTCAGATGGCCAAATGGCTGGATCTTCCGGTGCTTCTGGCGGTCAGTGCAAAAAGCATGGCCAGAAGCGCGGCCGCGGTGGTCCAGGGATTTGAAAATTTTGATCCCGAGCTGCGGTTCGGGGGCGTCATCTTTAATCAACTGGGAAGCCGCCGGCACCTGGATTATCTGACGGATGCCCTCTCGGGGCATGCCCGGATGCCCTGCATGGGGGGGCTGCTGAAGAATGCGGATATCGCCATTCCGGAGCGGCATCTGGGGCTGGTTACCCTTCAGGATCATTTCCTGCCGCCGGATGCCGTCGCGCGGCTGGCCGATTTCATCGAATCTTCCGTGGACATGGATGCGCTGCTGGCCTGCTTTAAAGATGTCCAAACCGGGCCGGATGAGGCGCCCTCCCCCGGCCCGCTGCAAACGGCCGGGGTCAGAACCAGGGTCAGAATCGGAGTGGCCATGGATCCGGCTTTTTGTTTTTATTATCCGGACAACCTGGATGCCCTGATTGCCGAAGGCGCCGAGCTGGTTCCATTTTCCCCTATTTCGGACGCCGGGCTGCCCGATGGACTGGGGGGCATTTATTTCGGCGGCGGGTATCCGGAACTGCATGCGCAAACGCTTGCGGCCAATTCGCTTCTTCGATCCCGGGTTCTGGCGTGCAGCCTGAAGAAAATGCCCATATACGCGGAATGCGGGGGCCTCATGTATCTTTGCAGGGAACTGACGGATATGGACGGCCGGATCCACCCCATGACCGGATGTTTTTCATTTTCAACCCGGATGCGGCGGCGCCTGAAAACCCTGGGATACCGGGAAATCACCCTGAAGCAAAATACGATTCTGGGGCGGAAAGGCATGGTAATCCGCGGGCATGAATTTCATTACTCGGAGATCATCCCCCCTGCCGCCGCTCCGGGCGTGTATGCGGTGACGTCCCGGTTCGGCGAATCCGGGGGAGAGGAAGGATTTCAGGTGAACAACACGCTCGGCAGCTATATTCACCTGCATTTCGGCAGCCGGCCGGAAGCCGCGGCCGCCTTTGTACAGGCGTGCCGGCAGCACGCGACGACCCATGATCTATGACCTATGACCCATTACCCATTATTTACTGGACCACCATGACTCCAAATGAAATTGAAGCACAAAGCTTTACCATCATCAATACCGAGGCCGGCCCCCATGCCTTTTCTTCGGATGAGTGGCAGGTCGTCCGAAGAATGATTCATACTTCGGCCGATTTTGACTATATGAAAACCGTCCGGTTTCACCCGGATGCCATCGCAAAAGGGGTTCAGACAATTCGTGAAGGAAAAACCATCATCACGGATACCACCATGGCCGAAAGCGGCATCAATGCCGCTGGCCTTGCGCGCTTTGGATGCCGCGTGATCTGCCTGATCCAGGACCCTGACGTATGTTCCATCGCACAGAGTTCCGGAAATACCAGGGCTGCGGCTGCCGTGGATGCCGCACTGCCGGAAATGCAAGGCGGCATCTATGTTGTCGGAAACGCCCCGACCGCTCTTTTGCGCCTGATTGAACTGATTCAGGCCGGCCGGGCATGCCCTGCCCTTGTCATCGGGCTTCCGGTCGGCTTTGTGAATGCCGCGGAATCCAAGGCGGATCTGATGGCCATGGATTATCCCAGCATTTCCAATATCGGCAGAAAAGGCGGATCCACGGTTGCCGCCAGCGTGGTGAATGCACTGGTTAAACTGGCAGCCGCGAAATCGGCTGATAACAGATTGTAAAACCGTTTGTACAAATACTGACATCTTCATCAAGGTATCGGAATGAAACAAAAAACTGGAACACTATATGGTATCGGCGTGGGTCCCGGAGATCCGGAGCTGCTGACTGTAAAATCAGCACGGATTCTCTCCGAGGTGGATGTTGTCTTTGCCGCTGCATCCACGAAAAACGACTACAGCCTGGCGGTCAATATTGCCGGCCCGCATATCCCCGCGGGGACGGCGGTTCGGATGCTGCAATTTCCCATGACCAAAGACAAGGCGGAAACCAGTAAAGCATGGAAAGCCCATGCAAAGACCATCATTACAGAGCTGGAACAGGGGAAAAACGCCGCATTTCTGACTTTGGGGGATCCCATGACATATTCCACCTATGGTTATATTCTGCGACATATTCAGGAAATCGCCCCCCACATCCCCGTCACGACCGTTCCGGGCATCACGTCCTACCAGGCGGCGGCGGCCTGCATCAATACGCCGCTGGTGGAAGGCGAAGAATGTCTTCTGGTGGTATCCGGCGTCAACGGCGGGGATCGCCTGCGGCAGATGACGGTGAAACCGGAAAATGTCGTATTCATGAAGGCGTACCGGAACATCAAAGACATCAATGCGGCCCTGGAAGGCGCCTGCGGATTTACCCGGTGCGTCGGTGTCTCCAACTGCAGCCTGCCGGATCAAAAAATTTACCCGGACACCCGCCAGTTTAATGACCGCAGCCCTGAATACTGGACCTTGATCATCGCAAAGCAATCCATAAGCAATGCTTAAATCCGGCTTCACCACCGGAACCGCGGCAGCCGCCGCTGCCAAAGCCGCACTGATCCGGATCGTTACAGGCAAGAATCCGGTTCTTGTGGATATTCCGCTGTTGACCGGCGACCGCATCCGGATTCCGGTTCATGACTGCAAGCTGATTTCCGGCTGCAGCGCCAGTGCAACCATCATCAAGGATGCCGGCGATGACCCGGATGTCACGCACGGAGCCGAGATCGGCGCCATTGTGACGCTTTGCCCGGACGCCGGCTTTCAGGAGCATCCGCAGGGAGAAACTGGCAAAGAATCTCTGAATATCACGATAACCGGCGGTGAAGGCGTCGGACAGGTCACCCTTCCGGGCCTCGAGATTCCGCCGGGAGAGCCCGCCATCAACCCGGGGCCCCGAAAGATGATCGTTCAGGCTGTTAAAGATGTTTTGGATGAACTGCCGCAAAAGCAGATTGATAAAGTTTCGGCGATTTGCGTTGAAGTCTTTGTGCCCCGTGGAAAAATTCTGGCGCAGAAAACCCTGAATGCCAGACTCGGCATCATCGGCGGCATCTCCATTCTGGGAACCACCGGCATTGTCCGGCCCATGTCTCATGAAGCTTACGAAGCGACCATCGCATCGGCCTTGTCGGTGGCGCGGGCAGGCGGCTGCAACCAGGTGATCCTGACCACCGGTAGAAGAAGCGAGCGATTTGCTCAGACCGCGATTCCGGGTCTGCCGGAAATTGCCTTCATCCAGATCGGCGATTTTTTTAAGATTTCGCTGGAAGCGGCATCTCAAAAAGGGTTTTCAACGATTACGCTGGCCGTATTATTCGGAAAAGCCGTGAAGATGGCTCAGGGCTTTGCCCACACCCATGCCGCCAAATCCGATCTATCCCTTGCCGTCCTGTCCGAACGGGCAATGGCGGTCACCGGCGACAAGGATTTCAGCCTGCGTCTGGGCCTGGCCAATACGGCCCGCCATGCCTTATCCATGATCATGGAATCCAATCCTGAACTGATACCGGATGTCGGCAAACGCATGATTGCCGCTGCTCGCCGGTTTGCAGGAAAGAAGGCCGCGATTCACGGCATGATTTTTGACTATACCGGCACGGTATTATATACTTCCGCAATGGAAAAACTTTTCCCCCTTTGAAAAAGGTGGCCAGGGGGGATTTCAAACCGCCAATGGACTCTTTATGACCGATTCATCCACGCCGGAACTTGCGAAAGTCATTGTCATCGGGATGGGACTATCCCCGGATGACCTGACGGCAAGGCACCTGAATATCATCCGTGGAGCAGACATCCTGGTCGGCGGCAAACGCCATCTGGCCTGCTTCAAAGATTGCTCCGGCATTCAGAAGGAAATCACCCGCGATATTGCGGAACTGATGGGCTTTATTTCGCGGCATTTCAAAACACATCGGGTCGTGGTGCTGGCCTCCGGGGACCCGCTTCTGTTCGGCATCGGATCCGCCGTCATTGACGCGATAGGTCCGGAAAACGTTGAGATCCACCCCAACATCTCATCGGCTGCCGCCGCATTTGCACGCATCAAGGAACCCTGGCAGGACGCCCGGGTGATCAGCATGCACGGGAAACAATCGGAGAGCAGCCTGCTGGCAGCCGTCTCGGAGTCGCCGCTTGTGGCGGTATTGACCGATCCGGCTCGAAATCCCGGCTGGGTTGCCGCGTTTTTGCTCCGTCATCAACGGCACCGGATTACTATCTGCGTTCTGGAACAGCTTGGCACGCCGGCAGAAAAAATATCCTGGCATTCACTGGAAGAAGCCGTCGGTAAAACCTTTTCCGAGCCAAATATCGTTGTTCTCAAACGGACTTTCGCCCCCCTTGCACTTCCCGGCCTGCATCTGGGCATGCCGGATGCGGCTTACGATCATGAAAACGGGCTCATCACCAAGCCGGAGATACGGGCCGTCAGCCTGGCCAAGCTGAAACTCCTCCCCCATCATGTTCTGTGGGATCTGGGCGCGGGCAGCGGGTCCATCGGCATCGAAGCATCGCTGCTGGCGCCTCTTGGGAAAATCGTTGCCGTTGAAAAACATCCCCAGCGGATTCAAACCATCGAGAGCAACCGGATGCGCCACGGCGTCAGAAACATGGAAATCCGGCAGGCGGTGCTGCCGGACGGGCTGGATGGCTTGCCGTCTCCAGACCGAATCTTTATCGGTGGCGGCGGCAGGGAGCTTGTGACCATCATCCTTTCCGCAGCCGGGTATTTGAAATCCGACGGCATCCTGGTGATTAATACCGTTCTGATGGACAACCTGACCGCGGCGCTGGCCGTATTGAAGGAACTGGGGTTTTCCGCAGAAACCACCCAGATTCAGGTCAGCCGCAGTAAGAACATGCCCTGGAGCCTGCGGTTCGAAGCCCAGAATCCAGTCTGGATCATTGCCGGATCCCGGGAGCTGAACGCAGCATGAAATTATCAAACCCGATGGAGAATATTACTGTGCAATCCGGTTCATTCGATCGATATCCGGTTCAATTTGTCGGCGCAGGGCCGGGTGATCCGGATCTGATCACGGTCAAGGGCCAGAAGGCGTTGATGCAGGCCGATGTCGTCATTTACGCGGGCTCCCTGGTCCCTGAAGCGTTGCTGAAATGGACCCGGCCGCAGGCCATCTCCATCGACAGCGCCTCCTTGAACCTGGATCAGATTGTGGATATCATCGCCGGGAACTGGATGAACGGAAAGCGGGTGGTTCGCCTCCATACTGGAGACCCCAGCCTGTACGGCGCCATTTATGAGCAGATGGCGGCCCTGGATGCCGGGAACATCCCGTTTAGCGTTGTTCCCGGAGTCACGGCTGCTTTTGCCGCTGCCGCCGCAATGGGCCTTGAATATACGCTTCCGGAGATTTCTCAGACCCTGATTCTGACGCGAATGGCCGGCAGAACGCCGGTTCCGGAATCGGAAAGCCTGGAAGCCCTGGCAAGCCACCAGGCATCCATGGCGATATACTTAAGCATTTCCCTGATCGATGCGGTGCAGGCCACCCTTTCCCGGGCTTACGGCGCTGATGCGGCCTGCGCCGTTGCCTATAAAATCAGTCATCCGGACGAGCGGATTTTTTATACCCGGATCGGCCAACTGGGTGAGACCATCCGGAAAGAAAACATCTCCCGCCAGGCCCTGATTATCGTCGGAAAAGTCCTTGAAGTCACACTCAGCAGCCTGAAACACCGCTCCAAACTCTACGACAAAGCCTTTACGCATGGGTTCAGGGAAAAAGCGCCGCAGTGAACTTACCCGATCCCCGGCAAATTGCCATCTGGGCAATCACCCCCGCTGGCCTTTCCCTGGCGCTGAAGCTTAGAGATGCTTTCCCCGGGACCCTGCATATTTCCGAAAGCCTTCCGCCCTGCCCCGCCCCCTGTTTTTGTTTTGCCCGGCTGGCGGACTGCGTAAAGGATCGCTTCTCCCTTTTTAAAGCGCACGTCTTTATCATGTCCACCGGCATCGTGGTGCGTGTCATCGCCCCCTGCATTACCTCGAAAACCACTGATCCGGCGGTGGTTGTCATGGATGAAAAAGGCAGGCATGTCATCAGCTTGCTTTCCGGTCACATCGGCGGCGCCAACCGCCTGGCGGTGGCCATTTCCGAAAAACTCCACGCAGCGCCCGTCATCACCACGGCAACGGATATCCATCAGGTTCCCGCCATCGATGTCATTGCGATTGATAACGGACTGTTCATCGAAAACCCCGAAGCCATCAAAACCATCAGCATGGCATTTTTGAATCAGAGTCCTGTTTATCTGCATGATCCGTACTACCGGCTGAAATATGCAGGACTTGACAACATGATTCCACTGACATCGGAAATCAATGTCTCGGAAACGATGGAGGCTGCTGCTTCAACAACCGAAGCGGCACCCTCTCCGACGGTTGTGGTCGATGATCGCCTGGCGTCCTTTCCGGCCCCCAGCCTGATCCTGCGGCCCAGAACCCTGATTGCCGGCATGGGGTGCAACCGCAACACCAGCGCCAGTGAAATCCGGGAGTTTCTATTAAAAACAATGGACCGGTTCGCCTTGTCCGTGAACAGCCTGAACTGTATCGCCACCATCGATATCAAGTCCGATGAGGCAGGGCTCCTGGAAGTCGCCCGAAGCCTTCACATCCCCATCCGGTTTTTCACAAGGGAGGAGCTGTCCCGAATAGACAGCCCGAATCCTTCGAAAATCGTCAATCAACACATAGGAGTACCCAGCGTATGCGAAGCCGCAGCAATTCTGGCATCGGAGAAAGGGGAGCTGATCGTTCCCAAGCAGATCAGCCCGAATGTCACCCTGGCCATTGCCCGAATCAACTTTTCGTCGTCGGATTAGGGCCCGGCAGCCCGGATTATCTGTCCAAACGGGCCTGCGATGTCCTGGCAACCGTGGACACGGTTGCCGGATACACGACCTATCTTGACCTGATCCGGCCGCTGATTGCAGGCAAGCGGGTCATCAGCTCCGCCATGACCCAGGAAGTGGACCGGGTCGAGGCCGCCATTAACGCGGCCCTGTCGGGAAAGTCCTGCGCCATTGTATCGAGCGGCGATTCCGGCATCTATGCCATGGCGGGCCTGGTTCTGGAGATTTGCGCCATCAAGGGGATTCCGATTTTGAAGCCGAATGCAGGTACTGTCATCGATTCAAAGGTGCTTCAAGTGGAAATCGTTCCGGGAATTCCTGCGGTCTGCGCAGGCGCTTCCCTTCTGGGCGCTCCCCTGACCCACGACTTTGCCTGCATCAGCCTCAGCGATCTGCTGACGCCCTGGGAACTCATTGAAAAGCGCTTGGATGCCGCAGCTCTTGCAGATTTTGTGATTGTCCTCTACAATCCCAAAAGCAAAAGACGATCGACCCAACTGGAAAGGGCGCAGCAGATCATTTTAAAGCATCGGAACAGAAATACGCCGGTCGGCATCGTGACCAGCGCCATGCGGGAAGAGCAGGAAATCGCCCTGACCACGCTGGAGCACCTTCATCAGGCCAAGGTCACCATGCTGACCACGGTTTTCATCGGCAACAGTTCAACATTTGACTATCAGGGGCTGATGATCACCCCGCGAGGCTACAGCAAGAAATATGACATCCGGTAATATGTTGGCACCCTGCCTGGCAGTGCTCGGAACCGGCTCCGATGTGGGAAAAAGCATCGTGGTGACGGCCCTTTGCCGGATTTTCGCCGACCGCGGCATCCGGATCGCCCCGTATAAAGCCCAGAACATGTCCAACAATTCCGGCGTCACCCCTGAAGGCCTGGAAATGGGCCGCGCCCAGATTGTTCAGGCAGAGGCCGCAAGGGTTGCTCCCCACGTGGACATGAATCCGATTCTTCTTAAACCCACCAGCGATGTCGGCTCCCAGGTCGTTGTGCTGGGGGAGGCCGTGGCCAACCGGACCGCGTGCGAATACCACGGGCAGAAGGAAGCTCTGTTTTCAACGGCGTGCCGGGCGCTCGACCGGCTCCGGGAATCTTTTGATCTGGTTATTCTGGAAGGGGCGGGGTCCTGCGCGGAGGTCAATCTCATGCCCCATGACATCGTGAATTTCCGGATGGCCGAATATGCCGGAGCACCGGTAATCCTTGTCGGGGATATCCACCGGGGCGGGATTTTCGCGCAGCTCATCGGCACGCTGGCCTGTCTGCCGCCGGACTGCCGGGACCGGATCGCAGGGTTTATCATCAACCGTTTCCGCGGGGACATTTCCCTGTTTCAGGACGGGACCCGGTGGATCGAATCCCGGTCCGGAAAAAGGGTTTTCGGCGTGCTTCCCTGGGCGGGCAATCTAGGGGTGGAGGCGGAAGATTCGGTTGTGATTGAAAAACCGGGAAAACCGGCGTTTGACAAGGATTCCAGTCCGGCCATCGCCGTCATCCGCATCCCCCATATCTCCAATTTTACGGATTTTGACCCCCTGACCCGGATTTCAGGCATTTCGGACGCGTTTATTGAAAATCCGCAGGACCTGTCGCCTTTCAAGGCCGTCATCCTTCCCGGGTCCAAAAACACCTGTTCTGATCTGAGATGGCTGCACGCAAGCGGATGGACCGAAATACTCAAAACCTATGCAGCCTGCGGCGGACATGTTCTGGGAATCTGCGGCGGATACCAGATGCTGGGCAAATGCGTCCATGATCCTGACGGCCTGGAAGGCCCTTGCGGTGCAACCGATGGCCTTGGTCTGCTGCCGGTTGAAACCATACTGAAGGCACCGAAAACAACGACGCTGAGCGCCTTTGAGTGGCAGGGACTTTCCGGCAAGGGCTATGAAATCCACATGGGACAAACCCGGCTCCTTTCAGGAAATCCCCTGCTGACCATTACGGCGCGAAACGGTCAAACCTGCCATGAGGCGGACGGCGCCCGGTCCGGAGATTTTTCGGTCATGGGTACATACGTCCACGGCATCTTCGACACACCGGAGATCACCCGGCTATGGCTCGATCATATCGGTCTTCGCCATATTCCGATCTCCGGAGGCCAGGGGCCGGTGGAACGGGATCTGGCATATGATCGGTTGGCAGAACATTTTAAGGCTCATGTGAATTTTGAGGCCATTTTATCTGCCCTCAACGCAGCCGCGACAGGATGCACTTTATGAATACAACCCTTGTCATCGGCGGCTGCAGAAGCGGCAAAAGCGCTCATGCCCTGCATCTAGCGGATGCGATGGGAAATGCCGGAAAAATATTTCTGGCAACCTGTATTCCCCGTGACGGTGAAATGCGCCAGCGGGTTTCCCGGCATCAAGCGGAGCGGGGTACAGGCTGGATTGCCGTTGAAACGCCGGTTTTACTCGGGGAGGCCGTATCAAGCATCAGCCCCAAGGCGGATGTCCTTCTGGTGGACTGCCTGACGCTCTGGGTGAGCAACCTGATGATGGAACATTCGAAAGATTCCGATACGACCGAATTTTTCATTTCGAAACAGACATCCTGCCTGATTGAAAGCTTACGAACCGCCGCATGCCCTGTCATACTGGTTTCAAATGAAGTCGGCGCCGGGATTGTTCCGGACAATCCGCTCGCCAGGCTGTACCGGGATGCCGTCGGACAGGTCAACCAGCGGATTGCGGCCTGCGCGGATCAGGTGATCTGGATGGTGGCCGGCATTCCGGTTAAGATAAAATGAACGTCAAGGTGCTTGCTGTTCGGCCATGAGAATCAATTCGATCATCCATCGTTATATTTTCCGGGAAATGTTTCCGCCTTTCGGAATCAGTCTTGTTTTTTTCTCATTTATTTTTTTGATGACCCAGATCATCCAGATCATGAATCTAGTCGTCAATCACCGGGTCGGTCTGTCCGTTGTCGGATGGATGATTCTCTACACCCTGCCGTTTTTCATGGAATTCATCATTCCCATGTCGGTCATGATGTCGGTTCTGCTGATTTTTTTGCGGTTATCGGGAGACAATGAAATCCTGGCGTTGAAAAACGGAGGACTGAGCGTTTACGAACTGCTGCCGCCGGTCATGCTGTTTTGTCTGATAGGGGCGCTGCTGACCGCATCCATGGCCTTATACGGCCTTCCCTGGGGGCGGATGTCCATAAAAAAGCTGACCACGCAGGTTGCCACAACCAATGTCGATATCGGCATCAAAGAGCGAACCTTCATTGACAGCTTTAAAGATGTCATGCTCTATGTCAATAAAATGGACGCCAGAACCAAAACCCTCAGCGACGTATTTATCGAAGACCAGCGGACCCAGGATGCCATCATCACCGTGGTTGCGCCAAAAGGCCGGATGGAAAGCGACCCGGATACCCACCAGTTTCTGCTCAGGCTCTATGATGGCACCATCAACCAGGTGGATATCAAAAGCCGATCCGTCAATACGGTGCATTTCGAAACTTACGACATCCACCTGGATACCCGGCAGGCCGTTGCAGCGGCAATGTCGGGGCCCACGCATCCGGAAGAAATGTCCCTGACCGAAATCCGGCAATATCTGGCCGCGGCCACCGAAAAAAATTCAAAATACTACCTGACACTGATGGAATTTCACAAAAAATTCTCCCTGCCGTTTGCCTGCATCGCGCTTGGCCTTCTGGCGGTTCCGCTGGGAATCCAGTCCAGATCCAGCAGGCGTTCTTTCGGCATCAGCCTCGGGATTTTCTTCTTTCTGATTTACTACATGCTGCTGTCCGCGGGCTGGGTTTTCGGCGAAGCCGGTAAATATCCCCCCTTACTCGGGATGTGGGTTCCCAATCTGGTTACGGCCGGCGCCGGCATCCTGATGCTGTACCGTGCAAACCATGAAAAGCCGTCTCCGATTTCATCCGCACTCACCGCCATTGCAAGAAGATTCCGGCGCCTTCGAAAAACAGCCGGCAGATGATCCATGACCATACTTGACAAATATCTTACGCGCGAAATTCTCAGGTATTTTCTGATGGTATTGATTCTGGTTGTCGCCATTTATCTGGCAGTTGATTTCTTCGAGAAAATCGGAGATTTCATGGCGGCCGGACTTCCGGTTTCACGTGCATTCGAATTTTTTTTGCACTCCATTCCCTTTGTCCTGTCCCAGATCATTCCGGTGGGGGTTTTGCTGTCGGTGCTCATCTGCTTTGGCATGATGAACAAACACAATGAACTAACAGCACTCAGAAGCTGCGGGATCAGCATCCATACGCTGATTAAACCCATTCTGGCTATCGGTTTTGCATTTTCAGTCGCGCTGTTTTTTCTCTCCGAAGTCATTGTTCCGATAACCATGACCACCGCAAACCGGATATGGCTGAATGAAGTGAAAAAGGAGCAGGCCATATCGACCCGGGAAAACAACATCTGGATGAAAATCCCGGATGGCATCGTGCATATCCGCCATTATATCCCTGCTGAAAAAATCCTGTACAAGGTGACACTGAACATTTTTGATGATCACTTCAGGCTGATTCGCAGGCTGGATGCGGAACGCGGCGTATTTACAAGCGGACAGTGGGTGTTGTACGAGGTTCTTGAGCAAAAACTGGACGACACGGGATTCAGCTATACCATTTCTTTTCACGATTCGATGCCTATCCATCTCGACATGAATCCGGAACGGCTCCGGCAGGTGGCCAAAAAAACATCGGAAATGAATATCAAGGAGCTTTTGGAATATATTCACACCATCGAGGCTGAGGGATATTCCGCCACCCAGTACCGGGTGGATTTTCACTCCAAGATCGCCTTCCCGTTTGTTTGCGTCATCCTGGTTCTGGCCGGAGTCGGCATTGCCTGCAAAAACCAGTTGAAAGACGGCCTTCCGGCCGGTATCGCCTACGGCATCGGCATGGCGTTTCTATACTGGGTCCTGAACAGTTTCTGCATTTCACTGGGCTACGGGGAAATGCTGCCGCCGATAATTGCCGCCTGGGCAACCAACGCCGTTTTTTTGTGTTTCGGGATCATCATGCTGATGCAGGCGGAGCAGATTTGACGGTTTTGTAAAAAGTCCGGATGCTGCGTTGCACTGCATCCTTCGTCATTGCCTCGTACGAAAAGTACGCCTCATTCCGAAAAATTTGCGCGCCTTGCCTGCAAACTTTTTACAAAACCGTCCGAAACGGCGGATCAGCCGGGCAAAACGGGCAGAAAAACCGAAAATGTGCTGCCTGCTCCCTGCCGGCTATCAATTTTGATGCGACCCTGGTGGGATTCCAGGATGCTTTTGACGATGGCAAGCCCAAGGCCAGTGCCGTTGATTTGCCGGGTTCTTTCATCTTTTACCCGGTAAAACCGATGAAAGATTTGTTTTTGTTCTTCTTCACCGATCCCCATGCCGGTATCCTTTACCCGGATACAGAGATAGTCGCCCGCAAGGTCTGCTGAAACCGTGACGCTTCCGCCGCCGGGGCTGTATTTGATGGCATTGGTAATAAGGTTGGACAGCACTTCTTCCATGTTCCGGCGGTTGGCGAGTACGGGCGGCAGCGTTGCCGGGACATCGACAACCATTTCAATGGATGCGGATGCGGCATAGGGTTGGTGAAACGCCACCTGATCCCGGATAACGTCCGTCATGGCAACGGGTTCGCGCTCCAGGTTGATCAGGCCGGACTCGATCCTTGCAAGATCGAGCAGTTCTGTGGTCATGCAGGCCAGATTTTCAATTTTCAGATGCGCCCGGGTCAGAATCTCGCGCTGCTTTTCCGTCAGCTCCCCGGCCAGACCGTCCAGAATGACCTGAATCTGCATCAGCACCGAATTCATCGGACTGCGGATCTCATGGCTCACCATGGACACAAAATCCGATTTCATCCGGTCCATTTTCTTGAGCGCGGTGATGTCGTGCACCACGGTAATGACGCCGATATTTCTGCCGGAGCGATCCCAAAACGGGGCGCAGCGAACGCTCAGGATTCTCTCCTCGATCTGGCCGTGGCCGTAGACCGGGATTTCTTCAGTCAATTCCGCGGCCAAAGGATCGCTCATGCCGAGCGCGGTCCGGATCATGACCCGAATCCGGGAAATGTCCAAAAAATCGTCCACACAGTTTCCGATCACCGATTCAGACGCGCATCCGACCATCCGCAAAAATGCGGGATTGGCCAGCGCCGCCCGATACTCGTGATTGGTGCACATGACGCCGTCCGAAATCCGGTTCACCAGGGTCCGAAGCCGTGAACGGGTATCGGCGATATCCCGCAGGGTCCGGGTATAATCGATGGCCTTGGCGATGGTGACCCGCAGATGCTCCGGGGTAAAGGGTTTGGGGATAAAATCAAAGGCCCCTTTTTTCATGGCGTCCACCGAATGCTCCAGCGTCGCATATCCGGTGATCACGATGATAACGGTATCCGGATGCAGTGCCTTCACCTGCGCCAGCACATCAAAGCCGGAGAGCTCCGGCATCATCAAATCCAGCAAAATGATATCAAAATGCTGGTCGCGAATCATTTCAAGCCCTTTTGTACCGGTTGAGGCCACGCATACGCCGTATCCGCAGCCTTCCAGAACCATCCGGCAGGCATCCCGAATCCGCAGCTCGTCATCCACGACCAGGATGCTGGGTGTATAATTAATTTGAATCACTGCTTCAGTTGTCATTCTCCGTCCTTGTGCCCCTGGAACTGTCTATCCGATCGAATCCCATACCATTGAATCCTTATCCAGCGGCAATTCCATGAGAAATGTGGTTCCCCCGGGACCTGTTTCCTTGATGATGATGTCGCCGTTGTTTTCCTTGACGATGCCGTAAGCGGTGCTGAGTCCCAGGCCGGTCCCCTTGCCGAGTTCCTTGGTCGTAAAGAACGGATCGAATATCCGGGAACGGTTTTCATTCGGTATGCCGCACCCGGTATCTGTTATTTCCAGGCATGCACTTTTTTTATCAACACTACGATAGGTTTTCACCGTCAGAATACCGCTTCGATTCATGGCGTCGATGGCGTTCATGACAAGGTTGATGACCACCTGACTCATTTTGTTCCGGTCTGCTTTCACCAGCATCCATTCATCGGACAATTCCTTTTGCGTGGTGATGTTCATAAAAAGGCTCTGGTCCCGAATCAGGCGAAGGCTTTCTGCCACCAGGGCATTGATTGCAAAACATTCCCGCGATGTGCTCGATTGTCGGCTGTAGGCCAAAAGGTTCTTTACGATATCCCGGCACCGCTCCGCATCCTCCAGAATGCAGGCGAGGCTGGACAGAAACGGGTTGTCCGCTTCCATTTTTTCCTTCATCAGATTGCCGTACATGAGAATGCCGGTCAGGGGATTGTTGATTTCATGCGCAACCCCGGCTGCAAGCCTTCCGAGGGAAGCCATTTTTTCGGACTGATCCACCTGGGACTGGGCGTCCTGGAGTTTTTTCCGGACTGCCAGCCGATCCCGAATATCGTTGTAAATCCCCATGGTCGCGGCTTCGGTATTGTCCCCTTCATAAATGATGGCCCCGGTCATTTCAACGGGAATCGCTTCTCCCCCGGCCGTCAGAATCTCGACCCGGGTCACCGGGAGCTTTCCCCGCCCCCCGAAATCGTCATCCCGCAGTTTCTTCATGATTTCCCGGGCCACCCCCCGCGGATACAGATCAGTGACATTGATAGCGGCATCATTCATGAAATCGTAGCCGAACAATTCCTCGGCGGCCTGATTCATCAGCAGGATGCGACCAGACCGGTCCGCTGCCACAATGGCGCTGGTTGAGCTTTGAACGACCCGGTTCAAAAATTCCCGGATGTCGTGGATGATGTTTTCAAGCGCTTTGGTCCGGGTGACATCCCGAATGGACTCCACCACATAAATGACTGATCCCGCGTCATCCAGGATGGGTGAAAAGACCCGATCCTCCCAGTACATGCTCCCGTCCGGCCGCTGAATCTTTTTTAAAATGGAGTGCCCCACGCCATCGGCGATGGTTTTATCCAGGGGGCAGGTATCCCGGTTGCAGGGAAGATCCGGATCATCGAATAAGGTATGAAATATTTCGCGGCAGGATTTTCCAACGACTTGGGGGTTGGAAATGGCGTATTTTTCAAGCAGCTTCTGATTGACCGAAACAACGGTGCCGTTACGGTCCATGATCAGTGTGGGAAATGACAGCGAGTCAAAGACCCGCAGCCGCCAGTCTATTTCCTGAGGCAGGTTCAAATTCATGGGCTTTTTGGGTTATTGGCGGCTTCGGGTGTCCCGAATGCTTTTCCGAGGGCATTTCTTGCCGCGCATGCCATTCCTTCCGGCGTGATCAGATATACGGATGCCCCGGTGCAGACAATCGCCAGAAGCGGCACATCCTGTTCTGCTAGGGCCGTTACAGCCGCGCCGGCAATGCCATAGCGGTCACCGTAATGCGGGCCCTGAAAATAAACCAGTTCCACCAGGTTGTCAACCCGAAGCCCCGGACAGGCCACGCCAGTATCAGATCGGTTTACGATGCCGCGGGGCTGCGCCGGCCGGGTGTTTTTCGCAATCGCGTCCGCCTTGCCGCTCCTGTCGATATTTTTTGGCGCATCGTCTGCCAGATCGATCAGATCGGATTTTTCCGGAAGCCGGTCCAGAAGCAGATGAAGACAGAGGCTGGCGGGCGATGCCGGCCTTGAAAAAATCAGTACCAGTGAACCATCGAACCTGGATGCGAAACGGGACAGCCAGTCCCCCCCGTCGTTTGTCCGATTGAACGGCAGATCCAGTGTAAGCAGACACAGTCCCGTGCGTTCGGCAATGCCGTAGGTCTTGATAACGGGCTCCCAGTAAACCGCATATGTTTCCATCAGAGTTGATGCTCTCATAAAAAGTCAAAAATGTGATGGCAAAGGAAAAAGTCCAAGATCAAGGCGCGCAAATCCTGAGGAGTGAGGCGTACTTATGGTACGCCGCAACGACGAAGGATGCAGCGCAACGCAGATATTGGACTTTTTACAAAGCCATCAGAGTTGCCTTACGCGAAATTCGGGCCGGAACGGTGCATGGTTTTCCGGCAGCGCGACGATGCGGCCGACCGCGGCAACCGCTTCGTCGAGCCTGCGGTAATCGGTGGTAAAAGTCAAGGCGGAATGCGAGGATGCCATGCCATAAACCGGCAATCCATCGCGGCCCAGGGCCGACAGTATTTCTCCGACAAGCACCAGCCTGGCCTGATGCGGGAAAATGGTTATTGCGCCGACCGGGGAAAGCATATCAACGGCGCCGGCAAGGGGCCCGAGCGCAACCTCGGCCAGTGCGCGGTCTTCGGCGAAAATACAGCCGATGCCCGTCAATTCGCCGTCCGTTGCGTCCAGGGACACCATCGTCACGTTGATCCGATGGTCCGCCAGACGAGAGAACATTTCCCGGGCTGAAAAGCCTGAGTTCGGAAGCAGCCGAATCTGGACCAGCTCCGAACTCAGTTTCAGCCCGCCGATGGGCGATTTGGACATGGATGCGTCCTTTATTTAGGAAAGATAATCGCTGACAATCTCCATCAGCTTTTCCAGGTCGATAGGCTTCGGGATATAATCATCGGCCAGCGTGCTCTTGCCTTCCCAGTGGGTATAATTGGTGGAGGTGACCGCCTCTGCCACCGCGGTAAGCAGCAGGATCACAATGCCCTTGGTTTCTTCGGATTTCTTCAGTTCCTCGCAGAGTTGATAACCGGTTTTTCTCGGCATCATGACATCGAGAATGATCAGCGCAGGCCTCTCTTTTTTGATCTGATCCATTGCCTCCTCGCCGTCATAGGCTTTTGCCACCCGGTATTTCCTGCTTTCCAGCTTCATCGCAACGGATTCGACCAGATCAGGATCATCGTCCACCACCAGAACAAGTTTTTTATCGCTCATGTTTCCATCTCCCTTTGTTTTTATGTCATGTTTTATAAAATTATCGATGCAATCATTGCGTCTGTTTAAATTCCGACATTCGGCCGGGGGTACAGCCCGGCCCTTTCAACAATCTCCGGCACTTTCTGCTCCCATTCGATAGCCATGATATGAAATCCGGCGACCCCCTTGACCTGCTTGAGGCGCTCGATGGTCTCCACACAGATCTTGATGCCTTCATCGGCCTGCTTTTCCTTGGGAACCCCGGCCATCCGATCCACCACTTCCTGGGGAACATCCATGCCCGGCACCTTGTTTTTCATGTACCGGGCCATGCCAACGGTTTTAATGGGCGTGACGCCGGCCAGAATGTGACATTTTTCGTGCAGGCCACGGTTCCGGACCCCTTCCATCCATTTTTCAAACTTGTCCAGGTTGTAGATGCACTGGGTTTGAATAAAGTCCGCGCCTGCAGCCACTTTTTTGGCAAGGCGCGCTACCCGCAGTTCAAATGGATCTGCAAAGGGGTTGGCCGCAGCGCCGATGAACATTCTGGGCGGGCTTTCAATGTCCGCGCCGCCCTGGAATTTGCCCTCATCCCGCATTTTTTTCACCATCTGGACAAACTGGATGGAGTCGATGTCGTGGACGCCGGCGGCCATGGGATGATCGCCGAACTGCGGATGATCGCCGGAAAGACACATCATGGTATTGATATCAAAAGAATAGGCCCCGATGATGTCAGACTGCATGGCCAGGCGGTTCCGGTCCCTTGTCACCATCTGAAGGATCGGGTGAAGTCCCAGTTGCCGCAGAACCACGGCGGCCGCAAAACTGGACATGCGAACCATGGCGGTCTGATTATCCGTGACATTGACCGCATCCACATAGCCTCTGAGGAGTTCCGCCTTCTGGCGGACTTTTTCCGGCACGCAGCCCCTTGGGGGACCGCATTCCGAGGTAACTGCAAGGTTTCCGGATGCCAACACTTTCTCAAGCACGCTTTCGGTTTTCATTCTGCCAAATCCTCCCTGATGATTTTTCGGGGGCCGGCGCCCCGCCCCGGTCTCCAATCCTTGGCCGGAATGATCCGCTCATACCGGTCTTCCAGCCCCAGGGCCTTTAGCCTGTCCCAGATCAACTGCCAGGCGCAGTCCACATCCGGGCTGATTTCACATTTTCCGGTCGTAGACCCTCCGCAGGGGCCGTTCATCAACTGCTTGGAACAGCGGGCAATCGGGCAGATGCCGCCGGTGATGCCGAGCAGGCAGTCGCCGCAGCCCTGACACCGCTCGGCCCAGACGCCCTGGCGCTCCGATGCACCCATGAATTTGGTGTTGACCGCGGGAAACACCGGTTTATCCTTGAACCTTCGGCTCATTTCCTGGACCCCGCACCCGCAGGCCATGGACAGGACGGCATCCACGCCGTCTATCATGGGGGTCAGCTCTTCAACGTATTCCGGATCGCACTGGCGCTCCAGGGTGTGTTCCCGAATCTGTAGATTTTTTCCCTGTTTGAGTAATGACATTTGCAGCGATGCGGACAGGATGCCGACTTCCTTGCGGCCGCCGGCGGCGCAGACCGTCACGCATTCGTTGCACCCGACCAGCAGAATTTTCTGAAATGGCCGGATATATTCAATGATTTCCTCAAGGGGCTTACGTTCCGCCGTAATCATTGTAGTGTTTGCTCCTTTGATGTCTGGACCGCGGCTTCAGTCACCGGCCGGGTCAAATTTCGGATTGGGTTGGGTCCCAGCTTCCGGATTTTTTCAGTGATTTGCCGGGCAATTTCGGCAAAACGCTCCCCCATGCCGGCGGACAGATTGACCATTTCCAGCCTCTGGCCGCCGATGCCGATATCCTCCAGCAATTTTCGGGTATAGGTCACCCGCTTGGCCGCCCGGACATTGCCGTTTTTGAAATGGCAGTCCCCTTCCAGGCATCCTGCCACGTAGACGCCGTCGGCGCCGCCTTCAAATGCCTTCAGAATATGGATCGTATCCACTTTCCCGGAACAGGGAACGCGCACGATCTTTACATTGGCCGGATAACAGAGTCGCAGGCTCCCTGCCATGTCCGCTGCCGTATAGGCGCAGAAATGACAGCAAAACGCGACGATGACCGGTTCGAATTCTTCCATCATGCCACCATCCTTTCCAGCAATCCGCTCAGCTTTGCCAGAATCTGGTCATCTTCAAACTGCATCAATTGAATGGCCTTGGCCGGGCACTCGGAAGCGCACACGCCGCAGCCGTGACATTTGGACGGATCGATTTCCGAATATCCGTCCGCGTTGATAAACGGCACCCCGAAGGGGCAGGCACGGACACAAATCAGACAGGCCGCGCATTTTTTGGAATCGACCCGGGCAATGGCCGCCCCCAAATCGATGCTGTCGCGGCTAAGCAGGGTCTGTGCCCTTGCGGCTGAAGCCTCGGCCTGTGCAATGCTTTCCCGGATAAGCCGGGGGGAATGCGTAGTTCCGGCCATGAAAAATCCGGGCTTGGAAAAATCCACGGGCCTCAGCTTGATATGGTCTTCTAGAAAATATCCGTCCGGGGTCCGGGGGATTTTAAAAATGGCTGCCAAATCTTCACTGGATTCATCATCACTGACAAAACCGGTGCTCAGCAGCAGGGCATCTGCGCTCACCGCCACACGTCTGCCAAGGATGGGGTCGGTAAAGGCAACCAGCACCTGGTCACTGGCTTCCGATACCTCGGGCGGGCTTGTTGTTTCATACCGGACAAAGATGACGCCGCGGTTTCTGGCCTCTTGGTAATAATCCTCCTGAAATCCATAGGTTCGCATATCCCGGTACAAAATGAATATTCGGGCATCCGGATGGATATCCAGAATCCGGTGGGCGTTTTTAACGGCCGCCTGGCAGCAGATCCTGGAGCAGTTGGGATTGTCCGGCTGCCGGGAGCCAACGCACTGGATCATGACCACATTGTTCCAACCGGCAACCTTGGCCGGAGCATCCTCAAGGAGTGCATCCGCCTCGAGCTGGGTCATCACCGCCGCATGACGGCCGAGCAGATGCAGGTCCGGACGGCCGGGCAACGCACCGGTCGCAAGAATCGTAACCCCGTGGGTGATTTGCCGGTAGAACATCCGGGGTCCGACCTGCATGCCGGTTTTAAACAAGCCGGGCATGCCGCTGTGATCCACGATAAAGGCGTTTTTGATCACCTGGATATTGGGATGGGAGAGCGTTTTTTGAATCAGGTCCTGAATAAAGGCCTGAACATCCTCGCCTTCCAGGGTTCTTCGGACCAGATTGGCCACACCACCCAGCATGGAATGCCGTTCCGCCAGAAACACCTTGAGCCCCTGATCGGCCAGCCGCAGCGACGCCGTCATGCCGGCCACGCCCCCGCCAACGACCAGAATGTCCCGATTGATGGGCAACCGGTTATCCGCAAGGGATCTTGCTTTTTTCACCGACTGGACCGATGCCCAGATCAACTGTTTTGCCTTGGCGGCGGCATCTTTTGGCTGATCCAGGTGCACCCATGTATCCTGATCCCGGAGGTTGGTGATCTCCACCAGGTATTTGTTCAGCCCGCAGCGGCGCGCCAAATCCTGAAACCGCGTTTCATGCGTTCGGGGCGAACACCCGCCGATCACCACGCGATTGAGCCTGCCGCTGACAACCGCTTCCGCGATATGATTCATGGATTCCCGGCTGCACCCGTGTCCCACGCCCTCTGCGATGGCCACCCCCGGAAGCCTAGCGGCAAATGCCGCAAGCTGCGGAATATCGATCACGCCGCCGATGTTCTCCCCGCAATCGCAGATAAACACCCCGACCCGGGGCGCCTCTTGGCTCACATCCCGTTCGGGAATAGCCTCGCTGTCGCTCTCCCGGGACGCCGATGCCGGCGCGTGGCTTGCGGCCCTGCAGGCGGCTGCGCTTGCCTGAATCATGGTTTCGGGAATGTCCTTGGGGCCTTCAAACATGCCGCAGACATAAACGCCGCTCCGGGTAGTTGCAACCGGATCAAATCCGCCGGTCTGCGCAAATCCGTGTGCGTTCAGTCCGATGCCAAGGGATTCGGCGGTCTTTCGAAGGTCATCCGTGACCCGGAAACCGGTGGAAAGCACCACCAGATCAAAGGCTTCTTCTTCCAGACGGCTTGTCTCCTCGCCTGAAAAAGTAACGGTCAACCTGGCATCTGCGGGCTTTCTAAACACGCTGTGGGGGCGGCTGCGGACAAAGCGCACCCCGGACAAGTTCCGGCTGCGGTCATAATAGCGTTCATAGTCCTTGCCGAATGTCCGCATGTCCATATAATACACCGCGGTATCGATGCTGTTCTGAAAGCGCTCCTTGGTCACGATGGCCTCTTTGAGCGCAAACATACAGCAAACGCTGGAGCAGTAAGTTACCGCGCCTTTCTGGAGCCCCCGGGAGCCCACGCACTGAATCCAGGCGATTTTCTCCGGTATCCGGCCGTCGGAAGGACACACCAGCCTGCCCTGGGTCGGCCCGGAAGCGGACAGAATGCGTTCGTATTCCAGACTGGTCAGCACATCGGGGTCCTTGCCGTAGCTGAAACTGTCCAGTCCGGCCGGATCGAAAATGGCGGCTCCCTGGGACAGGACCACCGAGGCGATTTGAAGCTTTACTTCCCGCTCCGGATCATCCGCGATAATGGCGCCTGCCGGACAGCAGGCCACAAGTGCCCGGGGATCGGCGCAGCAGCTCATGTCAATGGAAAACGACTGAGGGGTGGCCTGGGGATAGCGCATGCAGGTCGGCGCCCGGTGATCCAGGCCCGGATTGAAATCCACGCACTCTGGGAACTGCTTTCGGCACAGTCCGCAGGCCGTGCACCGCTCCATGTCGATATGGCGGGGCGAGGTGACGAGCGTTGCCGTAAAATTTCCGGGCTCTCCATCCAGACGGATGATTTTTGTAAGTGTCATCAACCGGATATACTGGTTTCGATTGCTCTCCGACAGGGTCGGCGAGAGGGTGCAGAGGTCACAGTTATTGGTCGGAAACGTCCGGTCCAGAAGCGTCATGAGTCCGCCGATGGCATTGGCCTTATCGATCAGAACGACATTTTTCCGGGCTTCGGCCAGATCCAGGGCCGTGCGGATTCCCCCGACCCCGCCGCCGATCACCAGAACCCTGTCACTGGTTTGAATTGGGTCTGCTGTTTTCATATCTCTCTTTCTTTCTTGAGGGTTGCACGTCAAACACCGGCCGCATCCAGAATGGCTGACAGGCGGTGCTCCCAGCCCATGGCCTGAATGAGAACCCCCTGCGCCGACTTGCGAAGCTGAGAAATGGTCTCTCCGGCGATTTTGACGCCTTCCATTTCGCGATCCGAGGATTTTCGAATGCGCCGGATGAGCTCTTCGGAAATGTGCGCACCCGGCTCATTTGTCGCGATATACCGGGCAACCGCCACCGATTTGATCAAAAAGACCGTGGGAATCACCGGCACGCCCAGGCTGGCGGCTTTTTCCATGAATTTTCCGAACCGCCCCATGTCAAACACCGGCGGCGTCACGATAAAGGCGGCGCCTGCGGCAATTTTATCCTTTGCCATATTCAGTTCACGGATCATTCCGGCTTCGTCCGCAAACGGCGAAAGCCGGCAGCCGACATGAAACTCCGGCTGTCCGTCCAGATCAAACCCCGCCAGGTCTTTTCCGGCCTGAAGGGACCGGATGGCGGCCAGCAGTCCGAGCTCGTCCAGATCCTGCACCGGAACCGCGCTCCGGTGGTCGCTGTTGGCCATGTCATCGCCATTAACCACGAGCAGGTTCCGGACGCCCAGCACATGGGCGGCCAGCAAATCGCCCTGAAGGGCCATTCGGTTCCTGTCCCGTCCGTAGACATGGATCATCGCCTCCATGCCCTGCTGCTGAACCAGTGCGCCGCCGGCAAGTGCGCTCATTCGCATCACGCCGTTGTCCATGTCCGGAATAACGACGGCGTCGATGCGCCCCTTGATGCGCTTGGCGTCCGTCATAAACCGGGAAATATCCACGCCCTTGGGTGTATTCATTTCCGCAAGAACGACAAATTCTCTGCTCTGCAATCGTTTTTGAATGGTCATGATTTTTTCCTTTTTGTTATTCAGCCGTCTCCGGATGGAATACATTCACTTCCTTCAGGTCATCTCCCAGGTATTCCCGTTCGTTCGGCCCGAGTATTCCCAGGGAAAGGCAGATGAGGGTCCAGAGGTGGACAACCGGATAGTGTCCGCCGTAATGTTCGCTCAGCTCGTGAATCTGGGCATGGCAGTTGTGGCACCCGGCAATGCAGTAATCCGCGCCGGTCGCCTTGATCTGCTGGTCTTTGAGTCTGCCGTACTCCAGGCGCTGCTCTTTGAATCCCGACTGCAGGAACCCGCCGCCGCCGCCGCAGCAGTAGTTGTTGGAGCGGTTGGGCTGCATGTCGATGAAATTTTCTTCACCCACCACGGATTTGACCACAAAGCGAAGGTCATCCGCAATGGGATCGCCATAGCTCTTTCGAACGATCTGGCAGGGGTCCTGAACCGTGAACTTGATCTTCAAATCCTTGTTCCAGTCGGAATTGACCTTCAGTTTCCCCTCGCGAATCCATCTGGCGTAATATTCATAAATGTTCTTGACTTCAAAATTGTGTTCGAGATTGAATTTTTTCAGTCCGGCCCGGAC
>JBBIPX010000034.1:0-26224 GCA_037442625.1 Desulfobacteraceae bacterium
TCTTGGGGTCGCCCTTTTCAAAGATCCGGCCGGCATTGACGAGAAAGACCTTGCCCTGGTGGGCCCTGGGCTTGGCCCGATTGAGGAAGAGGACAATGCCCGGGGCGGTGGTGTTGTAGAAGAGGTTTACGGGCAGGTAGAGGACGCTCTCGATGATGTCGTGATCGACGAACCACCGGCGGACGGTTTTTTCCTTGTTGGTGCAGGCATTGCCCGATCCGCGGGAGACGGCCCCGGTGTCGAGGACAACGGCGGCGCGACCTGTGTCATTGAGGCTGGCGTGCATGTGCTGGACCCAGCCCCAGTCGGCGGAGGATTTGCCCGGGAAGCCGGCCCCGGCGGGGAAGCGGTCAAGTTCGTCGTTGTCGTAGTCGGCCTCGACGTCGTCGAGCCCCAAACGCTTGGTGCTGATGGCCTCGATGAGGTTGGAGAGGCGGTCGTCATCGAGGTCGCGCTGGCCGTGGGTGGTGGCGTTGAAGTCGACGCGGTCGATGATGCCCTGAAGGAGCGGGTTTTCCCGGGCGATGGATCGCATGCGGGTGGTGACGCCTTCGCCGATCTTGTCCGCGAGCTTGCGGATGACGGACCAGACCGGCTGCTCGGGATCGTCCGGCACGAGGGGAAGGTAGAAGCGGACGAGCTTGTGGTCGGCCCTGGCGAGCTGGAAGGCCTTCTTGCGCGAGCCGACCTCGGCTGCAATACGGTTCAGCTCATCGTCGAAGACGTCGCAGAGGCGTTTGGTGAAGATCAGCGGGAGGATGTAGTCCTTGTATTTCGGCGCGTCCTTGGCTCCCCGGATGGAACAGGCGGCGTCCCAGATCCAGGATTCAAGGGATTTTCCGTTATTGTTTGCCATCAGTGCTCAGTCCTTTGTTTCTTTGCGCATAACGTGGGCATCAGCGGGCGCTTGTTTTTTGCGATTCGCCGTATGCCGTGGTTCGGCATTCCAGTATGCTGCCACTCTATGCCGCCTTCAATAGGAACTCGACTTTTACAGCTTCGAATGGAAAAACGATTCGCCCATCATTTGTGCGATCAAGAACGCCGGCGTTAAGAAGTGCGGTCACATCGCCATGGACTGCTTTAACATCACGACCGGACCGCCGCGCGGCTTCACGTATTGATACGGGACCGGCTCCGCAGAGAGCCTTAAGCAATTCCCACCGCTTTTGGGTTAATACTTGCCAAAGCAATTCCGGTGTCGCGAAGCTGATGCGCGCGGACTTTTCGGGTTTGCCGGTCTTCCAGGCATGTACAAAGTCCGTCATCGAATCGACAGGCGTTTGTACGTCAAGGATTATGGTTTTCATGGTTCCACCTCTCTGTATCGTTCTGGAAACCAGCGATCAATTGCTCCGGCGTGGTGAACAAATAGGCATTTTCTTCCCCGCCCGAATGCCGGTGATCGCCCTTTCCGATTTCGTTGTCGTAGTGCAAGACACATTTGCCGCGCACGACATATGCCAACCGATACTTGTACTCATGCATTGACCCTTCGATCGGCTTTGGAAGATGCCACAACACCAACTCGGCGAATGACGACTCCGAATAGACGATGCGTAGGCGAATGAGTTCAACGGCTTTCATGTTGGACATCATACCAACAGCTTTTTTTGTTGTCAAACACTCCAACAAAAAGGCAGCAATTCTAATTATGAACTGGCGAGTGGATATTATACAGATTAATACAGTATATTTTCAGTTTGAAAACCCATACTGCTTGCTTTTATCCCATCTATTGATTGTTCAGTGGGGATTTTACGCCGACAAAATGCCATAATTAGAATTGCTGACAAAAAGGGGGATCATAGAACCGACCGCCGCAGTTAACTTGATGACAATGGAGCACAGCGGAAAAATTCACGAAGATAAACAAACGGATGAATCGGGAATGAAAAGGCAGGGGCGGGGACTATTAATTTTTCAGGATGCGGTTTTCACCGCAAAAGAGTATCAGTTCAGGACCCTTTGCGCAGACCAGGGTCATATTCAGGGATTGGCCCATTTCAACCGCAAGGGCCGTGGGACGGGACATGCTGACGATCATGGGCAGGCGGGCCCGGGCCGCCTTTTGCACCAGTTCGTAACTGATTCTTGAGGAGAGAACCACCACGGCGGCGTCCTTTAGATTGCCGCCCAGCACCAGTTTTCCGATGGCCTTGTCCAGGGCGTTGTGCCGGCCGACGTCTTCGGCAAAAGACAAGCTGTCAAGCAGGTGATCCAGAAGCATGGCGGCATGTGCCCCTCGCGTGCTCTTGTAATAGACCTGGTTTTCCGCAAGCTTTTCAATGCACGTATAAATCCGATCCAAGTCGATCCGGAAATTATCCTCAGCCGGTACCAGGGTCTGATACAGGTCCTTGACCATTTCCTTTCCGCAGATTCCGCAGCTCGTCTGGCTGATAAAGCCCCGCCGATCAAGAATGTCGCGGACTTTTTCCCGTCTTTCGGGTTTAAGCCTGACTTCAACGACATTCGGGTCCAGATCCCGGCAGAACCCGATGGTCGCAAAATCATCAAGGCTGTCTACAAGCCCCTCGCCCAGACAGAAACCCGCGGCATGGGGAATCTCGTCGCCGGGGGTCCGCATGACAACGGAATAAGGATTGCCCTCGACACGGATTAAAAGAGGCTCTTCCTGGATCAGCTCTTGATCGCCGTCCCTGCAGCGCCCTTTTTCACAACGGATAACTTTATAACTTTCCATGCTGTTGCCAAATCCCCCATAGCCCCCCTTTTTCAAAGGGGGGAAATTCATAACATTACACCATGTTTTTTTCAACGATTTCGGCAATGTCCAGGGTCTTGATTTCTTCTTCCCTGCCCAGCTCTTTCATCCCGTCCTCGATCATGGTCAGGCAGAAGGGACACCCCACCGCAACGTTTGAGACTTGCAGCTTAACGATTTCTTCCGAGCGCTCCAGATTGATTCTCTTGCCGATGGTTTCCTCCATCCACATTCTGCCCCCGCCGGCGCCGCAGCAAAAACTTTCCCTGCCGTTTCGGCCGAGTTCCCTGAATCCGTCCTTTGAAACGGATCGCAGGATCGATCTGGGCTCTTCGTATATGTTGTTGTATCGCCCCAGGTAACAGGGGTCATGATATGTCAGCGCGCCCGCCAGCGACGGCTTCAATTTGATTTTACCCGCCCGGACAAGCCCGTCGATGAATTCGGCATGATGGATGACCTCGTAATTGCCGCCCAGTTGCGGATAGTCGTGCTTGAGCGTATTGAGACAGTGCGGGCACGCCGCGATTATTTTTTTGACATGATAGTTGTTCAAGGTTTCGATGTTTTCCCGGGCCATCGTCTGGTACAGCATTTCATTTCCGACTTTTCTGGCAAAGTCGCCGGTGCATTTTTCCTCCACACCCAGGATCGCAAAACGGACGCCGGCTTTTTGCAGAATTCCGGCCAGGCTTGTGGATACTTTTTTGGACCGGTCATCGAATGATCCGGCGCATCCGACCCAGAGAAGATAATCGGCGTCCGGGTCATCCGCCATGGTTTTGATGTCCAGCCCCCGGGCCCAGTCGGCGCGCTTGTCATAGCCGATCCCCCAGGGATTTCCGTTATATTCGAGCCCTTTCAGGGCCGTGTTCAGCTCCTTGGGATACGCTTCCGCCATCAGGGTCTGCCCCTGGCGCATGGCGATGATCCTGGGCACATGCTCGATGGTGACCGGACATACTTCTTCGCAGGCGCGGCAGGTCGTGCAGGCCCAAAGCGTGTCTTCCGCGATGACATCGCCGATCAACCGATTTTTGCTGTTGAGCGCGGCGCGCTCGGCCTTGAGTTTTTCAATTTGACCGGAATCTTCGCTTTGTTTGATTGCGGCCGAAAGTTTGGCTCTCCGGATGATATTGCCGGTATTTTCAAAAAGCTCATGCTTCAGCTTTTCATTGAAATCATACAGATTCAAGGGCTTGTTTGTGGTAAATGTCGGGCAGACCTCCTTGCACCTGCCGCATTCGGTGCAGGTGTAAAGGTCCAGCCCCTGTTTCCAGTTGAGTTGATGGATATGATTGACGCCCAGGGATTCATCCTCCCAGGCGTCCGCATCTTCCAGATCCAGCAGCTTGGCTTTTTCATGCGGATAGCCCAGGCTTTTAAGAAAAACATTGGGAAGCGCCGTGATCACGTGGAAATGTTTTCCCAGGGGGAGAATATTCAAAAATGCAAGCTGCGTGCAGATGTGAAGCCAGAACATCGTGACCAGGATGGCGGCGTTGGCATCCGTGCCCAATCCCGAGATCAGGCCGGCCGCTCCCGCCGATATCGGGGTCCAGAAAAATTCGCTGCCGTATTGCGGGTTGTTGAAGTAGTGGATATTTCCCGGGTTGTTGAACAGTTGAATCAGATTGCAGCGCGCGCCGTCGAGAAGCAGGTCGGAGACCATCAAAATCCCGATCATCACCAGAACCAGATAGGCTTCGAAGGTGTTGTGCAGGCGTTCGGGTTTGAGAACGGCGCGGCGAAAAATCGCCCAGAGGACCATCAGCAGCACAACCCCTTCCATGATGTCTTTCAAGGCGATATAAAGATATCCGATCAGATGCTCGCCGCCCAGAAACGGAAGCTGGAATCCGGCGTGAAACCCCTCCCCGTACAAGGTAATGCTGCGGATCAAGAGCACGCAGAATCCCCAGAAGATGAACGCATGCATCAACCCCGAGCTTCTCTCCCTTGCTCTTGCCACCAGGCGCTTCTGGCCGATGGCCAGAACGGCCATGTTCATCAGTCGCTGCAGCGGATGATCGGCTCTATCGGCGGATTCGAGCGCCGTCAGCAATTGAATTTTCCGGACCATAGTCCGGCTGAAAACCGTCAGTGCGACAACAACCACGATAGACATCAACAGGGGATTCATGAATACCTCATCAACGGATGTTACGCCGTGTTCAAACAGGATAATTTCGGATTCCGCCGCAATCCGGATCGGGTTCGGACACTAATTTCTTATTTTTTTAATCTCTTCCCGGAGGATCGGAACCACTTCGAAAAGGTCTCCGACAATGCCGTAATCCGCCACGTTGAATATGGGTGCTTCGGGGTCTTTGTTCACGGCCAGAATTACCTTGGATCCTTTCATCCCCGCCAGGTGCTGGATGGCGCCGGAAATGCCGATGGCCATATAAAGGGTGGGCGCAACGATTTTACCGGTCTGGCCGACCTGCTTGTAATGGGGAATGAAACCCGCATCCACCATCGCACGGGTAGAGCCGAAACCGGCTTTTAAATCGTCGGCCAGCTCTTTTACCAGATCGATGCCGGCCTGATCCTTGGCCCCCCGGCCCACGGAGACGACGATGTTGGCATCGGCAAGATCGATTTCACCGCTTGCTTCGGATAAAATCTGCCGGATCACGGCCTTCAAATCAGCGGCCGGCGGCGAAAGCTTGATGACATTTTCAGCTCCCGTAATGCTTTCCTTTGCCTCGAACGCGCCCGCCCTGACGACCGCCACGAGCTTGCCGGCATTGATTATAACGCGCTGCAGCACTTTATTGGTGATGGCGGGCCGGATGATTTCGAGCTGACCCCCTTCAAGCATCACGTCGGTGATGTCGGTTGCGCATGCAAATTCCAGCCGGGCCGCCACCCTCGGGGCCACGGCTTTACCGCTTTCGGAAAAACCGAACCAGATCTGATCGGCGCCGAACTGCCTTGCCGCATCCACGACACAGGAGGCAACGGGGCCGGCTGAAAAGAGCTCCAGCCCGGGATCATCGGCGATATATTGCGTATCGGAGCCTGCGGCTGCCAGGCCCGGGATGAGCGATGCGATATTACTGCCGATCGCCACCACCGCGGTTTGTGCGCCGATCGACTTGGCCTTTGACAAGAGTTGCGCCGTGCTGCCTTTAAGGACGCCTTGTTTGATGTCTGCAATGACGAGTACTTTTGCCATGATATTGTTTCCTCATATGAATGCGGTTTGTGTCAGATCAAGTTGGAAAACGATGAGTTGAATCCCCTAAAACACCTTTGCTTCAGTTACCAGAAGGCCGACAACCTGAGCGGTGACTTCAGCGGCATCGCCCTCGAATTTTCGCCCGGACTTTCTGGCAATCGGTGCGATGAATTCAACGATTTTCGATTTCGGCGCGGCGCCGCCGACTTCGGCATGTGAAGTGCCGAGCCCTGCCAGGTCCATGACATCGATGGGCATTTTCTTTGCCATCATGATGCCGCGCGTCTGGGGAAGCCGCGGAACATTGATGGCGACATCCACCGTGACCACGGCGGGAAGCGCCATTTCAACGATTTCGGTGCCGCCATCACCCAATCGGGATACCTTGATGTGCTGATCGTCCATCACTTCGATGGCGATCACATTGCTGACGCACGGCAGTCCCAGGTACTCAGCCAATAAGATGCCGGTCTGGCCGTTGTCCGTATCCTGCGCCTGTTTGCCGCAGATAACCAGATCGTAGTTTCCCTTTTCATAAACCTTTTGCAGCACCCTGGCGTAGACAAAAGCATCCGCTTCGCTCAGCGCCGGATCATCGATTTGAACCGCGTTTTTAATCCCCATGGCAAAGGCCCTGCGGATGATTTTGGTGGTGTCCTCCCCGCCGCCGATACTTACCAGGGTCGTTTCCGCATTGCTGTTTTCCTTCAGCAGAATAGAGGCTTCCACCGCATTTTCATCCCAGGCATTCATGACATATTGGAGCCCTTCCTGAACAATGGTCCCGTCCTTTACGTGCATGTTCAATTCCACATCAACGACTTTTTTTACGGTTGTCAGAATTTTCACATTTTCCTCCAGGTCTTTTATGTTTCCTTGGTTCGGTTTGGCCGATGGCAATGATCACAATATAGCTATGATGTAGTTATGTTACGTCTTGATGTCAAGAAAAAACTAAAAAAAGCCGCAAGGCACGATGATTGTGTCATCCTGCCCGGCGGCCCGGCTTACTTTCGGTTTTGATGGAATTTCCGGCTTTTTGCCCCGATATCAGGGCATTCTGGAGATAATGAATTCCGCTGTTTTTTCCGCGGACTGGCCGAAAAGATCTTCCATGCGGACCCATTCCAGATACGCATCGTCCCACGGGGCGCTGGTTTCCTGGACAATGTTCTTGATCCGCTCGTGCTTTCCGCCAAGGGCCTTGATTTTCACGGGAAGCGGCGTCTGTTCTTTAAATGCGATGTGAAGCAGCATCAGATTGCTGATGCTGCTGGCGGAAGTAGCTGAAAAAACGGGAATGATGATGATATTGCGGTCATCATTGCGGCCCCTGCCGATAAACACGTTGCCTTCCCGCACGATGATGCGCTTGGTGCCCTGAAGCCGCGAATCGGTTTCTACCCGTGACGTCAGGGGGGCAAGGGAGCCGGTTTTCTGTTTGACCGAGATGGCGGTCTGATCCGTGATCTCTCCGAGCACATTCAGCCCGTCAATGGCGTATAGAAGCGTGCCGTTTATTTTCGAGACAATGCCTTGAAGGTTCTTTAAGACCCGGATGTTGCTGCTTGTCAATTGAGAAATGCCGAATCCGCTTTCAGCCAGAACATCGAAAACAACCCCTTCGATTTTCTCGATGATCCGGCTCGTGCCGACAGTGACGGTTTTGGCCTGGTGCTTGATGGCATCAATGGGCCTTGCCATGTAATTGATGGCTTCTCCCAGGGAATCGAACAGGGTGCTCAGCATGTGCTGGGCAGTCCCCTTTTTCCCGAAATCAAGCTCAAAATCCGCAACCGGAAGTCTTCCGGCCAGATATTTCAGCAAGATGGACAGATCCGCACCGGCCTGATAGCCCATCGTGGTGCAAAGACCTTCTTTTTCATTGTTTTTCTTTAAGAGATAATAGAATTCGGCAACCTTTTCCCGGAACGGCCTTTCCAGAACCAGCTCATACACATCCATGCCGTTTTGGATGTATTGATCCACCGTCTGCTGGATCTCTTCGCGGAAATCATACAGGAGCTTCGACCCATCGTTAATCGCCAGCGCCGCATAATATCCCCAGACATGGCCGACCAGGGTGTTGACGATGGGAGACAGATGCTGGGGCACCACCGGAACATGGAACACATCATCCGCGTACGGCCCAAATCTGTCTTCCCCTTCATCGGCGATGACCACAACGGCGGACTTGTGGGCTTTAAATATTGCCGTATCCTTGATGATGTCCCCGATGACGACCCCGCGCGTGCCGGCGGCGCAGACAAGGATGAGCGGCTCCGAGGACAGGTCGATATGTTTTTTGTCCTCGACATAATCGGAGGATATGGTTTTATAGCAAAGCTCGCTCAGTTTGATCCGGATTTCATCGGCAGAAGATTTGTTGGGGCCGCTGCCGACCACCGCCCAGTAGGTCCGCTTCTGAGCCAGCCTTCTGGCCGATTCGCAGATCTGCTGCTGGAGGGAGAGAATGCGGCGCATCTGCTGCGGCAGCTTCAACAGATGATGAAGTTCTTCGGCAATGAATCCGGGCGTCCGCCTGCCGCAAAGCTCCGCCAGAAACAGCCCCATCAGCGCGCCGGCAACAATCTGGGAATAAAATGCCTTGGTGGACGCCACGGACATTTCGATGTCGCGGCCGCTGCTGGTATACATCACCCCCTGAACCTTGAAGGTAATGTCCGAATCCCGACGGTTCACGATGGCAAGGGTGCTTGCGCCCCTTTCCCGCACCATATCCACGGTGCGGTTGGTGTCTGCCGTGGTTCCGGACTGGGTAATGGCAATCACCAGTACATCGCGCATGTTTTCGGATGCTCCCGGGCTGGACAGCTTGAATCCGCTCAGTTCGGAGGCTTTCATGGCCGATATCTGAATCCCCGGATCATCCAGATAATAATTTAATATATCCGCGCAGGCCTGGGCGGCAATGCCGGCCGTACCCTGGCCGATAAAAAATACCCGGCGAATGGCTTTTTTCGCAAAAGCCTGCCGGATTTCAGATGGAATGACGGCATCTTTCAGCACAACCGCCGGAAGGCCCGTGTCCGGATGAATCCGCCACCGGTTCACCAGGGTTTTTTCAACAGAGGCCGGAGATTCGGAGATCTCCTTTAAAAAATAATGGGGAAAATTCTGCCGGTCGATGTCTCTGGATGTGATCCGGGTGGTTTTGACATCGGATTCACCCAGGGTGATCGGCTGGCCGTTGTAGTACATGGCCTTTATTTCGGAAACGGACCCGCCGGATGCCTGATCCAGAATAAATATCTGGCCCTGGGTTTTGCCTGCCGGTCCTTCCACAACCTTTTCCCCATCCATTTTCAGAAACCGTTGGGTGTCTTCGACAAAACCGTATACCTCTGAAACCGGCATATAATGCTCTTCGCAAAGGCCCACGAAAATGGTCTGACCGCTGCCCTTCTGCGCCAGAAAAAGCTTTCCGGGAGCCAGATCCGTTGTCATGAAAATAGCGTGAGACCCCTTAAACGTATTTACGGCCTGCCGGAAGGCATCTTCGATCTTCATCCCGCCTTTTAAAAACTGATGGATCTGAAGCGGAATGATCTTGGTGTCCGTGGAGATGTCCGCGGGGATATGAATTCCGTCCTGGGCAAAAGCCGACTTCAACTCCTGATAATTGTCGATATCCCCGTTCAGGGCGGCCTGAATGACGCCGACGTCATCAAAGCTGATTTGCGATGTCCGGTTGTCCACGGGATGGCAGTTGGCAGGCGATATGGCGCCCACCGAAGCCCAGCGGGTATGGGCGAAAGCCATCAGGGACCTGCAGGGTATCGCCGAAATGAGATGCAGGATTTCATCCTCACGGATCTGCCGGCGGATAAAGGCAATGTTGTCCCCGAGCCGGCCGATTTCCGCCGCCACTTTATATGTAAAGGTCACAGAGGTGCGAGCGGCCCCATCCGGCTCCCGGAAATTTCGGAGGCTGATCCCCCGGTTCAAGAGAATTTCAAGATTTGTCCGGGCCGAGAGTTCCCGGGTCAACCCCTTGGCGTCAACTGCTTGCTGAAACAGGTCATATTCCGGGCCGTCCAGAACAAACACCTGGGATATTCCAGCCGAATCCCGGCCCCGGACTTCCAGACGGTCCAGACTGCTTAGAACGGTGTTGATCTTTTTAAAAGCGCTGATCACGCCGGGTGACGGAATGCTTTTCTCCGGATGCATCAACTCCCGGATCCGGGCAATGTTTTCCAGCACCTCGGATTTCAGGCACCAGAGCGCATCTTTTAATATTTCAACCCTGCGGATCATGACTTCCATGATGTCTGCTGAATGCCGGCCCATGTCCAGTTCCAGGGCCGCAGACTCGGATCGAATCAGGGAAAGCAGGCGCTCGGAAATTTTGCAAAGGCTCTGCTGCATGCCCGGATCGGCATACAGGGCATAAAAGGCATGGTTTTTTTTCAGCGACTGGATCTGTTTATACAGCGACGGAACAGCCGGATCGCCCCCCAGATAATAATCCGCAATGGCGAGCGCCGATTTCTTGCAGACTGCATACGCGCCGGATTCCACGGCCAGCAGCGTATTTCTCAGGCCGTCTGCCGTCTGATCGGCCTTGATATCCGAATGATCCGTTTTCGGAGGGTTAAAAGAAACGATGCCGGAAAGGCCGCAGCAAAGAAAAGCGGTGCGGCAGGGGAAAAAAACAACCGATCCGCTGGGGACGGCGGCCGGGTGCCTTCCGAAATAGACGCTTGAAAACAGTGCGGAAGCCATCCGTTTACCGCAAAGCCTGATTGAAGCGAACAGGTAATTTAAGTAGTTCACGGCGCACCTATGAATTGCATTTCTATGGGTAGTCATCTCTGCTTCCGCAAGCAGCCCGATCGACAGAACCGATCGCCTTACATTCTTTGATAAAGCTGCCGGATCCGCTCCCGCGTCATCAGCCCTTTCCAGTCTTTTCCCAGGGCATTTTCCCAGAGCGGCTCAAGGACAAGTGCGACATCGATCATTTTTTCCATCTTCTGATTTTCCAGACCGGAAACCAGGTTCCGGGGCAGCAAAACCCCCTGTTTTCCCATCATCCGTCGAAATTCCGCGACACCGTCCGGGTAAAATTCCTCCAGATAATCAAAGGCCACGCAGTTGCCGATGCCGTGATGGAGCCCCAGAACAAAGGACAAGCCATAGGACAGGGCATGGCAGACGCCGACCTGGGAATAGGCGATGCTCATGCCGCCGAAATAGGAGGCGATCATGAGCTTGTCGTCGCTGTCAGTGCCCGGATTCAGAAAAACATCCTGGCAGAGCGCCATGGCCTTTTCACCGTAAGACTGGCTGAAGGCGTTCAGATAGGTTCCGGTCAGCGATTCCACGCAGTGGATATAACAGTCCATGCCCGTATAAAACCGCTGGTCCTTCGGCACATCGGCAATCAGCTCCGGATCCAGAACGATCTGGTCAAATACCGTATGGTCCGAATTGATTCCCAGTTTTTTCTCGGGACCGGTCAGCACCGTGGTCCGGGATACTTCAGCGCCCGTTCCGGACAGGGTCGGAATGCCGGCATGATATACGGCAGGGCTTTGAATCAGATCCCAGCCCTGATAGTCGGCGGAAGAACCCGGATTGGTCAGCAAGAGGGAAACGGCCTTGGCCAGATCCATGGTACTGCCGCCGCCGATGCCGATCACCCCGTCCGGAAGGGTTGCGGAAAACTGCCGGACCTGTCCGACCAGGCTGTCCACATATTTTGTCTTGGGTTCATCCGTGACATCGACCCAGAGCAGCATGTCTTCCGGATGCAAGGGAATCCGGTGCCTGATAGCGTGATTTGCGAAAACAGCATCCACCAGAAACACCACAAACCCGCTTTTTCGTTTCCGGGACAAAATCTCATCCAGTTGATTAAAACAGCCCCGGCCGAAAATTACCTGTGAAACCACTTTGAAATTACGAAATTTCATATCAACCCTCTTTTTCGATACTTGACGACTTCATCAAAAGTCAAAATTCAGACGGCTTCCTTCATCACCTTTTCGATGATTTCTACCCGTTTTTGAAGCATTTCCGGCGTCCAGGACAGTTTGATCTGAAGCGAGAGAGTGCGGCTCAGGATCCGGTCCGACTGAGGAAGATGCACCCTGGAATAATCCGGACTCCCTTTCTGTAAATGAAACGGCAGACTGGCAAGGGAGGTGACTTGCTTGAAATGATCCCATCTGCGGAGGTAATGCCAGTTGTTGTCAAACCAGTAAAAACAGCCATCCATTCCGGCAGCGCTCAAACCGCCGGCAACCCGCCTTGCCTGGTCCGCGTCCTCAAGGAAGAAAGACAGGAAAGTGGCTGAATCACCGGCCGCATCCGGTATCCTGCGGAACGTAACCTGCGGAAACCGGGCAAGCGCCTGCCGGAGAATTTTTTTATGGGCGCGCTGCCTGTCAAGGATGGCATCGAGTTTGCGAAGCTGAGCCAGACCCACCGCGGCATTCATCTCGCTGATCCGGTAATTCATACCGAGAAACGGGTGCTTTTCAAGGCCACGGTCGGAACCGATATGATCATGACCATGATCGGCATATGCCTGAACCTTGAAATAAATCGCATGATCCGAAGTGACCACGGCGCCGCCTTCACCGCAGGTAACTGTCTTGACGGGATCAAATGAAAAACAGCCGGCATGACCAAAGGTGCCCGCGAATTTCCCCGCGTGGGATGCTCCCAGAGACTGGCAGGCATCTTCAATCAGCACCAGCTTGTTTTCATCGCAGATCGCTTTCAGTTCAACGATTTGAGCCATGGCGCCGCACATGTGAACCGGCATGACGGCGCGGGTTTTCGGCGTAATGGCGGCGTGAACCGATTGCGGGTCCAGGCACAGGGTTTCATCGATTTCAGCAAAAACCGGGATGGCCCCGGCTGTCAGCAGCGCCTCGACGGATGCCACAAATGTAAACGGCGGGACAATCACTTCGTCTCCCGCACCCACACCGCAGGCGGCCAGTGCGATGCCGAGCGCCGCGGTGCCGCTGGAACACAGGTGAGCGTAGCCGGAACCCAGCCGTTTTGTCAGTTCTTCCTCGAAAGTTCTGGCCTTCCAGTGGCCTTTTCGCGCCTGATCAAATCCGTAGCGGAACAATACCCCTGTTTCCAGAACATCCTGCACTTCTTTTCGCTCTTCTTCCCCGAACCACTCAAACCCCGGCATAACACCCCCCTTCAATTCACAGACAGCCGCAATTTTTTCAGCCCTGATCCTTCTTCTTAAGCGGATGCCCGGCGGTTGCAAAATAATTGGAAAAAAACGCTTTCATCAGAATGCGCGCATAATAGCCGGAGCGGGTTCCGATGAACTTTTCGTGCGCCACCACCACGGAAACCACCACTTTTTTCCCGCTGGTCCTGTCAAAGGCATATCCGACAAACCAGTCATAATGCGCTTCATGCGTCTGGTTATCCATGGAGCCGGTTTTCCCGCCGATATCCAGACGGGACAGGATGCTGTCTTTTTGATACCCTCTGAACGCTTTTCTTCCGGTGCCGGAATTCACCGTGGCTTCCATCATATGGGCCATCGTATCTGAAGATCGTGCTGAAATCACCTGTTTCATCGGTTCAACCCGGCTCTGATAGAGTATTTGGCCGGTTTGATCCTCGATATGGTCAATCATGGTGGGTTCGATCATGGTCCCTTGATTCAGGATGGCGGCGCCGATGAGCGCACCGTGAAGGGGCGAGATCAGGGTGGTGCGGTTGTAGCCGCTGGCGACTTCGGCCAAATGAAAGGGCGCGTCATCCACGGTGAGCGTACTGGATCCGATGGGCGCCTCAAAGTCAATAGGATGATTGAATCCAAAGGCGGACGCGTACTGTTCGACGCCCGTTTTTCCGAGCAACTGGGCGCCGATTTTCCCGAAAACCGGATTCACCGACTGGGCGAAAGAATCCCTTAACGTGATGTTCTGGGAATACTTGGTGAATTTGTTGGTTATTTGGGATTTGTAGAGCGTATGCTTGCCGCCGGTGAAGGAAAGCGGCGATCCTTGATTCAAACCGCATTTTTCAACAGCCGCTGAGGCTGTGATGATTTTGAAAATGCTGGCTGCCGGGAAGATGCCGTCCAGGCAAGGATTATGCGAGGGATTCACCCGGTCATACCCGACCATGGACAGAATTCTTCCGGTGGCGGGTTCAATGGCGACGATGCCGATATGGCGGGCGTTTGCGGTATTCAGGTTCTTTATCATGAACTGCTGGAGCGGCATATCGAGTGTCGTCACAACCCGGTAGCTGCGGCCCTGGTAATGCGCATCGAAGCTTTTCTGGGACAAGTTGAGCAAGGGATTTTCTTTTAAAAATGCCTGCACTTCCTTTTTGTCATGCAGTTTTTCAATTTTAGGCGCGACAAGCCCGGCTGTCTGAACCTTCTCCGGCTCCCGCCGATGGACGAATACACTGGACAAGCTGCTGGAACCTTCAAGTATCCAGAACCCGATAACAATTACCAGCGTGAGTACCGCGGCATACCGGTACATCCGCCGGGCTCGCTGTCTTGCGGCAATGCGATTCAATCGCGACTGGTAATCTCGCCAATCCAGCCGCACGCCCGGTTCACCCATCGAGAATTTATTGTTCATTATTTCCTCGGGGAAAAGATCTTCATATTAAAATGCAAGTTTGAAACCGCCGTCAGGACAGCGCCGTTCCAGGCTTGACGATCCCGTTGATCGTGGCGACAGCGCAGCGGTTGTCATCCACCGCTGCAAGCAGCATTCCCTGGGATAGAATGCCCATCAGTTTTGCAGGCTGGAGATTGGCCAGCACAATCACCTGCTTGCCGACGAGACTTTCGGGGGGATAGGAACCTGCGATCCCTGCCACGACCGTCCGGTTTTCTCCGATATCCACTTCAAGCTTGAGAAGTTTTTTGGCTTTGGGAACCGCCTCGACCTTGATGACGCGGCCGACCCGAAGGTCCACCTTTTTGAATTCCTCCAGGCTGATCTCCGGCTTGAAAACCGGTTGATCCGGCGCAGGAATCGGGGCATCCGCGGATGCGCTCTCTTTTTTGCCAGGATCAATCCGGGGAAAAAGGGATAGGGATTTTGGAATGACCGTGCCGGGAATCACCCCCCCCCACTCCGAAAGAAAAGACATGCGGAAGAATTTCTTTCCGGGTTCCTGTCCCAGATGCCGCTGCATGGAGGCCGCTGTTTCCGGCATTACCGGAAATATCAGCCCTGAAATGATGCGAAGCCCTTCAAGAAGATTGTAGATCACCGTTTCAAGCTGCCTGCTGGTGGATTTGGACTTGGCAAGCTCCCAGGGAGCCGTCACATCAATGTATTTATTCATCTGGCTGATGAATTCCCAGACAGCCGCCAACGCCTTGTGAAACATAAATCCGGACATGCCGGCTTCGAATTCGCGGACCGAAACCGCCGAAGCCGCCCGGAGCCCGTCGGTCAGCAGCGGATCTCCATGCGGGTCTGCGGCCGGAACAACCCCCTTAAAATACTTATGGACCATTGCGGTCACCCGCGAGAAGAGATTGCCCAGATCATTGGCCAGATCCGCATTGATTCTTCCCACCAGCGCCGGCTCACTGAAGCCGGAATCCAGACCGAAGGCCATTTCCCGCATCAGAAAATACCGGAATGCATCCAGTCCGTAAACATTTTTCAGCTCCAGGGGCTCGATCACGTTTCCCAGACTCTTGGACATCTTGCTCTGATCCACATTCCAGTATCCATGCACATTCAAATGGTTGAATACGGGGATGCCGGCAGCCTTCAGCATGATCGGCCAGTAAATGCCGTGAGGCTTTAAAATATCCTTGGCCACAATGTGCTGAACATGCGGCCAGAATTTTTTGAACAAAGGGCCATCGGGATAACCCAGGGCAGAAACATAATTCAGGAGCGCATCAAACCAGACATATGTGACATAGTTATCATCAAAGGGAAGTGTGATTCCCCATTCCAGCCGGCTCTTGGGCCTTGAGATGCACAGATCCTCCAGGGGCTCCCTCAAAAATGAAAGCACTTCATTCCGGTATCGCTCCGGCCGGATAAAATCGGGATTGGCCTCGATATGTTCAATAAGCCAGTCCTGATACCGGCTCATCCGGAAAAAATAATTGGATTCCTTGATGATTTCCGGAGGCGTTTCATGATCCGGACATTTCCCGTCAACAAGCTCCCGCTCCACATAAAACCGCTCGCATCCAAAGCAGTACAGCCCCTCATACTCGCTGAAATAAATATCGCCGGCATCGTATATTTTTTGAAGCACCTGCCCGACAACGGCGATATGCGCCGGATCCGTGGTGCGAATGAAGGCAGAATAATCGATATTGAGCTGAGGCCACAGTTGCCGGAAAAGTTCACTGATGCCGTCGGCATAAATCCGGGGGCTCATGTCTTCTTTTTTGGCTGCCCGGACAATCTTGTCCCCGTGTTCGTCGGTCCCTGTCAGAAAAAAGACTTCGCGGTCCAGCATTCGGTGATACCGGCCGGCCACGTCAGCCACGATGGTGGTGTATGCATGCCCCAGGTGCGGTCTGGCATTCACATAATAGATCGGCGTGGTAATATAAAAAGGGTTAGGCATTGGCGTGTTCCTCTTGACTTTCCGTCACAAGTTCCTCCGTTCCGATTTCAATTTCGCTGCCGTCTTCGAGCCGGACGGCAATTCGGCAACGGATGGGGTTGTGTCGAATGACTTTCCCCTCGCCCTTCGGTGTCATGACGATCTTGCCGATTTTCGGCAGTTCGGAACGAAGCGCCCGGTAAGTCTCGTATTCATAGGTCAGGCAGCACATCAGCCTGCCGCACTGGCCGGATATTTTGGTGGGATTCAGGGAAAGGCACTGTTCCTTGGCCATGCGGATGGAGACCGGTCCGAATTTGTCCAGAAACGTTGAACAGCAGATTTCGCGGCCGCATCTGCCGATGCCCCCGCACAGTTTGGCCTGGTTGCGAATGCCGACCTGGCGCATTTCAATCCGGGTGCCAAGCTCTTTAACCAGCAGTTTGACGAGTTGCCGGAAGTCCACGCGGCTCTCGGAAGTAAAGAAAAACGTCAGTTTGCTGCCGTCAAATGCGTTTTCAACGGCAAAGAGATTCATACTAAGCCCCAGTTTCTTGATACAGGTCTGGCAAAAGGCCAGGGCTTTTTTTTCTGTTTCAAGATTTGTTTCAACCTGCATCAAATCATCTTCGGTTGCCATTCGAAAAATTTTTTTCAGCACCTGGCCTTCCGGCAGATCCTCGACAACGGCCGGAACAACAGCAACGATTCCCAGGCCAAGGCCCTGCTTGGTTTCGACGATGACGGAATCCCCCGGGTGCAGCACAAAGGCTCCCGGGTCGAAATCATACACCTTGCCTGCGGATTTAAATCGAATGCCTACTTTTTTTACCATGACATCATCTCTCCGCCGCCCCTGCATGCAGTTGCCGCCAGACCAACAGCAGCAGGCGATCCATGGACAGCCGGACATTCGTTTTGGCCTCGACACGGGCTTGTGCGGTTTTAACTGCATTGACGCTTTGAATCAAAACATCGGCCGCATGTCGCCGGGAGGCATCCCGGACAAGGCCCATGCGGTCCTGGTTGATGACCTTGTCCGGGTCGCGGGTGATGATCAGAATATCTCTGAACCAGGATAACATGATCTCAAAGATATCTGAAATGGCATCCCGGTTTTTGGACAGTTTCTCAGACAGTGCCAGAACAACATGAAGCGGGCTCGAAGCCAGCCGGTCAAGTTCGGTGATCAGCCAGTCTCTTCGGCCCATCCAGGCGGAATGCTTCATGGCCAGCGCCCTTGAAAAACTGCCCCCCGCAAGCACTGCAACCGTCGATACATCAGCCGCACCGAACCCGTGATGTTGAACCAATGCCGCGGAAAGCGCCGTCCGGGAAACCGGATTGAACCGGACATGCTGGCACCGCGAGACGAGGGTCGGCAGCAGATCGGCGGCCTGTCCGGCTGTAAGGATCAAAAGGGTCTGTTCCGGCGGCTCCTCCAGCATCTTCAGCAATGCATTGCCCGCCGAAGGATTCATCAAATGGGCGTCGGTAAGAACGGCAACCCGCGCTTTCCCTTCAAAGGGTTTCATCGAAAGTATCCGGCACAGATTGCGGATCTGAGCGATTTTGATCACCCCGCCTTCCGGCTGGATCACCGCGATATCCGGATGGGCTCCCGCTGCAATTCTTAAACAGGGGCCGCACTGTCCGCATGGGCGGTCCGTATGCTCCTGCGGATTTCCGGCCGCATCAGCCGGGGACTTGGGGGCAAGATCGCCAGCGCAGTTCACGGCCATGGCCATCCGCACGGCGGTGGTCCGTTTTCCGACGCCGTCGATACCCGTAAACAAGAGTGCGTGCGGGATGCGGCCGCTTTTCAGAATTTGTGTCAATGACCGGATTGCCGGTCCCTGCCCGACAATGGCGTCAAATCCGGACGAAGGCTTAATAATTCACCCGTTCTTTCAGTTCTTTTCCGGATTTAAAAAATGGCAGTTTTTTCGGCTTGATCATCACTTTTTCACCGGTTTTGGGATTTCTGCCCGTATAACTTTTATACTCCTTGACATAGAAGCTGCACAGTCCGCGAATCTCCACCCGGTCCCCGCCGGCAAGGGTATCGGCCATATTGTCGAAAAACACCTCGACAACCCTTGCAGCTTCTGATTTCGAAATATCTGTCCGGGTTTTCAGTGCAGATATCAATTCCAGTTTATTCATCGCCCCTCCTTGAAAGTCCTCAGTCATCCAAACGGTATATCTTATTAGATTTATAAAACATGTTGTAATGGCAAGTCAAGCGATTATCATCATGTTATCCCGAATTATCTCAATGTCTTCCTCGTTGACATCCACGGCGGCATATTGCCCGAGGGCATCAATGTTCACAACCACCCTGCCCACCCTGCCCCGATACCGGTCAAATGTGCCCGTAACGCCTGCAAAAGGGCCGCTGACGACCATAACCCGGTCCCCTTGTTTGAATTGCGAGCCGGTCAGTATTTCCTGTCTGCCCTGAACCATGATTTTCAGCGATTCGATGGATTCACCGGCGATCGGCACCGGCCCCTGCGTATTTCCCACCAGAGTGACCACACCGACGGTCTTGACAACTTCAAGATGTTCACGGGGATCCAGACTCATTTTCACAAACAGATATCCGGGAAAGAGGGGAACCTGGATCATTTTTTTCCGGTCGACCCGTCGGCTGCGCACCGTCATCCTGGGCAGGAAAGACTCAACCTGCTTTCGCGTGAGTCCCTCCTGAACCACATTTTCGAACCGGCTTCGGGTATGAACGGCATACCAATTTCTGGAAAAGCCGGAAGCCCTCATTTAGCTTACACAGCCTCCAAGCGGGTGGAGCCGGCCTCTCACCGCCTGCATGATCATATGCACCACGATCATGTGCATATCCTCAATTTTCTGCATGTCTGCCACGGGAGCAATCCAGGCGATGTCAGCAAGAGAGGCCAGTTTCCCGCCTGAAAAACCCGTAAGGCCGATGGTCGCTCCCTGACACGCCCTGGCATATTCAATGGCCCGAAGGACATTGGGGGAATTGCCGCTTCCGGATATTCCGATCACCAGATCGCCCGGCAGAAAAAAATTCTTGAGCTGTTCGACAAACACCGCATCGTAGGACACATCGTTGGCAAGGGCCAGAAGTGTGGGCAGGTTGTCATTCAGGCAGATCATTTTAAATTTTTTATCCAAATCCATGCAGCAGCCCTTGTTGATGTCACAGGTAAAATGAGAAGCGGTGGCCCCGCTTCCGCCATTTCCCATAACAAAAATATGTCTTTCCGCATCATAGGCATCCAGTATTTTTTCAACAATCCGCTGAAAGCCGGGGGTATCAAATTTCTCAAGCAGGGTTTTTAATTCTGAAAGGTAATCGGCTGCAAACGCGCTCAGATTCATCATGTTTTTGTATCCATTCATGGGAAATTGCAAATGACTCGGGATTCAGGCCATTCTGCCAGCGCCTGCCGATAGGATTCAAGGGTACCGATGTCCCGCAGGTATTCGGTAATCGGGTATCCATACATCCTGCCGGTCAAAAGCGGCAGTACATGGTGGCCAAAGTCCAGAACAGCTTCAGACGGTCTTGGCGGCGTTTCCGGAATAAACGCAAAAATCTCCCGCGAGACCAAATAAATGCCGGCATTTGCCAGGTCGCCCCGGGGGTTTACCGGTTTTTCGACAAATTTAACGATTTTCCGATCCGGGTCCAGTTCGGCAATGCCGCAGGCAGCCGGATCGGACGAATGAAACAGGCCCATCGTCAAAATTCCCCTTTTTTTTCGACATTCCCGATGAAACGCCGCAAGCCGTTTCAGGTTGACGCAGGTCAGATTGTCCGCATAGAGAATCATAAAATCATCTTCGCTGTCAACAAAATCCCGGCAATTAAGGATTGTTCCGGCACTTCCCAGAAGTTCCGGTTCGTTGGATAGAACGATATGAATGCCTCTGCGGCCGGAATAACCGCTGACAAAAGTCTCAACCTGATGCGCGTGGTGATGGGTATTGATCAGCACTTCCCGAATGCCTTGCGCGCTGAGGTGATCCAGCCATATCTCCAGAAGCGGCTTTCCGTGAATGGGGATCAGGCATTTTGGAACGGAATCCGTATAGGGTTTGAGCCGTGTTCCTTTTCCGGCAGCCAGTAAAAACGCTTTCATGACAAATCCCTCACTTGGCCTTTCGGATGACATCCAGGTGCTTCATGTGTTTTTCGGCATACTCCAGGATATCCGCCCGGTTGTCCTGGAGCCGCAGATACGCCCAGTAATCGCCGATGCTGTCTTCAACCGTGCGTGCCGGCTTCCATCCCAGTGCCTGAAGTTTTTGCGTGTCCGAGAAAATATGGCGGGTATCACCGTAGCGGTAATATCCGGACATCACCGGGGAACACTGTCGATTCACGATGCGCTGCATGGCATCGTAAAAATCCAGAACCGTCCAGGCCTGATTGCCGCCGACATTAAAGACCTGGCCGTCGGCCCGGCTGCTCTCCAGCACCAGAAGATTGGCCGCCACCACATCCCGGATATTGACAAAATCGCGGATTTGCATGCCGTCTTCAAAAATGATCGGCTGCCTGCCCATCATCAGGCTGAGAGAAAATATCCGCATGGCTCCGGAATAGGCATTGTAGAAAGACTGGCGCGGCCCCTGAACGATGGAATAACGCATCGCCACCGAAGGGATACCGTAACGGGACCCCAGATGGATGGCGATTTGTTCCTGGGAATTCTTTGAAATGGCATACGGGTTGCAAGGATGAATCACGGATTCATCCGAAGGCATCCACGCCAGCGGCTGGCTGCATGACGGGCACATGTGGTCCCACTTTCCCTCTGACAACTGCGCATCCAGGCGAATACTGGGGAAAGTATCCATCCGGCAGGACGGGCACCGGTAACGGCCCTCCCCCATCACGGCCTGGCTGGCAGCCACAATCACCTTTTTAATCTTGGAAGATATTTTGGTTTCAACCAGAAGCTCATAAATCAGCGCGGTGGATACGGCATTGACCCTGAAGAACGTAGAAAAATCCGGAAGATAATCCTGGTAAGCGGCAAAATGATAGACAGCATGAATGCCATCCAGCGCGCAGAGGAGGGTATCTCTGTCGCAGACATCTCCCTGGATGAATTCAGCACCCGGATGAAGATATCCTGGCTTTCCCTTTGGGTGAACCGTTGGCTGCAGGTTATCCAGTATCCGCACCCGATGGCCTTCGGCGATCAGGGCATCCGCCGTGTGAGATCCGATGAAACCGGCGCCGCCGGTGATGAGGATGTTCATAATATGCCTTTATCTTTCAGTCTTTCAGCCCGCAACCCGCCTGCCCGTTCACAGCCGGATGTTTTTTTTGCTCCAGGGCCGTTTTATTTGCTGGAGTATGACGTATCGTCAAAGATGACCTTGCTGCCGCTTTCTTCAATCATGAAAGGCAGTTCCCGGTAAGCTTTCATGGCTTCAAACACCCGATTCTGACGTTCCCTGGGAACCATCAGCATCAGGAACCCCCCCCCGCCCGCTCCGGCCACTTTTCCCGCAAAAGCACCCGCTGAAAGTGCCGTTTCATACATGACCTGAATGTCAGGGGTGGAGATGCCGGCCGCCATGTTCTGCTTCAGCTCCCAGTTCCGGGCCAGCAACCGGCCGCAGGCTTGAATATCGGCTTTTTCCATGGCTTCGGTAAACGGATCCACGAGGGCGACCATCTCATCCATGGAGCGTCGTTTGTCCGGCTGAACGAAATTGGCTTTCTGCCGGGATAAAATCGCATCCGCGCTGCGGCTGATGCCGGTATAATACAGCAGCAGGGAAGAGGCGAATTTTCGTTTATCCGCGCTCTGGATTGCAACCTGCACCCTTTCCGTCGTATCATCCGCATGGAAAATGAATTTATTCACCCCCCCAAAAGCTGCGGCATACTGGTCCTGCCGGCCGATGGGTTTGCCCAGAAGATCGATTTCGATCCGGCAGGCCTCCCGGGCCAGGCGTTCCGCCGTCACCAGAACGTTTCGATAAGCATAAAGGGCATGAAGCAGGGCCACGGTGATGGAACTCGAACTTCCCAGGCCGGATCCGGTCGAAGGGATGTCGGCCAGCGTGGTGATCTCAATGCCGTGCGACACGCCGGTGATCTTCATGGCTTCCCGGACAAGGTCATGGCGGATATCCGACACTTTGTCGACACATTCTTTTTGGGAATAATTGATATAAATCAGTTCGTCGAAACGTTCCTTGACGATGGCATAGACGAATTTATCAATTGCCGTGCAGATCACCTTGCCGGTTGTCTGCCGGTAATAATCCTTGATATCCGAACCCCCGCCGACGAAACTGAGCCGAAGGGGGGTTTTAACAATCACCATGACCAATCTCCACTTTCAATTCATTTGAACGGCATCCCCCATGGGTCGCTCCTTTGTATCCCGGATTCCCCTTTTCCCGTCAATGTCATTGAGATCGGATAACCCGGTAAGGCGCATCAAACATTGTCGTTCGTCCACTGATATCTTGTATGTCCCGGGAACCGCTGCCGAATCCGCCGAGGCCGACAAGATTGATGAGAAAAACATATTGCCGGTCACTCACCTGATCAACATACCGGACATCCACTGACCAGCACTGGGACTGATACCGCAATCCGATCCCGGACTGAATCCGTGTGTTGTCCCGAAGATTCTGTTCATAATCCATATAGGTTTTCAGACGATCGTTCAGGGTCAGCATCAAATTGGCGTATGCGGACTCGCTGTCATTCTCCTGATACCGATATTCAACAAAGAGACGATCCTGCCTGATATCAGAAAGCATGGCGCCAAAATTCCTGGACCTAAATGCATTGTCGTCGTAAGACCATTCGGCATCTGCCTGAAATGCCAGATACCGGTACGGCTCAAACTGAATTTCAGCATACAAGGGCACCCATGGCTTCGGATCCGGTTGTTCCGCCTGGTGAATATCATAACCTTGTTCGACCAAAAACCGCAAAAACTCTCTGTAGGAATTTGCCGGCTGAACCCCGGGCTTCCTGTCCGCCGCATCCTCAGGCGGCTTCAGCTTTGAAATAAACGTGTTGGTCAGTGAAAATGCGACCAGATTTTGCTCCTGAATCCGGTCCACTTGATCAAAATACGGGTAGGCGTTCTGATCGTATTCAGGAATGAAGCTGTAGCGGATCCGGGGCAGGAGGATGTGCTTGATCCGTTCCACATTTTCGCCGTTGATCTGATACACGCGGGACAATTCGCTGGACATATCCAGCCTGAGATCATAAGTGCTGCGATTCTGGGTTGCGCCGGAACTTCCGGAGTTGAATTGATCGTTGTCGGAATTCCAGGCGGTTTCCCGGATGCCGACGGACGGCTCGACGGTGAAATACTGTTGATATCGCCAGGGGGAATAGATTCTGGGGTAGGCGTCAAGCCGCTGGCCGCGCACCCCGTCATTCCGGTAAAAATTGGCCGATTCCGAATCAAAACCGAAAAAAAGCGGCGTGTTGTACAAATATTTTTTTGAACCGTAAAATTCGACATCCGGAAGTTTCTGAAGGGTTTCGTCCGGGCCGCCCGTCTGGCGGGCGATAACATTATCATACCAGAGCGCCTGAGCATTCATGGAATAGCCGGACCAGAATTTGTTGACAATCAGTGAATTGGTCCGCACCTGATCGTTGTAATCGTCCAGTCCCCTTCCAAAATTTTTAGAAAAATTCAGATTGGAGTCGTCATACCCCATGTACATGCCTTGGAAATCCCGCAGATAGTCCGTATCGCTGACAATATCCAGATCCAGTTTGGCGTTGAATCCGGAAGCAAATTCCTGATTGTTTTTCATCCGGAACCAGTACCTGTCCAGATTGGTTCGCGGAACGTTGTTGCCGGCATACCCCCAGATCCCCCCTGTTCCGTCATCCACCTGCCGGTCGTGCAGATAATCCGCCATCGCAATACCCTTTGATCCGGCATCCAGCACATACCGGTATTCAGCACCCATTTTTTCACCGCGATTGGCAATATGCGTCAAGTTGAACGTTGCATCGGACTGGTCATTGATGGCCCAGTAAAACGGCTGGCTGTACTGGAAGCCGTCTCGATCCGATTGCCCTGCTTCCGGAACCAGGAATCCGGACTGACGTTCGGTTTTGGCCGGGAAAATCAGGTAGGGGGCATACAGAACAGGTACTTGTTTGGCCCACAACGCGGCATGGGAAATCGTTCCGTATCCGTCGATCGTGACCGCCATGTTTTTTCCCGTAATTTTCCAGTCCGGCTTTTCACCATCGCAGGAAGACACGCTGGCGGTCTCGGCGGTGTATTCCTTTTTTCCGATTTTTTGAAGTTTGTCCCCCCGGATATAGAAATGATTTTCTTTGATAAATATCGTGCCTTCGTATAATGTTCCGATTTCAGAGGCCAGGTTCATTTCCAGGCTGGATCCCGTCAACACGTCTTCGCCGGCAGTCATCATGACATGGCCTCTGGCATAGGCCATCATGGACCTGTGATCAAAGCGGACAAAATCCGCTGACAACTGCCGGGACTGTTTGCTGATCGTTACATGGCCGCTGGCGATATAATGATCGGTCTGCTGGTCATGGGAAATTTCATCCGCCATGATATGCCAGGGCGTGTCGGGAGAATCCGCCTGGTTTGCGGAAAGTTCCGGAAATGCAAGGGCGGAAGCTGCATTTAAAAGGCAGCAGAAAATTGCCATATAGAAGACAAGCCGGTTCAGACGCACTGCTTGACCCGGGAAAGTACCGATAAGGGATAACGGATATGCATGGTTCATATAAAATCGAAGTTGAGCCAAAATGTCAAGATCTTGTTCAGAAAATACCTGCTTTAAAAATTTGTGGATTTGGTATATGAGCAGTCTATGAACATCCTGTTGACCAACGATGACGGCATCTACGCTCCGGGTCTTTGGGCACTGAACCGCCGGCTTTCCATCGATCATTCGGTGACCGTGGTCGCGCCGGACAGGGAACGCAGCGCCGTGGGGCATGGCATCACCCTCCATGAACCGCTTCGCGCCGCACGTATCCGCATTAGCGGCGAAGGCAGGGGGTATGCGGTCAACGGAACCCCGGCGGACTGCGTCAAGCTGAGTGTTCTGGAAATTCTTAAAACCAGGCCGGACATGGTGATTTCCGGTATCAACCCCGGCGCCAATGTCGGCGTCAATGCCCATTATTCGGGGACGGTTGCTGCGGCGCGAGAAGCCGCCCTGCTGGGCCTGGCATCTCTGGCAGCTTCCGTCGACTGCCACGAACCGGCTTTTCTTGAAGAAGCCGCCGCATTCATTGCAGGTCTTGCCCGGCTGGTCAGGGAAAATGGGCTTCCCCGCGGCGTGTTTCTAAACGTCAATATTCCCAATGTTCCCGCAACCGCAGTTCGCGGCATATCCATCAGCAGCCAGGGTATTTCCGCTTCCCGCGAAGGGTTTGAGAAAAGAGTGGATCCCCGGAACCGGACATATTACTGGCAGGAGCTGGAGTCTCCGGCGGATTTTAGGGGCAGCGAAATGGACGGCAGCGTGCTCAGCCGTGAATCCATCTCCATAACCCCCATGCGGTGCGATATGACGGATTATGAAACCATGGCCGACTTGAAATCCTGGGACATCACCTTGCCCGAAGTTTATGCGCCAACGGTTTTTTGAGAGCGCATCTTGGGAAATAATATACCATGCAATGCATTAAATCCGTCCTTAAGGTAAGTTAAATGCCGAAAAATCAGTATGTCGCATCCCTCAAACCCGGTGAA